>DASYTU010000102.1:0-45671 GCA_036001925.1 Actinoplanes sp.
CCACGATCCGGGCGTCGTCGCGGGCCAGCGCGTTGGCGATGACCCCGCCGTAGTGCCCGGTGTGCGCGTGGATCAACGGGGCCTCGATCCGCCCGGTCGGCAACGTCGCATGCAGCCGCTCGATCTGTGCCTGGACCCAGGGCACGATGTTGCCGCCGATCAGGTACGGGATGGCAACCCGGGTGAGCTCGCCCTCGGGCGTGTCCTCGACCACGAGGCCACCGGTGCGGTCCAGTTCGCGCTCGAACGCCACCCGTACCACCTTGCCGGTCAGCCGGTGCGCCGGGAACAGCCAGCTCTCCGAGTGCAGGGTGACGATCCGGCCCAGGTCGGCACCGAGCACGGTGTCCGTGGTTGCCTTGACGAACGCGCCCGCGAACGGGTCATTCGGCGACGGGTACCAGGGCGTGACCACGGCCAGGTCGGCCTCAGCGGTGCGACGGGCGGGATCGGCCGACGGCTCGTGCTGGACCACCAGGTCGGGGAACCGCCGGCGCGCGGCGTAGCCAATCGGCGCAGCCTCCGCGTCGCCGGCCAGGAGCAGGTCGGCGTTGGCCAGCGGCCCGTCCGCCGCGAGCAGGTAGCGGCGGGCGGCACGCAGGGCGGTACGCAGATTCCGCGCGCCCAGCCGATGCACGGTCACACCGTCGGCGACCGGTTCGCCCGTCCAACCCGGATGGTCGGCGACGACGAGCAGCACACGCGCGCCCGCGACGGCCAGTTCGGTGGCGTACTCCCGCGCCGCGCGGATGCGCCGCGGACCCAGGGCGATATAGACCACCGAGCGGTACGGCAGGCTCACCGGTGCTCCTTCGCGAGGGCGCGCAACCGGTGCTCCCACGGCGAGAGGGTGGCCGCGCGCGTGTACCGGTCGGCGTGCGCCAGCGCCGATTCGAAGGTGGGCCGGTCCAGGTCACGAGCCGCCTTGGCGGCGGACAGCAACGACTCGGCCACGGTGTCCGCGTCCAGCCGCCGCCCGCTGAACCAGAGCGGGTACTCGGCCAGCACGTCGACGGCGGCGATGTCGGGCTTGTGCACGGAGACGATCGGCTTGCCGTTCGCCATGTACTCGAAGACCTTGCCGGTCGTTACGTACTTGGCGCCGGGCACGCAGAACACCAGGGCGTCGGTCTCGTCGTACAACCGGGCGATTTCGGTCTTGGCGAATGCGCCGCGGTAGTGCACACCGGTGGCCGCCTCGCGGTCGATGCGCTCCCGCAGCGGAGCCACGTCGTGCGGGAAGAAGCCGAGGTGCCCGTGGATGTTCAGCTCCGCACCGGCCATCAGCGGGTGGCTCCGCGCCTGGCGCCAGCCCTCGAACAGCACGTCCAGCGGGAGATACGAGGTGACCGTGCCGAGGTAGCTGAACCGCAACGGCCGGGCCGGCTCGGTGGCGCGGTACTCGGGGCGGCCGATCAGTTCCGGCTCCCAGCCGTTCGGCACGACGGTCATCTTCTGCGCCGCGAACGGGTACCGGTCGATATGCCACTGGCGCATGCCGTGGTTCACGAACACGATCTCCGCCGCGTCCCGCAGGACAATCTCCTCCCACCGCATCATCCGGCCGCCCTCGGGGAACCGGACCTGCTCGGTGAACTGGTTGAAGGTCCACGCGTCGCGGTAGTCCACGACGTACGGGATGCGGAACATCTTACCGAGCAGCCGGGCCGCCGCGAACGAGACGAACGGGTTGCCGGTCGCGATCACCACGTCGAACGGCCGGCGCAGATGGTGGCGTACGGCCGCCTTGAGCACCCCGGGGATCCACCCCAGATAATGCTCGGCGAAGATCTTGCGCTGTGCGATGAAGTAGAGGTTGTGCGCGGTGCTCGGGAAGTTTCGCCGGAACCAGCCGAACCGGCGGATGTCGTGTTCGAAATGGAAGTAGTTCATCGGCGGACGCACGATGCGCACTCGTGAGTCCACCGTGGACTCGAACCCAGGATCGGCGCCGCTGTCCAGGTAGTGCTCGAAGAACTCGCGCGGGCCGGCGTGCACGGTGACGTCCCAGCCCGCCTCGGCGAGATGATTGGCCGTCGCCCGGGCGCGGAACACACCACTGGCCCGGCTCGGCGGGAAGTAGAACGACAGGTACAGCGCGCGCGGCTGCCGGACGCCCGGGCCGTCCGGGACAGCCACGGCGGCGACGGGCGGAGTGTCCGTCGCCGGTTCGGGCTGGGTCACGTCGTCCACTGAACTCGAGAGCCCCTGCATGGCGGATCAGGCGGTACGGGAAGACAACGGCACCTGCACGGTGATGCCATCCCGGGCCGAGCGCAGGACCGCCGCGGCGACCTCCACCGTACGAGTGCCCTGGCGCAGGGTGACGATGTCGCTGTCCTTGCCCTCCACCGCGTCGCGGAAGCGCTCGTGCTCGACCAGCAGCGGCTCCCGCTTCGGGATCGCGTACCGGATCATGTCTCCCTCCGCGACGCCGCGGAACGCGCGCAGGGCCTCCCACTCGGTGCCGACCGCGCCGTTCGCGTAGAACGTGAGGTCGGCGGTGAGCGTGTCGGCGATGAAGCAGCCCCTCGCGCCGGTGATCACCGTGGATCGCTCCTTGAGCGGGCTGAGCCAGTTGACGACGTGGTTCGCCATCAGGCCGCCGTCCAGGCCGGCCACCGCGGAGACCATGTCCTCGTGCGGGCGGCCGCTGCGCGACACGGTGTACGCGGCGACGTGCACGTACTCGCGTCCGGTCACCCAGGCGGTCAGGTCGATGTCGTGGGTGGCCAGGTCCATCACCACGCCGACGTCGGCGATGCGACCCGGGAAGGGACCCTGGCGGCGGGTCACGACCTGGTACATGTCGCCGAGCTCGCCGGCCTCGAGCCGGGTCCGAAGGCTCTGCAGCGACGGGTTGTACCGCTCGATGTGTCCGACCGCGCCGACCAGGCCCCTGCTCTCGAACGCGTCCACCAGCCGGCGCGCCGCCTCGACGGACGGTGCCAGCGGCTTCTCGATCAGCGCGTGCACGCCGGCGTCGGCGAGCCGCAGGCCGATCTCCTCGTGCAACCCGGTCGGGCAGGCGATCACGGCGTAGTCGAGCTGCAGCGCGAGCAGCTGGTCGAGGTCCGCGACCACCGGCACGCCGAACGGCACGCCCGCGCCGGGCGCCGGGTCGAGCACGCCGACGAGCTGCACGCCGTCGAGGGACTTGAGTACGCGGGCGTGGTTGCGCCCCATCGCGCCGAGGCCGATCAGCCCCGCCCGGAGTCCGGCCGCCGCGCTCATGCTGTGCCTCCTTTAGGCAGGCCCTCGTGGCCCTCGCTTCGCTCGGTGCGCCCGCTCATGCCACTGCCTCCTTTAGGCATCCCTCGTGGCCCTCGCTTCGCTCGGTGCGCTCGCTCATGCCGCATCCGCCACGGTGTTGACCGCCTCGACGATCCGGTCCAGCTGCTCCTGGGTCAGGCTCGGGAACACCGGCAGCGAGAGCACTTCCTCGGCGGCACGGTCCGTTTCCGGCAGCTTCCAGTCGCCCACCGTGCCCGCCTCCGTGAGGTACGGCCGGAGCCGGTGGATCGGCGTCGGGTAGTAGACCATGCTGCCGATACCACGCTCCTTCAGGCCGGACTGGAACGCGTCACGGTCACCGGTCACCCGGATCGTGTACTGGTGGTAGACGTGCCGGAAGCCCGGGGCCACCGGCGGGACGACGACGCCGCTGAGGTTCTTGTCCAGGTATGCCGCGTTCGCGCGCCGCTTCTCCGTCCACTCCTCCAGCTGCCCGAGCTGGACCCGGCCGATCGCGGCGGCCACGTCGGTGAGTCGCATGTTCGCGCCCACGATCTCGTTCTGGTAGCGCTGCTCCATGCCCTGGTTGCGCAGCAGCCGCAGGGTCCGGGCCAGGCCGGCGTCGGCGGTGCTGACCATGCCCCCCTCGAGCGAGTGCATGTTCTTGGTGGGGTAGAAGCTGAAGCAGCCGACCTCGCCGAAGGTGCCCACCGGCTGCGAGTCGATCGCCGCGGCGTGCGCTTGAGCGGCGTCCTCGACCACGGCCAGGCTGTGCTGCCGGGCGATCGGCATGATCCGATCCATGGCGGCGGGCTGGCCGTACAGATGCACCGGCATGATCGCGACGGTCCGCGGCGTGATCGCCGCCGCGACCGCATCCGGGTCCAGGTTGAACGTGCCCGCTTCGATGTCCACGAAGACCGGCGTGGCGCCCACGAGCCGCACCGCGTTCGCGCTGGCGGCGAACGAGAACGACGGGACGATCACCTCGTCGCCGGGGCCGAAGCCGAGGGCCATGAGCGAGAGCTGCAGCGCCGAGGTGCCGGAGTTCACCGCCACGCAGTGCCGCCCGGCCACGAGCTCGCTGAATTCCTGCTCGAACGCGGCCACTTCCGGGCCCTGCACCACCATGCCGCTGCGCAGTACTCGGACCGCGGCGTCGATCTCCGCCTCCCCGATCACCGGGCGGGCTGGTGGAATGGTGTCGTGGGGCCCAGACATGGGCGATCCTCCTGTGTACACGCGGCTTCTGCGGCGCCGGAAAGGTCAGGCGTGACGCTGGCTCGTGCTGCTGTCACGTCGGTAGGCCGCGCAAACAGTACCGTACCCAGAACACGAGACTGATTGGTGTCCGGAGCCCGGCGGGTCGTACCGGCGTGGCCTAGGGTGTCGCGGGTGCAGGCCATTCTCGCCACTCTGGGCTATCTGCTGTCCGAGGATCGGCAGCGGATATTGATGATCCGCCGGGACGCGCGACCGGACGACATTCACTTCGGTTACTACAACGGCCTCGGCGGCAAGCTCGAGCCGGACGAGGATGTGGCCCGGGGGATGCGCCGGGAGATCCGCGAGGAGGCCGGCCTCGAGTGCGGCCAGATCGAGCTCGCGGGGACGATCTCCTGGCCCGGCTTCGGTCGTGGCGGCGAGAACTGGTTCGGCTTCCTGTTCCGCATTCCCACCTGGACAGGGTCGCCCAGAACGGTCAGTGCGGAAGGCACGCTGCATTGGGTACCCGTGGCCGATGTCCTGGCCGGTGCCGTTCCGATGTGGGAATCGGACCGCCATTTCCTACCGTTGATCTTCGCCGACAATCCGCGACCCTTCCATGGCGTGATGCCGTTCGCGCAGGGTCGCGCGGTTTCGTGGTCCTACACCGTTTGATCGGCATCGATTAGCGCAATGTTCACCGGTCAGAACCTCGGCATTCCGCCGAACTGGCGGTCGCCGGCGTCGCCGAGGCCCGGCACGATGAACATCTTGTCGTTCAGTCCCTGATCCACGGCCGCGGTGACCAGGCGCAGCGGCAGGCCCGAGCCGCGCAACCGCTCGATGCCCTCTGGAGCGGCGAGCACGCAGCACACGGTGATGTCGGTACAGCCGCGGTCCACGAGCAGCCGGCAGGAGTGGAGCAGCGAGCCACCGGTGGCCAGCATCGGGTCCAGCACGAGGACCGGCAGGCCGCTGAGGTCGCCGGGCAACGATTCCATGTAGGCGCGCGGCTCGAACGTGAGCTCGTCGCGGGCGAGGCCGACGAACCCCATGGACGAGTCGGGCAGCAGGGCCAGCGCCGCGTCGGCCATGCCGAGACCGGCACGGAGCACCGGGACGATCAGCGGAGGGTTGGCGAGGCGGGTGCCCTCGGCGGGCGCCACGGGGGTGTCGACCGGGAACGTCTCGACCGCGAACGGCCGCGCCGCCTCGTACACGAGCATGGTGGTGAGCTCGTGCAGCGCGGCGCGGAAGGCGCCGCTGTCGGTCTCCGCGTCCCGCATCGCGGTGAGTCGGGACTGAGCCAGCGGATGATCAACGACGAGTACGTCCACGCGGTGAGGTTATCGGCTGCGCGGCGGTCGCGGGCCGGGCAACTCAAGATCAACTGTCGGCGGCCCGCGTAGACTCGTATCCATGACTGCGACAGTGGCGTCGAGGCTGCCCGACGTGTCCGGTTCCGCCTTGGATCTCCGTTCTTTCCTGCACGGCCTGCCCGGCGTCGATCAGGTCGGCGTCGAAGCGCGGGCGGCGGCGCTCGGCACGCGATCGATCAAGACGACCGCGAAAGCGGCGGCGATCGATCTGGCGATCCGGATGGTCGACCTGACCACGCTGGAGGGCGCCGACACGCCGGGCAAGGTGCGCGCACTGTCCGCCAAGGCGCTGCGCCCGGACCCGGCCGATCCGACCTGCCCGCCGGTGGCGGCGGTCTGCGTCTACCCGGCGATGGTCCCGGTCGCCGCCGAGGTGCTGAAGGGTTCCGGCGTCCATCTGGCCAGCGTTGCGACGGCGTTCCCGTCGGGCCAAGCTCCGCTGGACGTCAAGCTGGCCGACACCCGGGATGCGGTGGCGGCCGGCGCCGACGAGATCGACATGGTGATCAGCCGTGGCTCGTTCCTGGCCGGCCGGTACGACGACGTGTTCGCCGAGATCGTGGCCGTCAAGGAGGCGGCCGGCCCCGCCCACCTGAAGGTCATCCTGGAGACCGGCGAGCTGGGCACCTACGACAATGTCCGCCGGGCGTCCTGGCTCGCGATGCTCGCCGGAGCGGACTTCATCAAGACCTCCACCGGCAAGGTGCCGGTCGCCGCCACGCTGCCGGTCACGCTGGTCATGCTCGAGGCGGTCCGCGACTTCCGCGCCCGCACGGGACGCCAGGTCGGAGTCAAACCCGCGGGCGGCATCCGTACGACAAAGGACGCGATCAAGTATCTGGTCCTCATCAACGAGACGGTCGGCGACGACTGGCTCGACCCGGACTGGTTCCGGTTCGGCGCCTCCTCGCTGCTCAACGACCTGTTGATGCAGCGGACCAAGCTCACCACCGGCCACTACGCCGGTCCGGACTACTTCACGCTGGATTAGGCGATGTTCGAATACGCTCCCGCTCCCGAGTCCCGCGCGATCGTCGACATCGCGCCGTCCTATGGCCTCTTCATCGGTGGAGAGTTCGTCGCACCGTCCAACGGCAGCGGCGTCTTCAAGACCGTCAACCCCGCCACGGAGGAAGTGCTGGCGGAGGTCGCGGCCGCCGGCGAGACCGACATCAACCGCGCCGTGGCAGCTGCCCGCCGGGCCTTCGAGCCGTGGTCGGCACTGCCGGGCGCCGAGCGCGCCAAATACCTGTTCCGGATCGCCCGGATCATCCAGGAGCGGTCCCGCGAGCTGGCGGTGCTCGAGTCGCTGGACAACGGCAAACCGATCAAGGAGTCGCGCGATGTCGACCTGCCGCTGGTCGCCGCACACTTCTTCTATTACGCGGGTTGGGCGGACAAGCTCCGGTACGCCGGCTTCGGTACGACGCCACTCGGCGTCGCCGCACAGGTGATCCCGTGGAACTTCCCGCTTCTGATGCTGGCGTGGAAGATCGCGCCGGCGTTGGCCTGCGGCAACACGGTCGTGCTCAAGCCGGCCGAGACGACGCCGCTGTCCGCGCTCTTCTTCGCCGACATCTGCCGCCAGGCCGAGTTGCCGCCCGGCGTGGTCAACATCGTCACCGGAGCCGGCGACACCGGGCGGATGCTGGTCGAGCATCCGGACGTGAACAAGGTGGCGTTCACCGGTTCGACCGAGGTGGGCCGGGAGATCGCCAAGGCGGTGGCCGGCACCCGCAAGCGGGTCACGCTGGAGCTGGGCGGCAAGGCGGCCAACATCGTGTTCGACGACGCGCCGATCGACCAAGCCGTCGAGGGCATCGTGAACGGCATCTTCTTCAACCAGGGGCACGTGTGCTGCGCCGGATCGCGGCTGCTGGTCCAGGAGTCGGTATTCGACCCGGTGATCGACGCCCTGAAGCGGCGGATGGCGACGCTGCGGGTCGGCGATCCGCTGGACAAGAACACCGACATCGGCGCGATCAACTCCGCGGCGCAGCTCGACCGGATCCGTTCCCTCTCGGAGATCGGCACCGAGGAAGGCGCCGAGCGCTGGTCGCCGGCGTGCGAGCTGCCCGACCGGGGCTACTGGTTCGCGCCCACCATCTTCACCGGTGTGACCCAGGCGCACCGGATCGCCCGGGAGGAGATCTTCGGGCCGGTGCTCTCGGTGCTGACGTTCCGCACGCCGGCCGAGGCGGTCGAGAAGGCGAACAACACGCCGTACGGGCTGTCGGCCGGGATCTGGACCGAGAAGGGATCGCGGATCCTCGCCGTGGCCGACCAGCTGCGGGCTGGCGTGGTGTGGGCGAACACGTTCAACAAGTTCGACCCGAGCTCGCCGTTCGGCGGCTACAAGGAGTCCGGATACGGCCGTGAGGGCGGCCGGCACGGCCTGGAGGCGTACCTTGCCTAATTCAACGTCGGCCACTCGCGCCGCTTCGGCGGATACGGCCGCTTCGGCGGATACGGCCGCTTCGGCGGATCGGACCGCTTCGGCGGATACGGCCGCTTCGACCGGCCCGGCGCCGAAGACTTCGGCCAAGGCGGCCAAGACCGCGCCGGCCCGGCTTGCGGTGCGCAAGACCTACAAGCTCTTCATCGGCGGGGCGTTCCCGCGCAGCGAGTCAGGACGGACCTATCTGGTGGACGGCGACAACGTGGTCCTCGCCTCCCGCAAGGACGTCCGCGACGCGGTGATCGCGGCCCGCAAGGCGCAGCCCAAGTGGGCCGGCGCGACCGCGTACAACCGGGGCCAGGTCCTCTATCGCGTGGCCGAGATGATCGAAGGCCGGCGCGCTGAGTTCGCCGCGCTGGGCGTGCCGGCTACGGAGATCGACGCCGCGATCGACCGCTGGGTCTGGTACGCGGGCTGGTCCGACAAGCTCGCCCAGGTGCACGGCGCGGCCAACCCGGTCGCGGGCCCGTACTTCAATCTCTCCGCCCCGGAGCCCACCGGCGTCGTCGGCATCGTCGCGCCGCCTTCATTCCTCGGGCTGGTCAGCGTGGTGGCCCCGGCGATCGTGACCGGGAACACCGTGGTCGTGCTAGCGGCCGGGCCGCAGGTCGCCGTGACGCTTGCCGAGGTGCTCGCCACGTCGGACGTACCGGGCGGGGTGGTGAACATTCTCACCGGCCGCGCCGCCGAAACCGCGCCGTGGCTGGCGTCGCACGACGACGTCAACGCGCTCGACCTGACCGGCGTCGACGATCCCGAGCTGGCCACCGATCTCGAGCGCTCGGCGGCCGGCAGCCTCAAACGGGTGCTGCGTCCGCCGGCGGTGCCACCGGATTTCGCCGCCGACCCGGGGCTGTACCCCATGACGGCACTGCTGGAGACCAAGACGGTCTGGCACCCGAAGGGTTTCTGAGCACGGCAGGCCGTCAACTGGCTTCCAGCTGAGCCCATTAGTGTATGTGCGCAGAGTCACCCATCCAGACGCATTAACCCAACCCCGGAGGTCACCGTGGCCCGCCAATCGCCGAATCGGCCTTCCGCCGAGGAGCCGTCGGCTGACGTAGAGGCTTCGGAAGCCCCTACATCAGCCGAACCTTCGGAAGTCGAGGAGCCGGCCAACCCGGCAACGGCACGCACCGAGGGGCTCTCTGGCCGTGACCTCTGGGACGAGGTCCGCATCTCGCCGGTGGAGATCGCCATGCCGGGCGGAGTGGGACTCACGCTGCGCGCGTACCGGCTGGCGTCGGAGCTGAACCCGACCGAGACGGAGGTCGACGAGGACGACCCGTTCGAAGCGCGGGAGCGCGCGGCCGCGGCTCGCCGCGCGGAGCAGGAAGAGGAGATCATCCTCGACGACGAGTTGGCCGCCCTGGTCGCCGAGGGCGAAGCCGCCCCGGACGGCAAGGACAGGAAGGTCGGCGACGCCGAGGAACCCGACGCGGCCGATTTCGCCGAAGCCGAGGCCGAGACCGAAGCACAGGAGGAGGACGAGGAGGTACCCGTTTTCCTCAGCCATCGGGGTCGCCTGCTCGCGTTCAAGAGCCCCGAATCGCTGGTCTCCTTCATCCGTTCGGGTGCTCCGCACGACCTCGCCCAGCTCGACAGCTGGTCCACCCTGGCGGAGCGGGTACAGTCGACCGACATCGACCCGCTGCCAGAGGACCGCTACGAGCTGGACCTCGTTGTGGAGAACCTGCGCGGTGGGCACGACACATGGGACCTGCCGCTGCTCATCGCCGCCGGTGAGGTGGCCCGGGACCTGGGATACGCCCTCCGGCTCAAGCCGGTGATCCTGGCACTGTCGCCCGGTTCGCCGCTCGATGACCTGGACGAGTCCCTGCGATCCGCGGAGAGCGGTGGCATGGGCGGGTTCTTCGGACGTCGCCGCCTCCGCAAAATCGGGGCACAACAGGCAAGTCTGGGTTGGCGCTCGATTATCGGCAAGATCTCTGCCGCTGTGGACTGGCGCGACTGACCCCTCACCAGGGACCATCAGTCCTTGGCACACGACAGCAGTCCCGGGGAGGAGGACGACGCCGTGGCGCTCGTGCGCGTGTACTGCGGTCTGGCGTCGGCTGATGAATCGGTGCGTCCGGCCTCGGCTGCGGCGGCTCTGACCATCGCCGTGGTGGACGACGCAGGACGACTGCTCGGTGTCCACGAGATCAGTGACGACCCTGCGGGCTACGCCCAGTTGGGCACGTTGCTCGTGGAACGGACGAGCGGGTTCACCGACGCCGCGGTCGCCGCCGACAGCGATGACCACATGGTCACGTCGCTGCTCACCGCGGCGGGACGTCCCCTGGTCATCGCGGATGACGACGCCACCGACGACTTCGCCGAGCGGTTTGCCGACGACGACTCGGTCGAGGAGATGCATGCGCCGCCCGCCGCCCGCCGGGCCGTGGGCCTCGCGCGGGCGCTGCAGGCCGGGGCCATCGCCGCGGTGAACCTGCCGGCGCCCCGGGAGCTGACCAGTTACAAGCCCGTACTGGCTGCGCACGTGGCCATGCTCGTGGGCCGGTACTCTTCCGCCATCGCGCTCCGCGAGGTGCTGCGCGAGCTGTACCCGGCGGCGCTGCGGGCGTACCCGGACCCGGCGCACCCCCTCGCCATGGCCGTGCTCGACGCGTTGCCCGAGCCAGGCCGGCTCACCGCTCGCGGCGCCGACCCGCAGCAGATCGCCGAGGCCGTGGCCGCCGAGCTGACCCGCGCCGGCGCCGGCACCGAGGACCAGGTCATCGCCGCGGTCACCGCGCTGAGCGTGGCGATCAGCGAGTCGCCGCGCCGCGGCGGCATCAACAAGTCGCTCGCGCCGGCCGCCGCGGAGACCGTCCGGCACGCCATCGGCGCGGTCCGGTCCTGCGACTCCGCCAGCGAGGCACTCATCGGTACGCTCGCCGCCCGGGTGAGCACCCAGTCCAACGGCAGTGTCGCCGGCCGGCGCAGCACCGGATCCCGTCGCGCCCCCGAACCCATATCGGCGGGCCTGCAACCAGTAGGCCCGAGCGACACCGGCACCCGGCTGGGTCGCCGCGGCCGTCCCGAGCCCGCCCCCGGCAGCGGGCCGGTCACGCCGTATCCGCTGACCTCCCCGCCGGTCGCTCCGGAGCCGGTGATGCCGCCGCCGCTCGCGCCGCGCCCGGTCACACCGCCGCCGATCGCGCCGGCCGCCGCCTCGGGTCTGCCCAGCCGCAACCCCATGTCGGGGCCGGTCAACCGCCCGGTGTCCGTGCCGCCGCCTCCGCCGGGGATGACGCCCATCCAGCCCGGCTCGCGCAGCCCGGTCCCCGCCGACGCGGGCCAGCCGTTCCGCCCCACCCTGACGAACGCGGCGATGAGCAGCGCCCGCGCCGAGCGCCAGCGCACGGTGATCCCGCCGCGACCCAACACCCGTTCGCAGCCGCCGCCCGCGAACGGCGCCACGGATTACTCGCTGCCCATGCCGGCCCAGCGGCCCACGCAGGACGCCGAGCCCGGCTCCCGGGCCAACTGGCCGCTGCTCAACTCCGGCGACGACCTGGCACCGCCGCCGGTGAGCGGCCCTCCGGCCGAGGGCCGGGTACGCCCACCGTGGCAGGACATGCCCTCGGAGCCTCCGGCCCTGCGCCTGGTCGAGCAGCCCGGCTCGCTCGGCAGCCTGCCCCCCGACATCGCCGCGATCAGCGAGCCGCCGCCGCTGCGCCTGGTCGACCGCGACGCCCCGAACGGGCGCAACGGTCGTTCGGCGCGGCGTACCACGCTGACCGCCCTGGACCGCAGCACTACCCCGCCGGTCCCCGACGAGGGCGACGGCGACCTGCTGATCTTCGCCGCGGCACGGTCGGCCTGGTTCACCGGCCACGACGACTCGGCCGACCTCGACTGGACCAATCCGTCCGACACCGGCTGGCGGGCGGCGGAGAAGGCCGCTACCCCGTCTGTGGCCGCGGAGACGGCGGCGGGCCTGCCCAAGCGCGTCCCACAGGCCAACCTGGTGCCGGGGTCACCGCTGCGCGATGAGAGGCCCCTGCGCATCGTTCGCGACGCGGCCAGCATCGCCGCCCACACGACCGGCTACTTCCGCGGCTGGCGGCGAGGCCAGGAGATCGGCGGCTACGCCATCGGCGGCCGCCCAGGCCGCGAGTCGGCCGGCGGTTGGGACTTCAGCCGGGACGGCCAGGCCGACGACTACCGCAACAACGCGGGATACCGCAGCAGCTGACCGGCTACGGCAGCAGACGGCCGCGACGCCCGCACAGGGGTCGCGGCCGTCCATTTCCCGCGCCGACCTTCACGGCCGTCCCAGCGTCCCCGGGACCTCCGCGGTGCCTGGCTATGAGACCGACGTGGTTACGCTCCGCCGGCGTACCTGGCCTTTTTCGGGCTCGGGCCGAGTCGGCCGGCGGTACGTCGAGATTCTCGGCGCTGCGGGCCGGGGTGCATGGCTTGACGGGAAGATTGGCGGCGCCATGGCGACCACGGGTTTCCAAGATCTCCGGCGGGATGGCGCCATGCGTGGTCTGGTTCGTCATCACCGAGCAGGTCGTGATATTTCGCACTGAATAACCAGGACCGACGGCGTAGCGCACGACGCCGCGCGGGCGTGAATTCGAAGAGGCGAGCCCCGCCTCGACTGCGGGTCGGAGGCGGGGCTGGCCGGGGTGGATCAGGCTGGGGCGACCGCGCGGGAGCGGCGCATCGTCAGCACGTACTCGACGAGCGAGATGAGGACGTTCTTGGTCGACTCGCGGTTGCGGGCGTCGCAGCTCACCACCGGGACGTCGTTGGAGATCGCGAGCGCATCGCGGACGTCTTGCGCGTTGTGGTACTGCATGCCGTCGAAGCAGTTGATCGCCACCAGGTACGGCAGGCGGCGGTGCTCGAAGAAGTCGATGGCCGCGAAGCAGTCGGCCAGGCGCCGGGTGTCGACCATGACGACCGCGCCGATGGCGCCACGGACCAGTTCGTCCCACATGAACCAGAATCGGGTCTGGCCCGGCGTGCCGAACAGGTACAGGATCAGGTCCCGATCGATGCTGATCCGGCCGAAGTCCATCGCCACGGTGGTCGTCGTCTTGCCCGGCACCTGCCGGTTGTCGTCGACGCCCACACCGGCGGAAGTCATGATCGCCTCGGTGGTCAGCGGGGTGATTTCCGAGACCGACCCCACTAGCGTCGTCTTACCGACGCCGAACCCACCGGCGATGACAATCTTCGCCGATGTAACGCGCCCCGCAGCCGGGCGACGCGACATGTCAGAGCCTGCGAAGTCCACTCAGCACCCTTTCCAGCAGTTCCGTGCCCACCGCATCGGTTTCGTCGTCCAGCGATGTCGGCTCGTATACCGCGACCAGGCCATCGGAGGCCATGTCCGCGACGATCACCCGAGCCACACCGAGCGGTAGTTGCATGCGTGCGGCGATCTCGGCCAGCGACTGAACCCTGCCGCCGTCGCACATCGCCGCGATGTACTGATGCTCGCTTCCACCCTGCCCGCCCCGGTTCGCTCCGGTGGAACGGCCGCGGACGGTTGTCTCGACGAGCGCCTCTAGCGCTATCTCCAGCTTCGGCCGGGTCCGGCCACGGGTCACGGCGTACGGTCTGACCAGTGCGCCGGTCGGCTCATCGCGTTCGGGCATCGTCACCGCTCACCCCATCCCTCGGCCCTAGAAGTGTCTCTTTTTCTTGATGCTTTGGACAGTCGCCGGCGCGGCCGGCGAGCTGCCCCGTTCAGCCGAGCACCCCGGCCGCGGACCGCGGTGAGGGAGTCAGGGCCTCGCCGACCCGGTCGACCAGGAGGGCCATCTCGTAGCCCACTTGGCCGACGTCGCAGCTGCGCGCTGCGAGGACGGCGAACGAGGAACCGTCGGAGATCGACATCAGGAACAGGAACCCGTTGTCCATCTCGACGACGGTCTGCAGCACGGCGCCGCCCTCGAAGCACCGCGCGGCGCCCTGGGTCAGGCTGACGAGGCCAGAGGCGATCGCCGCCAGCTGGTCGGCGCGGTCCCGCGGAAGGTCCCGCGAGGCCGCGAGAAGCAGACCGTCCGCGGAGACCGCGATCGCATGAGCGACCCCCGGAACGCGGTCGGCGAAGTTGGCCAAGAGCCAACCTAGATCCTGCGTTGATGTCATGCTTCATGCTCCTTGCCAGCCTGGGAAGACTGCTGCCCGCCCGGAGTCTCCTCCGGGTTGGTCGATTGGCGACCCCGCTGCACCCCGCGGTGGTACGCGGACAGCAGGCCCCGCACCGCTTCGGGGGTACGGCGTTGAACGGAGTTACCGCCCCGGTCAACTCCGCCCGGGACGAGTTGTGCCATCGGCGTGCGTTTCGGCAGGCCTGCCGTCGTGGTCGTATCGACGGGAATGTCCGCCGCCGCACGGGCGGCCTGCCACCCTTCGTCGGCCGCGGTGTGCCACGGGCTGGTCGCCGCGCCAGCGCCGGCGGCCGCGCCCACGGTAGCGGCATCCCGATCCCGCGAGTCGTCGCCCTCCGCCGACTCCGGCGAGCTCGCCTGCTGCGGGACGCCGGCCGTACGGGCCGGCGCCGCGGTCGAGAACCGCTGGGTGGTGACCGTCTCGTCGTCCGCCGGGGCCGGCTTGGCGGTGTCGGCGTGCGGCCGGGCGGTCGTGAACCAGGCCGACTCGAGCTCCCGGAAGATCGGCAGCTCCATCGTCTCGTCGGCGAACCGGGTGTCCCCGTCGGCGCTCCGCTGCCGCGCGGCCGCCTGCGCCGCGGCGATCTGCGCGGCGGCGGTGGCCTGGGCGGCAGCGGCCTCGGCGGCGGCCGCTTCGTGCGCCGCCGCGGCGGCCGCGGCGGTCCGCTGCGCCTCTGTCTGCGGCCCGTTCGGGGTCTGCGCCGGCGGGGCCGACTCCGGGCGCGCGATCTGCGGCTGCGAGCCGGTCGTGGAGCGCTCCGGGCGGTACCGCGGGATTTCGGCGGTCATGTCCAGCGCGGCCGCCAGGCTCTCCGGCACGGTCGGCGTACCGGTGTCCCGTTCCGCGATGGGCGGCCACACCGGCGGCGCCGAGGCGGTCGGCTGGGCGGAGCCAGGCGACGAAACCGGCGGTCCGGACGCCGGCGGCGACGACGTGGGCCGGCCGCCACCGTACGGCGGGCCGGACGGCACAGGCGGCGCCGAGACCGGGGGTACGGGCGGGGCCGACACTGGCGGTACGAACGGGGGCCGGCCCTGGCTCTCCGGGTTGGCGGGCAGCTGGCGCGGGATGGTGGCACCGTAGGCGCCGCCCTCGCCATCCCGGGCGTTGTCGCTGGGGCGTCGCGGAGGTCCATCGCCGCCGCTGAAACCCTGCGGGCGTTGCGGCCCGGGCGGGACCGCCTCGTTGCCGCGCGGACCGTGGAAGCCATTCGCGCCGTTGCCGTTCGCGCCGTTCATGCCGCCGCCGTAACCGGCACCGCTGGAGGGCGCGCCGGTCAGATCGGACCAGGCCGGTATGGCGCGCCCGGCGCCGGTGCCGAGCATGCCGCCCTGCATCGGCGGGTTCGGGTCGAACGGCCGGCCGGTCGGGTACCCGCCGTGGCCGCTTTCCAGCGCCAGCGGCTCGGCGAGCTGCGGCCGCGGGGGCTGCTGCCGCCGCTCGGGACTGCCGAAGCCGGTCGTGGGCTGGATGCGTCCGGTCATCGAGGTGGCCACCAGAACGGCGGCGGGCAGCCCGACGTCGGCAACGGTGCCCCGCTCGGTGTCGGCCGGGCGCAGCTCGACCTTGACGCCGTGCCGGTTGGCCAGCCGGGCGACCACGACGAGGCCCATCATCCGGGAGACAGCCACGTCCACCATGGGCGGGTTGGCGAGCCGTTCGTTGAGGTCACGCAGCTGTTCGCGGCTGATCCCGATGCCACGGTCCTCGACGGAGAGGATCGCGCCGTCGCCGAGACGCCGCGCCTCGACCAGGACGGTGGAGTTCGGCGGCGAGAACGCGGTCGCGTTGTCGAAGAGCTCGGCGACCAGGTGCACCATGTCGTTGACGGCGTGCGCCGACACCTCGATGTCGCGGTCGATCATGCCGAACTCGATACGGGTGTAGTGCTCCACCTCAGACTGCGCGGCGCGGAGCACGTCGACGAGCGCGGCCGGCTCGCGCTGCACGCGAGTCGAGTCGGCGCCTGCGAGGACGAGCAGGTTCTCGTCGTTGCGACGCATCCGGGTGGCGAGGTGGTCGAGCTGGAACAGCTCGGCGAGGCGGTCCGGGTCTTCCTCGCCGCGCTCGAGGCGGTCAAGGTGGCCGATGAGCCGGTCGACCAGGATCTGCGAGCGGCGGGCCAGGTTGACGAACATGGTCGCGACGGAGGACCGCAGCGCGGCCTGCTCGGCGGCGGTGCGGACGGCCTCCAGGTGGACCGCGTTGAACGCCTCGGTCACCTGCCCGAACTCGTCGCGGCTGCGGACCGGCAGCGGCTCGGCCACCTGGTCCGCGACCTGCGCCGGGGTCAGCGATTGGTGCAGGGTCGGATCTCGAAGCCGGTTGACCGCGTGGGGCAGGCCGAACTGGGCTACCGAGAGCGCACCCTGGCGCAGCTCGCGCAGCGACCGGGCCATCGACCGGGCGACCAGCCAGGCGAACAGGATCGCCAGCAGCAGCAGGCCGAGCAGCACGCTGGTCTCGATGAGGACACGCCGGTTCACCTGGTCGCGCAGGCTGGTGGCCTCGTTGACGATGTTGGCGTCGAGCTGCGTCTCCACGGTGCGGAACAGCGCGTTGTAGCCGACCATCGCGGTTTCCCACTGGTCCCGGTTGAACGGGATCTGGGTGGTGTTCGCGCCCTGCAGGTTCTGCAGCGGACCGGTGAGGTTGGTGGCCGCGCGCAGGTCGGGCCCTGCGACGACCCGGTCGAACAGCTGCTGTTCCTCATCGGTGCCGACCGAGCGCAACGTGTCGTTCGCGATCTGGTAGCCAGTCACGGTCAGGAGGAACTGCCGCCGGAGAGTGGCGTTGAAGTCACCCGTGCTGAGGACCTCGTAGCCGACGTCGCGCTGCTGGGAGATGTAGTCCTTGGCGCGGGCGACCGCGGCGGCCGCTCGCATGTGGTCACTGAGCGTGGTGTCGTCGGCCAGCTGCGCGGAGGCTTCGCGGACATTCAGGAGGTCGTCGATCAGCTTGCCGTACACCTGCTCGACCTCGGGCGGCTTCAGCTGGGCCTTGTACGCCTGGGTACGGGTGGAGGGAAGGTCCTCGAGATTCCGGTCGAGCCGTACGAGCAGGGTGTTGACCTTGTCGGGCACGCTGTCGAGCGCGGCCCGCTGCTGCGCGTACGGCATCTTGGCCGTGTCCACCTTGGCCCACTCAGCCTGATACGCGTCCTGCGCCTTCTTGCGATTGGCCGAATCGCTGGGCGTCGTCTGGACCACCACGCCATAGGCGCGCTCGTTCTGAAGCTGATCGACGAGGCCGCCGGCGGCCTGCGACAACACGGACAGGGTACGGGCGCGCTCCGCGTTGTTGGCCTCGTTGATGTGGTCGACCAGACCGCTCACGCCGACGATGACCGTCGCGAGCGTCGGCACGAGCATGATGAGGCCGAGTTTCGACCAGATCGGTAGGTCTCGTAGCCGGCCTGCCGGCCGACGGAGACGCGACATGACCGCGTTCCCCGTCTTCGGGCGCTTGCTCACGTCACCGTCCTCCTGATTCGGGCCCAGCCGTCGGCTCGGCTGGGCACCGCACGCGGCCCACTCGCCGGGTCGGGCCCCCGAGATTCCATCACGACGAGTGTCAAAGAGAAAGAGCAGGCTGACACGGACCGATTGTGTGACGCGATGTTGCTGCCGACGAGTTGCACACCGTCGGCCCGTCATTACCGTCCGTATATGCCTGCTTCTCCCAGGGTCACTCACCACAGCCGGTTGGACGAGGGGGTCGTACAAGCCGGTGCGACCCGATCCATGAGGGCGTGTTGACTCCTCAGTAGCTCAGGCAGGACAGACGATTGCTCGCACATCCATCGACGGCAAGGCAAGATGCCGGAATGTGCAGCTTTTGTAGACAGGAGCCTGTCCGAACGGGTGAGCCCGCCGACCGAATCGCCACTTTCGATGGCCGAAAGTATGGTCCTGTCCCCAATAACCGTTATTTCAACTTAACAACTTCGCGTACGCGGGCTTGATGACCTCGTTGATGATCGCGAGCCGCTCGTCGAACGGGATGAACGCGGACTTCATCGCGTTGATGGTCAGCCATTGCATCTCGCCCCAGTCCCAGCCGAACGCCTCGGCCAGCAGCGCCATCTCCCGCGACATCGACGTGCCGCTCATCAGCCGGTTGTCGGTGTTGACCGTGACCCGGAAGCGGAGGTCATGCAGCAGGCCGATGGGGTGCTCCGCGATCGACGCCGCGGCACCGGTCTGCACGTTGGACGACGGGCACAGCTCGAGCGGGATCCGCTTGTCGCGGACGTAGGCCGCGAGCCGTCCCAGGACCGGCTCCGGGTCGCTGCCGGTGATGTCATCGACGATCCGGACCCCGTGGCCCAGCCGGTCCGCGCCGCACCACTGGATGGCCTGCCAGATCGAGGGCAGGCCGAACGCCTCGCCGGCGTGGATCGTGAAGTGGAAGTTCTCCCGCTGGAGGTACTCGAACGCGTCCAGGTGGCGGGTGGGCGGGAAGCCGGCTTCGGCGCCGGCGATGTCGAAACCCACGACGCCGTTGTCCCGGTAGCGCACCGCCAGCTCCGCGATCTCCTGCGAACGTGCGGCGTGCCGCATGGCGGTCAGCAACGTGCCGATCCGGATCGGGCGGCCGAGCGCTGCCGCTTCGGCGGAGCCGTCCAGGAAGCCGGCCTGCACGATCTCGACGACCTCGTCCAGCGTTCGGCCACGCTCGAGGTGCTGCTCCGGCGCGAAGCGCACCTCCGCGTACACCACGCCATCGCCGGCCAGGTCCAGCGCGCACTCGCGGGCTACCCGGTGCAGCGACTCGGCGGTCTGCATCACCGCCACCGTGTGCGCGAACGTCGCGAGGTACCGCTCCAGCGATCCGGAGTCGGCGGCGGCCACGAACCACTCTCCCAGCAGAGCCGGGTCGGTGGCGGGCAGTTCGTGCCCGACCGCGTCCGCGAGCTCCACGATGGTCGCCGGCCGTAGCCCACCGTCGAGGTGGTCATGTAGCAGCGCTTTGGGGGCCTTGACGATGTCCTCGTGGGTAATGGCAACCATGCAAAGACATTAGGGCACGTAGGGTCGGCTCGACATGAACGACGCAGTGCTGCCGTACCTCCGTTGCCCGAACTGTTCGTCGACGCTCGCGGCCGCCGGCGACCGCGCGCTGCGCTGCGCGCGCGGGCACAGCTTCGACGTCGCCCGGCAGGGATACGCGACGCTCACTGCCGGCCGGTCCCCGCACCCGGGGGACAGCGCCGCGATGGTGGCCGATCGAGCCGGCTTCCTGGCCGCCGGCCACTACGACTTCGTGGCGGATGCGCTCGCCGCGGCGGCCCCCGTGCAGGGCGGGCTCGTGGTCGACGCGGGCACCGGGACCGGCTACTACCTGGCCCGGCTACTCGATGAGCTGCCCCGCGCGGTCGGATTGGGGCTGGACGTCTCCAAGGCCGCACTGCGCCGGGCGGCCCGGGCGCACCCTCGGGCCGACGCCGCGCTCGCCGACCTCTGGCGCCCGCTGCCCCTGGCCGACGCGTCCGCCGGGCTGATCCTGAACGTCTTCGCGCCCCGCAACGGCCCGGAATTCCGCCGCATCGTCCGCCCGGGCGGGATCCTGCTGGTGGTCACGCCGGCCGCGGATCACCTGGCCGAGCTGGTCGAGGCGTTCGGCCTCATCCGCGTCGATCCCGACAAGGCCGGCCGCGTCGGCGACAGTCTCGGCGCCCACTTCACCGCAGCGTCGACGACCACCTTGCGGCACGAGATGCGATTGACCGCGGGTGAGGTCCGGACCTTGATCGGCATGACCCCGAGCGCTCGGCACATCCCGTTGGACGATCTGAAGGCAGCCGACCGCACGGTCACGGCCGCGGTCGACCTCACGGTCTACCGGCCCGGGTAGCCGGATCCGGCGGGGAGCGCGGACGGCTCGGCCGGCGTAGCCATGCTGCGGCCTTCGCGTCTGTGTGCGCACGGGCCTGGCAGGGCGCGGGCGACCGTTCAGGAGCGCCAGCGACTGGTCGCCCGCGCCCGGTCTCCGGCGGGAGCGGCGGTAATGCGCACGACGGACCCGGGAGCACAGGAATTTGATCCTGATTTCAGACGGAAAGATCTACTTCTTCCCAATCCGGCGGGCGGTCGTGGTAGGGGCCGTGAAAGATGATCGCCCACTCGAGCGCCCAACGTCGCTGCCCGATGGCGTTGCTGCCGATCTCGCCGGGCAGCGGCAGCCCGACCCGCTCGGCCTCCTGGAACGCCCAGTCCAGGCAGTAGTACAGATCCAGCAGCACGGCCGCCTCGACCGCGTCGCGCGGGGCGACCAGCGAACGCGACCGCCAGCTCCCGAACGTCTCGCCGCCCGGCAGATCCGGCATCTGGCGCATCAGCCGGTCCTCGGGCGGCGTGGTCGGGTCCAGATGCCGGCTCAACCCGAGCAGCCACGCGAGCGCGAACACCGCGTCGTGGTGCAACACGAACGACCGGTGGTCGCCGCGCGCGCCCATCACAAACTGCCATTCCGGCGGCGTCACCAGGTCGACCAGGTGAGAGTTGAGCAGCCACCCCATGGCCAGCTCGGCGGGCATGCCGAAGCAGCACGCCACCACCACGTGCAGCACGGCCGCCCGCGCCTCGATGTCGATCGTCTCGCGCAGCTCGACGCCGTCGCCCGGCTCCCATACCAGCGGAAACGAGGGCGGCGGCAGGGGCAGTCCGAGCCGTTCCAGCTCATCGAGGCTGGCCTCGCGGACCGCGCGGGGATCGGGGGCGGGCTTGGTCATCGATGTCAGGCTATGCGGTCGATGACAATGGGCCGCCGATCCGGCGCGGCCTGCGCGACGCTGACGGCTTGCTCGGCCGCGTCGCGCGCCGTCGCCATCCTCGACCCTTCATCGGTACGGAGTTCCAGCAGCGGCTGGCCCCTCGTGACCGCGTCGCCGGGTCGCGCCTTGAGCAGCACGCCAGCCCCGAAGCTGACCGGGTCCTCCTTGCGCGCCCGGCCGGCACCGAGCCGCCACGCCGCGATGCCGATCCCGTACGCGTCCACGGCCTCGACCACGCCGTCGGTCTCGGCGCGCACGACCTCGGTCTCCTTGGCTTGCGGCAGCGGCGCGTCCGGGTCCCCGCCCTGGGCCCGGATCATCGCCCGCCACGAATCCATCGCGGCGCCGGACTCGAGTGCCTTGGCGGGGTCGGCGGCGGTGACGCCGGCGGCGTCGAGCATCTCGCGGGCCAGGGCCAGCGTCAGCTCGACCACGTCGGCCGGGCCGCCGCCCGCGAGCACCTCCAGCGACTCGGCCACTTCTACCGCGTTGCCGACGGCCAGCCCGAGCGGCGTGGACATGTCGGTCAGCAGCGCGACGGTCCGTACGCCATGGGCCGTGCCCAGGTCCACCATGGTCCGGGCCAGCTCCCGCGCCCGGTCGACATCCTTCATGAACGCGCCCGAGCCCACCTTCACGTCGAGCACCAGCGCGCCGGTACCCTCAGCGATCTTCTTGCTCATGATCGAGCTGGCGATCAGCGGAATGGCCTCGACCGTGCCGGTGACGTCGCGCAGCGCGTACAGCTTGCGATCCGCGGGGGCGAGGCCCTCACCGGCCGCGCAGATCACGGCACCGACCTGCTGCAGCTGCCGGACGAATTCCTCGTTGCTCAGCGTGGCCCGCCAGCCCGGGATGGACTCCAGCTTGTCCAGCGTGCCGCCGGTGTGGCCCAGGCCGCGCCCGGACAGCTGCGGCACGGCCGCGCCACACGCGGCCACCAGCGGCGTGAGCGGCAGCGTGATCTTGTCCCCGACGCCGCCGGTAGAGTGCTTGTCGACGGTCGGCCGGGACACCGCGGACAGGTCGAGCCGTTCACCGCTGGCGATCATCGCGGCCGTCCAGCGGGCGATCTCGGCGGGCGTCATACCGCGCAGCAGGATCGCCATGGCCAACGCCGACATCTGCTCGTCGGCGACGGCGCCGCGCGTGTACGCGTCCACCACCCAGTCGATCTGCGCGTCGGACAGCGCGTGCCCGTCCCGCTTGGTCGCGATGACGTCAACAGCCGCGAACTCGCTCATCCTCTACCTCTTCCCGCCGCGCCGTTGCGGCGGCCTGGCCTGTCCCCGGCCCCATCATGCCGCCCGCGCCGTCACGGTGGCTGCCTCGTCCGGGGACCAGGCTCGGGTCGTCAATCCTGTACCCAGCGGGTCCCGATACCGTCGGGAGGCTCTCCCTCGCCGGCCCACGACAGGGACCCGTCCGCGTCCACCACCACGATGCGCGAGGTCCGCACGCGGGCCCAGGTCACCGCCGCCGCCGGGTTCGGGAAGATCGGACCCTCCTCGAGGATCCCCTTCTCGGCGTCGCCCTCCTGCGGGCTGCCGGCCGAGCGCTCCCAGTACGCGGTCCAGACCTGCTCACCGCCGGAGATGTCCGGATGCACGAAGACCGTGCCGCGGCCGCGCCACTTGGCGAGCTGAGCCGGGACCTCGTGCACCGCCGCGGGGCCGGTCACCTTGTCCAGGTCCTCGGGCCCGAACGCGTGTGGCAGCAGGTCGCTCATCCGCAGCGCGTGGGGCAGCGCCTCGACCAGGCAGTCGGCGCCGCCGTGCTCGTACAGCAGTTGCCGGCACCGTCCGCACGGCATCAACGGCGACCCGGTCGCGTCGACGCACGACACCGCCACGAGCCGCCCACCACCGCTGGCGTGCAGGGACGAAACGAGCCCGCACTCGGCGCACAGCGTCAGGCCGTACGACGCGTTCTCGACGTTGCAGCCCACGATCACCCGGCCGTCGTCGACGAGTCCGGCCACCCCCACCGGGAAGTCCGAGTACGGCGCGTACGCGTGTCGCATGGCCCCGATCGCGGCGGCCCGCAACGCCACCCAGTCGATCTCCATGGCTACCGATTGTGCCTCACGAATCCCTGCGAGTGCCGCCGGTGAGATGCCGCACCAAGCGGAGGGAGCGTAGCGACCGTAGCGACTGCGGCATCTCACCGGTTACCAGGCGCGAGCCGCCGAGCGAAGCGAGGCCAGCCAGCTCAGCGACCGCAGCGACTGCGGCATCTCACCGGGTCTAAGGCGCGAGCCGCCGAGCGCAGCGAGGCCAGCCAGCTCAGCGACCGCAGCGACTGCGGCATCTCACCGGTTATAAGGCGCGAGCCGCCGAGCGATAGCGAGGCCAGCCAGCTCAGCCAGCTCAGCTCTTGACGTACGGCTGGCCGTCCGCGGCCGGAGCTCGCACCCGGCCGACCAGGCCCGCCACCGCGATGATCGTGGCGACGTACGGCAGCATGTTGAGGAACTGGCTCGGTACCGGGCTGCCCACCGCGCTCAGGTAGGTGGCCAGCTTCTGCGCGAAGCCGAAGAACAGCGCCGCCCCCAGCGCGCCGAACGGCGTCCAGCGCCCGAAGATCAGCGCAGCCAGAGCGATGAAGCCCGCGCCCGAGGTCATGCTCTTCTGGAAGCTGGCCGTGGCGACCAGCGTGAAGTACGCGCCGCCCGCACCCGCGATCAAGCCGCCCAGCAGCACGTTCGTGTAACGCAGGCCGCGCACCCGGATGCCGACCGTGTCCGCCGCGATGGGGTGCTCGCCGACCGCCCGGGTACGCAGTCCCCAGCGGGTCCGCGACAGGGCGAAGTGGATGACCACTACCAGGATGAGCGCCAGCCAGACCAGCAGGTTGCTCTCGAACAGCACCGGCCCGATGACGGGGATGTCGGCGAGGCCGGGGATGCGCCAGGTCGGCAGCTGCGGCGGCTGGTTGTACTTCTGCGCGTCGGGCTGCATCAGCCGCTCGTACAGGAAGCCGGTCACGCCGATCGCGAACAGGTTCAGCACGATGCCGACGACGACCTGGTCGACCAGGAACCGGATGGCCAGCACGGCCAGCATTCCGGCGATGATGACGCCGCCGACAGCCGCGCCGATCAGGCCGGCCCACACGCTGGCGGCCATCGTGCCGACCAGGGCCGCTCCGAACGCGCCCATCAGGAACTGGCCCTCGATAGCGACGTTGACCACGCCCGAGCGCTCACCGATCACGCCGGCCAGCGCGCCCAGGATCAACGGGAGGGCCAGTTGCAGCGTGCCGCTGGCGGTGTCCACGAGCGGCAGGAATTTGCCCGCGACCTGCCAGCACAGGAACGACAACACGAACGCCACGATGCCGACGCCGAGCAGCGCGGTCTGCCAGCGGCGGGGCACGCCGATCAGCAGCGCCACGCCGGCGGCGACCGTGACGATGCCGAACAGGATCGCGCCGAACTGGCCGTTGATCGAGATCGCGGCCCCCGAGGCATCCTGGCTCAGGGTGAACCGCGCGGTCGCGGACGGCGCGAGCGCCCCGAACAGCGCCGCCGCCACGATGCCGAGCAGCACCAGCGCGGTGCCGAGCCGGCGTTGCCGGTTCCAGAACCGGGTTGGCGCGGTGACCTCGGTGAGGTCCTCCACGGTGGCCGTCGACATCACGCTGACCTCTCGTTCGCGACTACGGGGCTCACTCGCTGCGCTCCTTCACTCCTCGCGCTCACGGCCCCACCCCCTTCGTTCGCGACTGCGGGGCTCACTCGCTGCGCTCCCTCACTCCTCGCGCTCACACCTACCAACCCTTCGCCATCGAGGCACCGAGCCGCGCGGCGCGGGCGGCGCGCAGGTGGAAGATCGTCTTAACCAGGGCCGGCGCGGCGATGAAGATGACGATCAACGCCTGCAGCACGGTCACCAGCTCGAGCGAGATGCCGCTGTACGACTGCATCCGGTTGCCGCCCGCGCGCAGCGCGCCGAACAGCAGCGCGGCGAGCAGAGTGCCCCACGGACGGTTCCGGCCGAGCAGCGCCACGAGCAGGCCGTCAAAGCCGATGTTGCCGGCCACGGCGGGCGTCAGGGCATGGGCGGTACCCAGGACCTGGGTGGCGCCGCCCAGCCCGGCGAGCCCGCCGGACACGACCATGAGCAACGTGTACGTCCTGCCGACGCTAATGCCCGCGGTCCTGGCCGCGGTCGGGTTGGCACCGACGGCGCGCAGCTCGAAGCCGAACGCGGAACGGTTCAGCAGCCAGGCGACCCCAGCGGTGACCACCACGGCGAGCACGATGCCCAGGTTGACCCGCAGCGCCCCGCCGAACGAGGGCAGTTGCGCGGACTCGGGGACGACCTTGCTGATCGCGTCGGAGCGGTTCGGGTCGTGGACGCCCTCCTGCAGGATCAGCCACGTCAGGAACAGCGCGGCGACGTAGTTCAGCATGATCGTGGTGATGACCTCGTGGGCGCCGGTACGGGCCTTGAGGATGCCCGGGATGAAACCCCAGAGCGCGCCGCCGAGCAGGCCCGCGATCAGCGCCACGATGAGGTTCAGCACGATCGGCAGCGGCAGCAGGAAGCCGGCCACCGCGGCGCAGATACAGCCGATGACCGCCTGGCCCTGGCCACCGATGTTGAACAGGCCGCCCCGGAACGCGATCGCCACGGCCAGTCCGGTGAAGACCAACGGCGCCGCGTACGTGAGCGTCTCGGAGAGCGGCGTGAACACGGCCTGCCAGCTGCCGGTGCCGTTGATCCAGGCCGACACCGCGGCCGGGTCGAAGATCGCGCCCTTGAACAGGTCCGCGTACGCCGAGCTGACCACCGTCCAGCTGGCGTTGAGCGCGTCGCTGGGTCGCGCCGTGAAGTAGCTGTACGTCGCGAGGACGTCGGCGTCCGACACGATGATCAGGATCGCGCCGATGATCAACGCGAGTACGATCGACAGGACCGTGACCGTGACGGTGTTGGCGGACCAGATGTTGTGCAGGAACACCCGCAGGAACGATTCGCGTTCCTCGGGCCGGTGTCTTCCCGCCGGAGCGGCGGTGTCGGCGGGCGCGACCGCCTTCTCCGGCCTTTCCGGTGCGCCGACCGGTCCGTCGGTGGTCATTTCTCCCCCTTATCCGGATCCGGCACGGCCGCATGCGGCTCGGCGCCATCGGGTTCGGCCGGCGCGGCGTCACCGGCGGTCGGGGATGTGATGCCGGCCATCAGCAGGCCGATCTCCTCGCGCGGCGTGTCCGGCGAGACGATCGCCAGGATCCGCCCGCGATACATGACCGCGATCCGGTCCGCCAGACCCACGACCTCGTCCAGTTCGCTCGACACGACGAGCACGGCCGTACCGACGTCCCGCTCGTGCACGATCCGCTCGTGGATGAACTCGATCGACCCGACGTCCACCCCTCGGGTCGGCTGCGACGCGATGAACAGCCGCAGCGGCCGGGACATCTCCCGTGCCACCACGACCTTCTGCTGGTTGCCCCCGGACAGCGTGCTGACCGGAGCCTCCGGCGAGGAGGTCCGGATGTCGAAGTGGCTGACCCGCTCGCGCGCCGAGGCGGCGATCGCGGCCGGGTCGAGCCGGAACGCGTTGCCGTACGGCGGCCGGTCGTACATGTCGAGCACCAGGTTCTCGGCCACCGTGAACTCGCGGATCACGCCGTCGTGGCTACGGTCCTCGGGGATGTAGCCGACCCGCGAGCGCAGGATCTGCTTGGTGCTCATCCCGATCAGGCTCTCGTGGTCGAGCATGATCGACCCGGCCTGTGGCGCCCGCAGGCCCATCACGGCCTCGACCAGCTCGGTCTGCCCGTTGCCCTGCACCCCCGCGATGCCGAGCACCTCGCCGGCGCGGACCACCAGGTCGACGCCGTCAACGGCGCGTACGCCGCGGTCGTCGTCCACGATCAGCCCGGCGATCTTGAGTACGGGGCGGCCCGGTTCCGCGGGAGCTTTCTCGACCTCGAGGCTGACCTCGCGGCCGACCATGAGTGCGGCCAGCTCGTCCTCGGGCGTGTCCGGGGTCGCCGTGCCGACCGTGCGCCCGCGCCGGATCACGGTAATCCGGTCGGCGACCGCCTTGACCTCTTTGAGCTTGTGGGTGATGAAGACGATCGACTTCCCGCTGTCGGTGAGCCCGCGCATGACCGCGAGCAGGTCCTCGGTCTCCTGCGGGGTGAGCACCGCGGTCGGCTCGTCGAGGATCAGCAGGTCGACGTCCCGGGTGAGGGCCTTGACGATCTCGACCCGCTGCTGCGCGCCGACGGGCAGGTTCTCCACCAGCTCGTCCGGGTCGACTGGAAGGCCGTACCGTTTCGACACCTCGATGACCTCGCGCCGTGAGCGGCGCCGGTCGAGCATGCCCAGCAGGCCACCGCGGGTCTTCTCGGCGCCGAGGGCGATGTTCTCCGCAACCGTGAACACCGGCACCAGCATGAAATGCTGGTGGACCATCCCGATACCGGCCGCGATGGCATCGCGGGGGCTACGGAACGTGCGTGCCTCGCCGTCGACGACGATCGTGCCCTCGTCCGGGTGCAGCAGGCCGTAGAGCTGGTTCATCAGCGTCGACTTGCCCGCGCCGTTCTCGCCGAGCAGCGCATGCACCTCACCGGGCTCGACGGTGATGTCGATGTGGTCGTTGGCCACCAGGTCGCCGAAGCGCTTGGTGATGCCGCGCAGTTCGAGTCTCAGCGGAATCTCCTGCCGACGAGGACGATGCTCAACGCGAGGAACCTAACAAAACAAGCGGAGCAGAGCCGCCGCCCGGCCGCGAGAAAAGAAATCTCGCGACCGCGCGGCGGCTGGCGTTCTACCTCAGCGCAGGGTCACTTCGGCGCGTTGGCCGACTCGACCTTGACGGTGCCGGAGATGATGTCCTGCTTCAACTTGTCGACCTCGGACTTGAGGCCCGCATCGATCTTGCTCTCGAACTGGTTGTACGGGGCCAGCGAGACGCCGTTGTTCTTCAGCGTGCCCAGGTAGCCGGGGTCGGGCGCCAGTGGCTGGCCCTTGGCGCCGGTGACCACGGCCTGCTTCACCGCGTCGGTGATGTTCTTGACGACGGTGGTCAGGAAGACGTTGCAGTACTGTGCGGCGCTCTTGCAGCCGTCCTGGTCCACCCAGATGACCGAGACCTTGCCGCCGGACGCCTTGGCGACGTCGCCGCTGCCGAGCCCCGTGCCGCCGGCGACCGGCAGGATGATGTCCGCGCCCTGGGCGACGAACGTGTTGGTGATCGACTTGCCCTTGTTCTGGTCGGTGAAGCTCTCCGCGAACGTGCCGTTCTGCTTGGCCTTGTCCCAGCCCAGCACGGTCACGCTCTTGCTCTTCTGCTTGTTGTAGTAGGCGACGCCGTCGACGAAACCGTCCATGAACACGGTGACCGGCGGGATCTTGAGGCCGCCGAACGTGGCCACCTTGCCCGACTTCGAGTAGCCCGCGGCCAGGTAACCGGCAAGGAACGCCGCCTCGTCCGTGGCGAACTGCATCGGGTAGACGTTGGTGGCGCCGGCGATCTTGCTGTCCACGATGCCGAACTGCGAGCTGGTGTTCTCCGCCGCGACCTTCTTGGTCGCGTCGGCCATCAGGCCGCCGACGGCGAGGATGAAGTTGCACTTCTGCGTGGTGAACTGGCGCAGGTTGGGCTCGTAGTCGGCCTCGGCCGTGGATGCCACATACTTCGGGTCGACGTTGCTCGCCTCCTCCTTGGCCGCCTGGATGCCGGACCACGCCGAGGCGTTGAAGGACCGGTCGTCGATGCCGCCGGTGTCGGTGACCATGCAGGCCTTGTATGCCGCCGCGATGCTCGCACCGCCTCCGCTCGGGGACTCAGCCGGGGCGCTGCCACAGGCCGCGGCGGCGAGCGTCAGCCCACCCGCCGCGAGAACCGCAACCATCCGCTTCCCACGTACTGGGCGCAAGACGCCCTCCTTCCACTACACACCGACACCTCGCGGTGCGTCTCAGGCGGGAGCGTACGCGCAGGCCACGGTCGCGTCAGGAATTCAGCCCGGACTGTTGGCGCACCGTTACCTGGCCGCAACCGCGGCCGGATCGGAGCGTGAAAAGACCGGCCGCGGCCGCAACTTGCCGTGACTCTTTCGGCGCCTCTCGGCGCGCAGCCGCCAATCTTTCGGATCAGCCGGTAGCCCTGTCGGACCGGCCGGCGGCCCGCTCGGATCGGCCGGCGGCCCTCTCAGATCGGCCGGCGGCCCGCTCGGACCGGCCGGCGGCCCGCCAGGCCCGGACGCCGAGCACGCCGACGGCCGTGCCGATCGCCAGCGAAGCGACGATCAGCACGGCGTGCACCCACAGGAACGACGTCGGCGCTCCGTTCGAGAACGATCGGTCGTCCTTCCAGATCGCCAGCCCGAAACGCGGCCAGATGAGCCACGTCCAGACGCCGACCGCCATCAGGAACACCGACACCCGCCGCGAGATCACCACGCGGCCAGTATGCGTCTCACCCGGCGTGAACGGCTTCCCGCGTCGGGTCGGCCGGCGCGGGGACCACCGCGGCGTCCGCCGGGCGCGGGCTCAGACCGCGCCTTCCGGCCGCGACCAGGATCAGACCCCCGATCGCGTACGCTGCCAGCACCGTTACCGCGGCCGCCCCGCCGCGGCCGTCGAAGTAGGCGACCGAGCGCAGCAGTGTCCCGCCGGCCCCGATGGGCAGCAGTTGACCGAACGCACCCCACGGCTGGGGCAGCAGCTCGGCGGCGGAACTGACCCCGGACAGCGCGTTGCCGACCAGGAAGACGAGGAGCGCGCCGAGGGCCAGTCCGGGCCTACCGAGCAGCGCGCCGAGGCCGGCGACCGTACCCGCGACGGCGAGCGCGAACAGGCCCACCACACCGGCAACAGCGATGTAGTTACCGGGCAGGGTGCCGAGCCAGTAGTGCAGCACGGCCGCGCCGGCCAGGCCGGCCAGCACCGCGTAGGCGCCCAGCGCGGCGAGCCGGGCCGCACGACGCCGTACCACCAGGAAGATCAGCACGCCCGCGAGCAGGCTGGTCACCGCCAACGGGAGGAAGCCCGCGCTGAAGCCGGCACCGCGCGGGTCGTCGGGATCGGTGGGGACGACGTCCCGCACCGGTACGGGCTGGCCGCCGCCGAGCTGCGTGGCCGCCTGGGTGAGCAGGCTTGACACGGTGGGACCGGCCGCGGAGGCGACGTGCAGGGACGGTCCGGCCGGCCCGAGCACGATGGCGCCGTACACCTGCCGGTCCTTGATGGCAGTGTCGGCGGCCGCGGCGTCCGCGACCACCGTGACGTCGAAGGCGCCCGGTTGCTCGGCCGCTAGCTGGTGGGCGAGGCCGGTGGCGGCGGGAGGTGGCCCGGCCACGGCGATCGGCAGGTCACGGGGAGCGATGTGCGCGGCCGGACCCGTGAACAGCGGGACCAGCAGCACCTGTAGTGCGACGACGGCGACGGCGATCAGGACGCCGAGCGCGAGCGGAGTGGGACGTCGCATGATGATCTCCTAAAACGAACGCTCGTTCTCTGTTGCTTCTCAGCTTGCGGCGGTAGCGTCGGTCGTGTCAAGAACGAGCGTTCGTTTCAGGATGTGCTCCGTGCCACGAGTCTCCGCAGACCACCTCACCGCCCGCCGGGAACAGATCCTCGATGCCGCCCGCGCCTGTTTCCTGCGCAACGGCCTGCACAACACCTCGATGCAGGACCTGATCCGCGAGGCGGACCTGTCGGTGGGAGCCGTGTATCGCTACTTCAAGTCGAAGACGGAGATCATCAACGCGATTGCGGAGAACATCGCGGGCGGCCTGATCGCGCATCTGGGTGAGATCGCCGAGCGCGACCTTCCACTGGCCGACACGATGAGCCTCGTGCTGGACGCCGTCGACGAGCAGCTCGGGCCGGACGGCAACTTCCCGCTCGCGCTGCAGGTATGGGCCGAAGCGACGCTCGACCCGGCGATCGGCGAGATCGTGCGCGCGCGGTACAGCGGGATGCGGTCCGCGTTCACGGCGTTCGCCCGCAATGCCGTGCGCCGCGGCGAGCTGGCGCCCGACGCGGACGTGGACGCCGTCGGGGCGGCGCTGTTCGGCCTGATGCCCGGGTACGCGCTGCAGCGGCTGCTGACCGGGATCCCGGACAGGGACACGTACCTGCGAGGCATCCACACCCTCCTCGCATAGCGTTGCCCCGATCGGCGGGGAAGGGTGTTACGTGGGGAGGCGCGCGGCTATGCGGGCGAAGCCGGCGCGCACCTCGGCCTCCGTGGGGGCGCGGCCCGGCCGCACGTGACGGGTCTCCCACTGCTCGGCGTACTGCTCGGCACCGCCGTCCGGTTCGGCATAGGGCTCGGCCGCCGCGCGGGCCAGCTCGACCTCCTCGCGGATCGCCTCCGCGTCCAGCAGCGGCAGCAGCGGCTCGACGACCGCCATCAGCTCCTCGTCCGCCACCACGGCCTGGGCGAGCGCGAGCGCATGGGCCCGCTCGTACGGCCCGCAGACCACCGGCTCCCAGTCCTCCTCGTCGCCCAACGGACCGATGGTGATGACCCACGGCAGGTCCGCGACCGGCGAGTCGGCCGGCAGGTCCAGCGTCACAAGTGTGCCCACGAGCTCATCATTGCGGGCGGTCGTCCCGGATCCAGGTGTTTTGCCCTACCGGGGCAGTTTTGTCGTCTGCCGAGAGGTCGACGACGCGCCCGTGCGGGCTGGTCGCCGCCCAGGCCGCGCCGAGCAGCAGCAGTTGATTGAAGACGTAGAGGTAGACCAGGACGCCGACGGCGCTCGCGACCAGCCCGTACGCGGGGTTGCGCTGGATCAGCCCGACGAACGACTTGCCGACCGTGTTGAGCAGCGTGATGCCGATGCCGACCTGCAGCACGGGCGGCAGCAACCGGCGCACGGTCATCCGCAGCCGCGGCACGGCGGCCAGCAGCGCCGCCGCGAGCACCATGTTGATGGCGATCGAGAGGATCACGCTGGCCGCCGAGAGCAGGAATCCCATCTGCCCGTTGGCCAGATAGTCCAACAGCTTCTCCAGGCCGTACACCGCGAGCTGCGACGCGGCGAGCAGCAGCAGTATGCCGATCAGGACGATGAGGTCGACCGCCTGGCGTACGCCGAAGTAGCCGGGCTGCTCGTTGAGCCGCCAGATCAGCCGCTGTGACGAGCGGATCGCCTCGACCCAGCCGATACCGGTGAACGTCAGGCCGACGATGCCGACGATCCCGACGGTATTGCCGCTGTTCAGGATCTGCTGCAGGTCCAGGAACGGCAGGTTTCGCTCGAGGAAGTCACTGACGATGCCCAGCAGCTCGACGTTGTTCTTCAGCACGAGGCCGAACAGCGAGTAGCCGATGAGCAGCAGCGCGAAGATCGCGAAGAACCCGTAGTAGGCGATCGCCGCAGCGAGCCGGCCGCCTTGAACCTCGTCGTAGCGCAGCAGTGCCCGGCACAGGTGATCGAAGTAGCGCGAGCGGTACCGCCACGCCATGATCCGCGACGCGGCTGCATCGTATGCCCGATCGATCGGATTCACCGGCCGACCGTAACCCGACATGTCAGGCGCCGAGCGGGAAGTCGCGACGGGGCCGCCACGGGCCCTCGCCGCCGTGCGAGAACAGCGTGAACGACACCACCTCGAAGCGCGCCGAGAAGCCGGCGAGATCGTCGAAGACAGCGTCGAGCGCGCCGGACGGTACGTCGTGGGCGACGGTCACGTGCGGGTGGTACGGGAACCGGGAGTCGCGCCGCACGCCCTCGGCCGTGGCGATCGCGCCGGCGAGCAGCTCGCACTCGCTGATGCCCCTGGCCAGCGTCACGAACACCACCTCGGTGACCGGCCGGAACGTCCCGGTGCCGCGCAGGTGGATCTCGAACGGCTCCTGTGCCGACGCCACCGCCTCGAGGTGCTTCTCGACCGCCGGAAGCAGATCCGTGGCGACCTCGGTCGGGCCCAGCAGCGTGACGTGCGCTGGCGTGTACGCCGCCTGCGGGTCACCCGCCGCCGCGCGCCGGCGGGTTAGCTCGCTACCCCACGGCTCTGGTATGTCGATCGCCACCCCGATACGAGTCGTGCCCTCCCCCACTTGGGTCAGACTCCGCGGGCCGGGGCCAGGAACCCCACGTTCTGGTACGCCTGGGCGAGCGTGACCGCCGAGACCGCGCGGGCCTTGTCGGCGCCGACAGCCAGCACCTTGTCGAGGTAGCCCGGGTCTTCCAGGTACGCGCGGGTGCGCTCCTGGATCGGCTTGACGAAGTCGACCACGATCTCGGCCAGGTCCTTCTTGAGGTCGCCGTAGCCGCGGCCGTCGTACCGCTCGAGCAGCTCGTCGATGGTGCGGCCGGTGAGCGCCGCGTAGATCGTGAGCAGGTTGCTGATGCCGGGCTTGTTCTCCTCGTCGTAGAGGATCTCCCGGCCGGTGTCGGTGACCGCCGACTTGATCTTCTTGGCCGAGCGGGACGGCTCCTCGAGCAGCTCGATGATGCCATTGGGCGAGGATGCCGACTTGCTCATCTTCGCGATCGGATCCTGCAGATCGGTGATCTTCGCGGTGTCTCGCACGATGTACGGGGACGGCACGGTGAACGTCTTGCCGAACCGGGTGTTGAACCGCTGGGCCAGGTCGCGGGTCAGCTCGAGATGCTGGCGCTGGTCCTCGCCGACCGGCACCTGGTCGGCCTGGTAGAGCAGGATGTCCGCGGCCTGCAGGATCGGGTACGTGAAGAGGCCCACGGTGGTCGAGTCCTGGCCCGACTTCGCCGACTTGTCCTTGAACTGGACCATGCGGCCCGCCTCGCCGAAGCCGGTGATGCAGCTGAGCACCCAGGACAGCTGAGCATGCTCGGGCACGTGCGACTGCACGAACAGGGTGCAGCGCTCCGGGTCGAGGCCCAGAGCCAGTAGCTGGGCGACCGACAGCTTCGTACGCTGGCGCAGCGCCACCGGGTCGTGCCCCATCGTGATCGCGTGCATATCGACCACGCAGTAGAACGCGTCATGGGTGTCTTGCAGGGCGACCCAGTTGCGTATAGCCCCAAGATAGTTGCCGAGGTGGAACGAATCGGCGGTCGGCTGGATGCCGGAAAGCACGCGGGGGCGGGCGGCGCGGTCGGACATGAGCGCCATTGTGTCAGTCTCGGCACAGTCTTTGTTAACCCCCGTACCTGGATCATCTGATGTTTGAACGTGTTGACTTATGAGCGTTAGTGGTGGAACCTAACGGCAGGCCATCCGGATGCCTACGCTGGAATCGGACCGATCGAAGGGGCCACATCGTGAAACTGCTCGTCACCGGAGGCGCCGGCTACATCGGCAGCGTCACCAGCCGGCTGCTGCTGGACGCCGGGCACGAGGTCGTCGTGCTGGACAACCTGAGCACAGGTTTCCAAGACGCCGTCGCACCGGACGCCACCTTCGCACGGGCCGACATCCACGACGCCACCAGCGTGCTGACTCCGGACTCCGGCTTCGACGCTGTGCTGCACTTCGCCGGACTCATCGCGGCCGGCGAGTCGATGGTGAAGCCGGAGATCTACTGGGAAACCAACGTGGTGGGCTCGCTCGCACTGCTCGACGCCGTCCGCGCCGCCGGCGTGCCGCGCTTCGTCTTCTCCTCCACCGCGGCCGTCTACGGCAACCCGGCCGAGCTGCCGATCCCGGAGTCGGCGGTCAAGGCACCCACCAACACGTACGGCGCAACCAAGCTCGCCTTCGACTACGCGCTGACCTCGGCGGCGCACGCGTACGGGCTGGCCGCGGTCTCGCTGCGCTACTTCAACGTGGCCGGCGCGTACATCCGGCCGGACGGCACGGCGATCGGCGAGCGGCACGACCCGGAGACCCACCTCATCCCGATCGCGCTGCAGGTCGCCGCCGGTAAGCGGGACAAGCTGCAGCTCTTCGGCGACGACTACCCGACCCCGGACGGCACGTGCGTGCGTGACTACATCCACGTCGAGGACCTGGCCCGGGCACACCTGCTGGCGCTGGGCGCCGCGGCCGCCGGCGAGCACCGTATCTACAACCTCGGCAACGGCAACGGTTTCTCCAACAGGCAGGTCGTCGAGGTCGTCCGCGAGGTCACCGGCGCCGAGCTGCCCGTGGAGATCGCACCGCGACGCGAGGGCGACCCGGCCGCCCTGGTCGCGTCGTCGCAGCTGGCGCGGGCCGAGCTGGGCTGGGTGCCGGAGAAGGACACGCTGTCCGACATGATCGGCGATGCGTGGGCGTTCTATCGCACCCACGTCGCATGATCTGATCACGACATGACGACGGACAACGACGTGGCCGCCCGGGCGACCGCCGCCTTCGCCGCCGAATACGGCGGCCGGCCCGAAGGGCTGTGGGCCGCGCCCGGGCGGGTCAACCTGATCGGCGAGCACACCGACTACAACGACGGCTTCGTCCTGCCGTTCGCACTGCCGGAACGGGTCGTCGCGGCCGCGTCGCGGGCCGGCTCCGGATGGACGGTGTGCTCCGACTTCGCCCACGAGTCGGTCACGCTCGGCGACGCGGAGGTCACCGATCCCGGAGTCGTCCAAGGCTGGGCCGCGTACGTGGCCGGCGTCGTCTGGGCCCTGCGCGACGCCGGATTCGACGTACCCCCGGCCCGGATCGCGATCGCCTCGGACGTGCCGGTCGGCGCCGGGCTGTCGTCGTCGCACGCGCTGGAGTGTGCGGTACTCACCGCGCTCGCCGACCTCGGCGACCTGGATCTGCCCATCGAGGACCGGCCGAGGCTCGTGCAGCGCAGCGAGAACGCCTATGTCGGCGCGCCCACCGGGATCATGGACCAGTCCGCTTCGATCCGCTGCCGGGCAGGCCACGCGTTGTTCCTCGACTGCCGCTCGCTCGAGGTCGAGCACATCCCGTTCGACGTGGCCGCCGAGGGTCTCGCCGTGCTGGTGCTGAACAGCAACGCCCCGCACCAGCACACCGACGGCGAGTACGGCGCCCGCCGCACGTCGTGCGAGGACGCGGCCCGGATTCTCGGCGTACGGGCGCTGCGCGACGTTCCCGCGGACGGCTTGGAGGCGACGCTCAAGCAGCTCGACGACGAGGTGATGCGCCGCCGGGTCCAGCACGTGGTCACCGAGGACCAGCGCGTCCTGGACACGGTGGCGCTGCTGCGCTCGGGGCGGATCCGCGAGATCGGGCCACTGCTGACCGCGTCGCACGCCTCGATGCGCGACGACTTCGAGATCACCGTGGCGCAGGTCGACGTGGCGGTCGAGGCGGCGCTGATGGCCGGCGCGTACGGCGCCCGGATGACCGGCGGCGGCTTCGGCGGCTGCGTCCTCGCCCTGATCGACGCCGACCGTGCCGAGACGACGACGGACGCGGTCGCCGCCGCGTACGCGAAGCACGGCTTCACGCCGCCCACCCCGTTCGTGGCGGTCCCGAGCGGGGGCGCCACACGTCTCTGAGCAGACCTGGCACGGTGTGGGCCCAACCCGGCGGGGGTAAGCGGGGGTCAGGACCACACCCGGAGGCGAGTGATGACTGTCGAGTCCGAGTCCGACCAGCCGAACGAGTTCGGGTTCGCCGGTGGTGCCACGGCCCCGCAGCCTAAGCCGACGCGGGAGTCGATCGAGGAGGTCGAGGGCGAGAGCATCGCCGTACCGGCGGGCGATATCACCGGTGCGATCACCGAGGCGATCGACGATCTGACCGAGCACAACGACGACGACAACGACAGGTGATCACCTGGCGGGCCGTCGCTGGAGCCGTCAGGCCGCCTCGATGATCATGCCAGCGCCGACCGTGCGGTTCGTCGACTCGTCAATCAGGATGAAGCCGCCGGTCGTGCGGTTGCGGCGGTACTCGTCCGCGAGCAGCGGCACGGTCGTACGCAGCCGTACCCGGCCGATCTCGTTGAGGCCCAACTCCATCGCGGACTCGTCGCGGTGCAGCGTGTTGACGTCCAGCCGGTACTGCAGCCCACGGACCACCGTGCGCGCGGACCGGGTGGTGTGCTTGATCGCGTACTTGGTGCCGACGCGCAGCGGGGCCGTCTCGTCCATCCAGCAGATCATCGCCTCGATGTCCTGGGCCACCGTCGGCGCGTTGTGGGGGCGGCACAGCATGTCGCCGCGCGAGATGTCGATCTCGTCGGTCAGCCGGACCGTCACCGACATCGGCGGGAATGCCTCGTCGACCGGGCCGTCGGCGGTGTCGATGCCGGCGATCGTGCTGGTCAGCCCGGACGGCAGGACCATCACCTCGTCGCCCGGCTTGAGCACGCCGGACGCCACCTGACCGGCGTAGCCGCGGTAGTCGGTGACCGTCGTGGATTGCGGGCGGATCACGTACTGCACCGGGAAGCGCACGTCGACCAGGTTGCGGTCGGAGGCGATGTGCACATGCTCCAGGTGGTGCAGCAGCGATGGACCTTCGTACCAGGGGCTGTTATCCGAGCGCGACGCGATGTTGTCGCCGTTGAGCGCCGAGATCGGGATGACGGTCAGGTCGGGCGCGTCCAGCTTCGCCGCGAACGACGTGAACTCGTCGGCGATCCTCTCGTACACCTGCTGGTCCCAGTCGACCAGGTCCATCTTGTTGACGCACAGCACCAGGTGCGGTACGCGCAGCAGCGAGGTCAGGAACGCGTGCCGGCGGGACTGCTCGACCAGGCCCTTACGGGCGTCTACCAGGATCAGCGCCAGATCGGCCGTGGACGCCCCGGTCACCATGTTCCGGGTGTACTGGATGTGCCCCGGCGTGTCCGCGATGATGAACTTGCGCCGGGGCGTCGCGAAGTACCGGTACGCCACGTCGATCGTGATGCCCTGCTCCCGCTCGGCGCGCAGGCCGTCGGTGAGCAGCGCGAGGTTCGTGTATTCGTCGCCGCGGGCGGCGCTGACCGCCTCCACCGACTCGAGCTGGTCTTCGAACAGCGACTTCGTGTCGTACAGCAGCCGGCCGATCAGGGTCGACTTGCCGTCGTCGACGCTGCCGGCGGTGGCGAACCGCAACAGGTCCATGCCGCGGGAGGAGACGGTGTCCGCCTCGAGGACTGCCTGGGTCATCTCTAGAAGTAGCCTTCCCGCTTGCGGTCTTCCATCGCGGCCTCGCTGACCTTGTCGTCGCCCCGGGTCGCGCCGCGCTCGGTGATCCGGGTAGCCGCGACCTCCTCGATGACCTTCTCCACCGTGTCGGCGTCGGACCGCACCGCGGCGGTCTGCGACGCGTCGCCAACGGTCCGGTAGCGCACCCGCATGACGCTCGGCGTCTCGCCCTCCTTGGGCTGGAAGAACTCGTTGACCGCGTAGAACATCCCGTCGCGCTCGATCATCTCCCGCTCGTGGGCGTAGTAGATGCTCGGCAGCGGGATCCGCTCCTTCGCGATGTAGTGCCACACGTCCAGCTCGGTCCAGTTCGACAGCGGGAAGACACGGATCGACTCGCCCGGGTGGTGCCGGCCGTTGTACAGGGCCCACAGCTCGGGGCGCTGGTTCTTCGGGTCCCACTGGCCGAACTCGTCGCGGAAGCTGAACATCCGCTCCTTGGCCCGGGCCTTCTCCTCGTCACGGCGGGCGCCGCCGAACAGCGCGTCGAAGCGGTACTTCTCCACGGCGGCCAGTAGCACCGGCGTCTGGATCCGGTTGCGGGTGCCGTCGGGCAGCTCACGGACCAGGCCCGTGTCGATGGCCTCCTGCACGCTCGCCACCACCAGGTTGAGGCCCAGCGTCGCGACCCGGGTGTCGCGGTACTCGAGCACCTCGGGAAAGTTGTGGCCGGTGTCGATGTGCATCACCGCGAACGGGATGCGGGCCGGGGCGAACGCCTTCTCGGCCAGCCGCAGCATCACGATCGAGTCCTTGCCGCCGGAGAAGAGCAGCACGGGCCGCTCGAACTCGGCCATGACCTCGCGCATCACGAAGATGCTCTCGGCTTCGAGAGCATCGAGATGCGAGACCCGGTAGGGCTTCGTCTGGCTCATGGGAGCTGTTTCCAGACCTTTCGATGTCGGCCGACCTGTGCGTGAAACAGGCTACGGGACGTGACGCTGCAACGCTGCGAGCAACCGGGGAGCAAGATCCTTGCGGCACACCACCAGATCCGGCAACTTCGGATCGGCCTGGTTGTATTTCAACGCAGATCCATCGATTCGGGAAGCGTGTAGACCCGTGGCAGTGGCCACAGCGACCGGTGCGGCGGAGTCCCACTCGTACTGGCCGCCAGCGTGTACGTACGCGTCCGCATCTCCGCTGATCACTGCCGCGATCTTCACGCCGGCCGAGCCCATCGGTATGAGTTCGGCGCCGATGTCCTCGGCGAGCGCCGTGACGAACGCGGGCGGACGGGTCCGGCTCGCCGCGATGCGGATCGGGCCGCCGGTGGCCGCGGACAGCGGCAGCGGCGGGTACGCCGGTGGGTGGTCGGTCGCGATGGTCCGGTGTTGCGCCGGCATCGCCACCGCGCCCGCGGACAGGCAGCTCGGGCTGGAGCTGTCCGCGGTCCACAGCGCCACGTGCACAGCCCAGTCGGTGCGGCCCTGCTCGGAGAACTCCCGGGTGCCGTCCAGCGGGTCGACGATCCACACCCGGGACGCGTCGAGCCGCTCAGGTCGTACCGGGCTGCGCTCGCCGTCCTGCCAGGCGGTGCGAGCGTGGTCGTCCTCCTCGGACAGCACCCCGTCGGCCGGCCGCCAGCGGGCCAGCTCCGTGCGGATCAGGTCGTGGGCGGCCTTGTCACCGGCCGCCTTGAGCGCGGCGCCGTCCCCGTACCCCATGTCCGCACGCACCTGGAGCAGCAGCTGCCCGGCGCGGTCCGCGAGCCAGCGCGCGAACGCCGCGTCGATGACCGGCGGCGTGCCGCCCTCGCCGAGCGGCTCACGCTGGGCCGCGATACGGGACTGCGTCCGCTCGCTCATTCTCTCGCTCCTCATGTCGGTGCAGCCCCGTCAATACGATCGCGATGACCGCATCACCGCGGTCATGGTCCACAGGAGGATCACCAGGTCCAAATTGACGGACCAGTTCTCCACATAGCGCGGGTCGCGCCTGACCGCATCCTCCATGACAAGTCCGAACGTCCGGAAACTTGCCATAGGCCCGTCATGCCAGGCTTGACCGGCGCCCGGCGCCGTCCACGGCGCTGGGCACGTCGTCGAAGGTGCCATACACGGGCAAGTCGGCCGCGCCGGGGATCCCGACCAACGACAGCTCGTCGCCGATCAGCCGCCGTGGTACTTGTTCTGGGCCCACTCCACGCCCTCGAGCACGACGGCCTCGGCGACATCCGCCGCTCGGTCCACGAGAAACTCCAGCTCCTTGCGCTCCGAGCTGCTGAAGTCGGACAGCACATAGTCGGCCGGATCCTGCCGGCCCGGCGGGCGCCCGATGCCGAACCGGACCCGCGCGTACTCCTTAGTGCCCAGCGACTTCGACATCGAACGCAGCCCGTTGTGACCACCCTCGCCGCCGCCGCGCTTCGCGCGGACCTGCCCGTACGGAAGATCAAGCTCGTCGTGCACGGCCAGGATGTTGTCGACGGGCACCTTGAAGAACTGAGCCAGCGCCGCCACCGGCGCACCCGACAGGTTCATGTAGGTCAGCGGCTTGGCCAGGATCAGCTTCGGGCCGCCGAAACCGAGCCGACCCTCCGCCACCTCGGCGTGCGCCCGCTTGTGCCGGCCGAACTTCGCGCCCAGCCGAGACGCCAGCAGGTCGGCCACCAGGAACCCCACGTTGTGCCGGTTGCCCGCGTACTCCTTACCCGGATTACCCAGGCCGACCACCAGCCAGGGCGCGGTGTCGGTCATCTCTGCCTCTCACACAAATCAGGGAAAGTGCCCGGCGGCACTTTCCCTGATCGACTGTTTCCGCGTTGCGTCAGGAAGCGTCCTCGGGCGCCTCAGCCACGGTCGGCTCGGCGGCTTCCTCGGCGGCCTCGCCGGTCTCGCCCTCGAGCTGCTCGGCGGTCTGCGCCACGGTCACGACCGCGAGCACGAAGTCGGGGTCGACGGCCAGGTCGACACCCGACGGCAGCGGCACGTCGGCCGCGGTGACCTGCGAACCCGCCTCCAGAGCGTCGATCGACACCTCGAAACCGCTCGGCAGGTGCATCGCCTCGGCGACCACGGCGAGCGTCGTGGACTCGGTCACGACCAGCGTGTTACGGGCCGCCTCGCCGGTCAGCGTCACCGGCACGTCGACCTGGACCTTCTCGCCGCGGCGCACGATGATCAGATCCACGTGCTCGTACGTGTCCTTGATCGGGTCGCGCTGGATCGCCTTCGGCAGGGCCAGCGTCGTACCCGAGCCGCCCACGATGTCGATCGTGAACACCTGGTTGAGGCCGCCGTGCCGGATCGCGGCCGCGAACTCACGCGCCGGCAGCGCGATGTGCTGCGGCTTCTCGCCGTGGCCATACAGCACGGCTGGCACCTTGCCGGCCCGGCGCGTGCGGCGGGCACCACCCTTGCCGAACTCGGTGCGAAGCTCGGCGCTGATCTTTACCTCGGACACGGGAGAAACTCCTGAAACTCTTCGATCGGGCTGCGTCAAAGTCGGCGGACTGCGTTATGTCGGCGGGGCTGCGGGCGTCGGCGGTGCCGGGCGAAGGGGGCGCGCTGGGCACAAGCCCGGAGCACCGCGTCGATCACGGTGCCTCCGAGCGGACTGCGAACCTCAGCAGACCGCGGAGCACCCTCGCCGTGGCAACCGCACCAGCTTACCTTCCGCGCTCACGCCCACCCCAGCGGGCCCTCTCCGCACGCGTTCTCTGCCAAAAATCACCCGCTAGGTGCAACGTGCACCTACCGCCGTCAGCTCAGCCCACCGAACAGCGTGGTCACCGAGCCGTCGTCGAAAACCTCGCGGATCGCGCGGGCCAGCAACGGCGCGATGGACAACACGGTGATCTTGTCGAGCCGCTTCTCCGGCGACAGTGGCAACGTGTTGGTCACGATCAACTCGCTGATCCGGCTGTTCTTCAGCCGCTCGGTCGCCGGGTCCGACAGCAACGCGTGCGTCGCGGCGACGATCACATCGGCCGCGCCCGCGTCGAACAGGATGTCGGACGCCTTGGCGATCGTGCCGCCGGTGTCGATCATGTCGTCCACGATCAGGCACACCCGGTCCTCGACCTCGCCGACCACCCGGTTCGCCACCACCTGGTTCGGCTGCAACGGGTCCCGCGTCTTGTGGATGAACGCCAGCGGGCAGCCGCCCAGCCGATCCGTCCACCGTTCCGCCACCCGCACCCGGCCCGAGTCCGGAGCCACCACCGTCATCGGCCGGCCCTCGAACTTCTTCTGCACGTGCTCCGCGAGGATGTCCATCGCGAACAGGTGGTCCACCGGACCGTCGAAGAAGCCCTGGATCTGTGCGGTGTGCAGGTCGACGGTCAGGATCCGGTTCGCGCCCGCGGTCTTCAGCAGGTCCGCGACCAGGCGCGCCGAGATCGGCTCCCGGCCGCGGTGCTTCTTGTCCTGCCGCGCGTACGGATAGAACGGCAGCACCACGGTGATCCGCTTCGCCGACCCACGCTTCAGCGCGTCGATCATGATCAGGGTCTCCATGACCCAGCGATTCACACCCTCGGTGACCGACTGGACCACGAACGCGTCCGAGCCGCGGACCGAGTCCTTGTACCGGACGAAGATCTCCCCGTTCGCGAACTCGTAGTTGTCCGAGGGCGTCGGCGCGACGCCGAGCACCTGGCCGATCTCCTCAGCCAGCTCCGGGAAGCCCCGCCCGGAGAAAAGCATCAAACTCTTGCGGTTCTCCGCGACGATGCTGCCCATCGGCTCGTCTGCTCCCGTGTGGGTCGAGGGGTCATTCGCTTGCAGTATCCCCCGCGGCCAAGCTCATGCCACGTGCCGAGTTCCTGGGGTGGGATGGCTCACCCCTGGTCGCCGTTCTCTGGCTCGACGGCCGCCTCCTTGGCTTGCGCACGCTTGGCGGCCTCGTGCGATACCGTGCCGGCGCGCTTGCGGGCCGTCCACCCCTCGACGTTGCGCTGCGGCGCCCGGGTCACGCCCAGCGCGCCCGCCGGCACCTTCCCGCTGATCGCGCTGCCCGCCGCCACGTACGCGCCCGGCCCGACCTCCGCCGGCGCGATCAACACGGTGTCGCTACCCACGAACGCCGCCTCGCCCACTGTCGTGTGATGCTTGGTCAGCCCGTCGTAGTTCGCGAAGATCGTCCCCGCGCCGATGTTGGCCTTCGCCCCGATCTCGGCGTCCCCCACGTACGACAGATGGGGCACCTTCGCGCCCTCGCCCAGCTCGGCGTTCTTGGTCTCGACGAAGCCGCCCACCTTCGCCTTGCGACCCAGCCGGGTCCCCGGCCGCAGGAACGAGAACGGACCCACCGTCGCGTCCGGTCCGATCTCCGCCCCGATCGAATGCGTCCGAAGCACCACCGCGCCCGCGCCCACCGTGGTGTCGATCAAGGTCGTGTCCGGACCGACGATCGCGCCGGCCCCAACGCTGGTCGCCCCGAGCAGCTGCGAGTTCTGGTCGATCTCGGCGTCGGGATCGAGCGTCACCGTCACATCGATCCACGTCGTCGCCGGATCCAGGATCGAGACCCCGGACCGCATCCACGCGTCGTTGACCCGGTCGCGCAGGAGGGCCCGCAGCCGCGCCAGCTCGGCCCGGTCGTTGCACCCCAAGGTCTCGTCCGCGTCCGGCGCGACGAACACCCCCACCGGATGCCCCACCTCTGCCAGCAGGCCGAACACGTCCGTGAGGTACTCCTCGCCCTGGTCGTTGTCCGTCGACAGTTTGCCCAGCGCCTGGCGGAGCAGGCCGGCGTCGAACGCGTAGATCCCGGCATTGACCTCACGCAGCGCGCGCTCCGCCGGCGAGGCGTCCCGCTCCTCCACGATCCGCTCGAGGTTGCCGGCCGCGTCCCGCACGATCCGGCCCAGGCCCGTCGGGTCGTCGACCTCGGCGGCCAGCACGGTCGCGCCGGTCATCGCGCGCTCGTGCGCGGCTACCAGCGCGTCGAGGGTCTCCGGCCGCAACAGCGGGACATCCCCGTTCAGCACCACGACGGTGCCGGCCACGGCGGACGCGGCGTCCAGCGCGATGCGTACGGCGTGGCCCGTGCCGTTCTGCGGCGCCTGCAGCACCGGCGTGGCGTCCGGCGCGATCTCGGCCAGGTGCTCGGTGACCTGGTCGGCTTTGTGGCCAACGACCACGATGGTGCTCGCGGCCTGCGCGGCCTCCGCCGCAACCAGGACGTGGCCGAGTAGGGTGCGGCCGAGCAGCGGATGCAGGACCTTGGGCGTCGCGGACTTCATCCGCTTGCCCTCACCGGCGGCAAGAACGACGACGGTACGGCGGGGGGCCTGACTCACGCGGGACTCCATTGTTCGCAGTGGCGTTCAACGACGCGGCGCCAACTCAACCGCGGACACAAAGCTCCCGAGAGAGGATTCGAACCCCTATAATCACAGCCAAAGTGTGATGTCCTGCCCTTAGACGACTCGGGAGGGCAAAGCGGACATAACGCTTGGGTCATCTCCGCGGGTCACATCGTAGCGCGTCCTTCCGTAGCAGTCGCGAGTGCGATGCCGCGGACGATGCCCTCGATCCGCCAGTAGTAGCGGCGTGAGTTCAGGACGTTGACGACTAGGCAGCCCCGGTAAGAATCGCCGACATTGTTCCTGATCGTGGACGGATTGTGGGTCTTGAGGGTCGCCCGCTGAAATTCTTCAACGGGCACACCGACCTCCTCGGCCCACCATCGCGTCGCCTCCGCCACGTCGGCCGATTCGTGAATGCTGAGCCGGTACTGCAGCGCCGACTGCTCGACTCCAAGGAGCCGAGTCATGCGGAGGAAGATGCGTATCAGTGCTGGATCGCTGTTGATGAACTGCAGCCTGCAGCGATTCGGCTCCCAGGGCTTCGCTTTCTGGCCTTCGCACCAGTAGCTCGTCGCTCCGATCAGCAGGACCTCGCGATCGGACAGTGTGTCCACCCACTCGGCTTGGCCCTTGACAACCGCCGCCCGCTCTGCGTCGCGGGCCTTGCGGTGCGGCTCCCAACGGCTTTCCCGCATGTGCTCCATGTGCTTTAAGCGGCGCTCGACGGCATGCTCCGGAGTCGGATCAAGCGGTAGGTGCCGGGTCCACAGGTAGGCGGTCGACTTCGACACGCCGAGCTTCGCGGCGATCGCCGGGACCGAGGCACCGTCTTTACGTAGCTCGATGGCCTGAGCGCGAAGGTCATCCTTCGCAGTGGGCCGGATCGTCCACTCGGGCGTAGGCAGACCCCATAGCCAGTCGGCCATGGTGTCTCGGCTGACGCCGAAGTGGTCGCGGAGTTGGGCAAGGGGCATCCGGGTCTCGGCACGAAGGCGGCGGGCCTCGGCGCGGCGAGGATCTTCAGCGGTGGTCATGTAAGGACATTACGACGCGGGTACGATAGAAAGTCGGCCCTTGTCGCCAGCCAAGCCGCCGTCGAGCCGGATCAGCCGCGCGGATGCTCGGAGAAGAACGTCCAGATCGTCGAGGTCGCCTGCAGTGCCGTCGACGGCGGGTCCAGCGCCAACAGCCTCTGGGCAACC
>DASYTU010000103.1:0-7768 GCA_036001925.1 Actinoplanes sp.
CGAGGTGGAGCTGTACGACCTGGCCGCGCTTACCCAGCTCGACCGGCGCTACCCATGGCTGGCCGTTGTTCCTGCCGTATCCGACCAGCCCAGCTATCGCGGCCATCGAGGGCTGGTCGCTGACGTCGTCGGGCAGTACGGCCCTTGGTCCGGTTTCGATGCCTATGTCTGCGGACCGCCGGCGATGGTCGCGGCGACCACGGCACGCCTGCGTGAGCTTGGCATTGCGGCGCAGTCGATCCACCACGAGGCATGGCAGGCGGACATCGCTCCTGACGCGGTGCCGATTCTTGGCAGCGGCGTCATCCGAAGGCCGCGCCACGAGCCCATGTCGTACGCATCGGCGGCGGGCGGGCACCGTGCCTCCGAGATGCATAGGCAAGATATCTACAGCGACGAAGTGCTCGAGGGGACGGTCTACGCAGCGGCCGAGCGGGCGGCGGCGCCGACGCTGGATCCGGTTCGCGTCATACAGGCCGTTCCCGCTGCACAAGCGGCGGCACCGCCGGCCGCGCCTATAGACGAGCAGCCCACCGTGCCGGCACAGACCGAGCCGGCTACCGTGCCAAAGGCGGACTCCGATGAGGCGCGGATGCGGCAGATGCGCGAAATGATCGAGCTGCGGCGCGCCCGCCGTTCCCTGTACGCCGGTCGCCGCCGCTGAGCTCGCCGGCTCGCTGGCCAGGGTTTTTTGGCGCCCGGTGCCCTGCGGCGAGCGGGTGGCTCGAGGCAGGAGAAGGCGCGATCTCCTTCTGGAAGGGCCCTCAGCCGCGCTGACTCGCTGGCCCAGTCACGGCGACCGGCCTACCGTTTCCCCTGTGGACAGCGGCCGTCGCCCCTCTGAGCCTGGGGGCCCCACTCGGGTCGCCCCCTCGGAGGGAGTCGCTGCGCAACGATCGGCCGTGCCCGTGGCGCTCGGCTTCCGGCCGCATACCGGGTGGGCCGCGATGGTGGCCGTTGCCGACAACGGCGGCCGCGTCGAGGTGGTGGATCGCCGCCGGGCTGTCCTGCTTGACGAGAAACTGCCGCGTCAGGTCTTTCATGCGGCTGCCGCATTGCCGGCCGAAGAGGCCGCGGAGCTGATCGGCAGGGTAAGAAGCGACGCCTGCGATGCCGCGATAGCAGTGCTCGAAGAGGTGACCGGGGTTCTTGGAGACGTTCTCGGCGTTGGCGTCGTGGCGTGGCAACCAGCCGTACCAGAGGGGCTGGACCAGATTCTGGCATCGCATCAGCTCATGCATGCGGCCGAAGGAGATCTCTATCGCGGTGCGTTGCAGGATGGCGCGGATGCTGTCGGGCTACGCGTCTACCAGTTCTTGCCATCCAACTTGCCGTCGACTGCGGCGGCCGCGGTGGGACTTACGCCGCAGGTAATAACTGACGAACTCGCCGACCTCGGTCGGCGAGTTGGCCCGCCATGGCAGCGCGACCAGAAGGACGCGACGCTTGCCGCCTGGTCCGTTCTTCGACTTGTGGCCGATCGTTAGCGCCTCGCCGGCCTGGGCCAGTCAACGCTGGCCAGACGGCACGGGTCAGGTGGCACCGGTCAGGCGCCGCGGGTCGGCGAAGGGGCCAGGCGGTACCGGGCGGATGTTTCGATTCTGCGCTGCGGGAATCAACCGGCCATGGAAACGATCCTTTGGCTCATAGCCGTGGTTCTCGTCATATGGGGGATCATCACCCTCGTCCGAGGCTCAGTCCTGACCGGCATCATCCTCATCATCGTCGGCCTGCTCGTCGGTCCCGGCGGTGTCAGCATCTTCACCTAGGACAACGGCGAACCCGGGACAGCGACGGGTAGGGCTGCAGGTGTCGCCCTGCCCGTCGCTTTCGATCCTCGAACGGGCCGGGGGTGGGCCCGACCAAGTACCCGGGACAAGCTGCTGTCAGCCGGGGCGCAGCCGAAGCAATGAGCCCGCTTCCGCGCGCAGAAGCGCGCGGGCGTCACCGCCATTGACGGCGATCGCGATCAAACCCGCAGAGTCCTCGAACACGACCACTTCGCCCAGCGCGACGCTGCCGAAGGTCTCGCCGTAGCTCGCCTCGACGGTGCCGACGAGAATCGGCTGGCCGGCTGTGCGGACCTGCAGCGCGGACCGCAGCTGCGTGGCCGTTGCCGCAGTCTGCACGTTGCCGTACCTGTCAATGCCGATGACCTCTGCCTGCAGCCCATCCGCATCCACCTCCACGACCGGGTCAGGGAGCCTGACCAGCTCCTCAGGGGCGATCCGCGGACCTACCGCGGTCGGCGGAGTGCCGGTCGCCAGCCGGGCGGCAACGGGGGAGAAGACGTCTCTGCCGTGGAAGGTGTAGGAGACCGGGGTGATCATCAGGTGATGGTTGGTGATCTCGTACGCCTCGGCCGGCCCGCCGAGCACGTTCACTGCCCAAAGGAGCAGCCCGTTGTCCGGGCCGACGAATATGGAATGACCGGCGGAGATCACTACGCCGCGCCGACCAGTGCCGACACCAGGATCGACCACGGCGACGTACACCCCGTCAGACAGGTAGGGCACCGCCTGCGCGAGCATCGCAGCTCCGGTCCGGACATCGCCCCGCGGCACCTCGTGGCAGATGTCTACAACCCGCTCGTCCGGGGCGAATCCTGCCATCACCCCGTGGCAGATGCCCACATAAGGGTCGGCATGACCGAAGTCGCTGAGAAAGCCGATCACCCTCCCTGTCTACCCGCTCGCGGCGCTAGGTCGCCGGTTCAGATGACGACATCCATCGGCCCCCCCGCATGACCCGGGCAACAGTGAGGTCGGCGTTAAGAGCCAGCAGATCTGCCCGCAGGCCGAGGGCAATCGCGCCGGTTTGCGCCTCGAGTCCGAGAGCGCGGCTCGGCGCGGCGGCGGCCGCCCGGGCCGCCGCCGCGAGCGGCACTCCCACAGACTCCACAGAGCGGCGGAGCGCGACATCCATCGTGAGGGTGGAACCGGCGATCGCCCCGCCGCCGGCCAGCCGGGCCACCCCGTTTTCGACGCGTACCGTCATCGAACCCAGCCGGTAAGTGCCGTCCCCGATGCCCGTGGCGGCCATCGCGTCGGTGACCAGCGCCAGGCGGTCGAGTCCGACGCCGTTCGCGACAAGCCGTGCTACGGCCTCGTGGACGTGGACGCCGTCGTTGATCAATTCCACGATGACTTCTGGCGCCTCAATCAGCGCGGGGATCGGACCCGGCTCGCGGTGGTGGATGCCGCGCATTGCATTGAACAGGTGGGTGCCTACCCGCGCGCCGGCCGCGATGCCGTCCCTGGTTTGCGCGTACGTCGCGTCCGTATGGCCGATTGCCGCGACGACACCACGAGCCGTGGCCTTCTCGATGAGCGGCAGCGCGCCAGGCAGTTCGGGTGCCAGCGTTATCATCCGGATCGTTCCGTAGCTGGCATCGAGCAGCCGGTCAAGCTCGTCGAGGCTCGGCTCCCGCAGGACGCCCGGGTCGTGCGCCCCGTGCCTGGCCGGGCTGATGTACGGCCCCTCGAGGTGGATGCCGGCAACAGTGCCGTCCTGGACCAGCGGAACCAGCGCCGTTACCTGGCGTACAAGATCATCTATCGAGGCGCTGACCAAGCTCGCCAGCGACGTCGTCGTCCCGTGGGCGAGGTGAAACCGCGCCACTCTGCGGGCCTCGTCCGCGTCCCCTGAGCTGTACGAGGCGCCGCCGCCCCCATGCACATGGAGGTCGACATAGCCCGGCACGACCTGGCGGCCGGAGAGGTCCACACGGATCTCGCCGGACGGGGGCTGTCCCGCGGGCTTACCGACGGCCGATCCGACCGCGTCGGTTACGGACTCCGGCTCGGGGTGTAGGCCGACCGCAGCGATGCGGTCGCCTTCGATCCGGATCGATGCATCAGCCAGGATCCCGTCGGGAGTGACCACCTTCGCGCCGGTCAAGATCGTGGCTGTCAAACCTACTCCTGGACGCATCCGGCCGAATCCGCTGAAACCCACCGAAGCCACTGGCGCCACGGCGATCTGCGCTCACGTCATCATCCACGAATGCGCGCTCGCCGGTTCAGGGGCATCGCGAACGAAACGGCGGCGATGACTGGTAGTTAGCCCGCTACGCTGCGTGGTTCAACGGGGGCGACATTCGCCGAGCGTGTAGCGCGGTTGTGGCTGCGCTCGTAGGGTGTCCTCCTGTGGCTTGGCGGAGGCGGAAGCCGACAACCAAGCCAGCAGTGCCCAGCAGTGGGCGCCGGATCGTGCAGCGTGGGTCACAAGCCACGCGGGGGCCGCGAGTCGGTCGACGTCCAGAACACCGGGTGCTGGATGCCGGACACGATGCTCGTCGTGATCCGGGTCGACACGCCGTGCTGACGGCAGGACACCTGGGGTGTCAGCTCGTAGCATGGCGACGATCCGGGGCCGACGGGCGGTTGAGCAAGGGGAGCACGAGGGAGCCCGATGGACGCGGCCAACGCCGAGCGTGCACCGGCGCCAGGGATGAGGCCCGCGCCGAGTGACATCGAGCTGTCCGATCGGGACCAGGCGATTCTCGCCTTCGAGCGGCAGTGGTGGAAGTTCGCCGGCGCGAAGGAGCAAGCGATCCGCCTGCGGTTCGACCTCTCGGCCACCCGCTACTACCAGGTGCTCAACGCGCTCATCGACCGGCCTGAGGCGCTGGTACATGACCCCATGGTCGTGAAGAGATTGCGCCGGCTTCGCGCGGCGCGCCAGCGCGCTCGTTCCGCTCGCCGCCTCGGTATCGAGGCCTGACCGGGCAGGGGTTCATGTCGGGAGAGGATCAGTACGGCGACTACTCGCGCCGGGGAGAGTACGAGGGCAAGGACCCTCCTCCCCGTCGCACGACGCGAGGCACCGACCCGTACGCCGAGCTCGGTAGTGACGAGGCGAACCAGGCCGGGAGCAGCTACGCCGGCCGGGGCGACGGCGCGGCTTATCCGCGCAGTTACGGCCGCGACTACTCAGGTCGCGGCAGCGACTACGCTGCCGGCTCGGCCAGTCAGGACTACCAGCAGGCGGCGGGCGGCTATCCGACGCAGCAGCAGGGCCACAGCGCCGCCCAGCCGGGTTATGGCGCCGCCCAGCAGGGTCATGGCTCGGCACAGCAGCAGGGTTACCGGGCTGGGCAGCCGGGTTACGGAACCGGCCAGCAGGACTACGCCACCGGCCAGCAGGACTACGGGCAGGCGCGCGAGTATCGGTCGTACCGCCGCGGCGAGTACCGACCGCGGTCGGAAGGCGGTCCTCCGGGCGCGGACGTGTACGGCGGCGCTGGCGGCGGCGCTAGCGGTGCCGGTGGCGGTGGCCGCGAGCCGGGCCGGAGTCGGCGCGATGTCATCGGTGTGGTCGCGAGCTCGCTGTTCGCTGTGCTTGCCGTGCTCGCACTCGTCGGCGTGATCTGGCTCATCGTCGGCAAGGACAGTGGCGGTGACGATGGCAGCCAGGCGACCCAGCAGAACACCTCCACGACCAAGCCGAAGCAGTCGACCGAGCCGAGCGGCCACGCGAGCAGCAGCACCAACGCCGCTGCGAAGGCACCCGTCGTCGTGCTGAACGGGACCTCCACAACGGGGCTGGCCAAGAGTGTCACCGACCAGATCAAAGCGGAGAACTGGCAGACCAAGACGCCGGGGAACTACCCGAAGGGCGTCGTGAAGAAGACCACGGTTTTCTACCCGACCGAGGACATGAAGACGGCGGCAGAGAATCTGCAGAAGGCGTTCCCCGACATAGCCGTCGTCGAGCCGAGCGACCCGAGCATGGCCAAGGATTCGCTCACCGTCGTCATAGCCACCGACTGGCCGACGTGAGGTCGCGCGCGCTGGCACCTCGATTGCTCCGATGAGTGAGGCGGAGGTCCTGCCCGAGCCGCGTACCACGGCTGGGCGGCGGGGCCTCGCTGCGCTCCTGGCAGACCCTGCCTCGGCACTGCTGGCAACGGACTTCGACGGCACGCTGGCGCCAATCGTCGAGGATCCCGACCAGGCGCGGCCCTATCCGGGCGCCGTCGATGCGCTCGCTCGCCTCGGCCGCCGGCTGGGGGCAGTTGTGATCGTCACCGGTCGGCCTGCAGGTCAGGCCGTGGAGTACGGCGGGTTTGCGGATGTACCCGGCCTGGAGCGCCTGGTGGTCTTCGGCCACTATGGGCTGGAGCGGTGGGATGCGGCGACCGGCCTTGTCACTGCTCCCGACGCTGCACCGGCGGTGATCGCCGCCTCGCAGGAGATCGCCGACGTCCTGCAGGCGGCCGACGCGCACGACGGAACCTGGGTCGAGGACAAGGGCGCCTCCTTCGCGGTTCACACCCGCCGTACCGCCGACCCGGCGGTCGCTCTCGAGGCGGTGCGCGGCGCGGTGGCGGCGCTTGCGAGCCGGCATGGGCTCCATGTCGAACCGGGACGATACGTCCTTGAGCTGAGGCCACCCGGCATCAACAAAGGAAGCGCACTTGCCGGTGCCGTCGCAGCCTACGACGCCCGAAGCGTTGTCTTCGCCGGGGACGACCTGGGTGACTTGGCAGCCTACGACGCGGTCGATCGACTGCGTGCGGACGGAATGCCGGGCCTGCTCATCTGTAGCGGCTCGACGGAGACCACACAGTTGGCGGCTCGCGCCGACATCGTGGTCGACGGCCCACCCGGCGTCACGGCATTTCTCACGGCGCTTGCCGATGCGCTGAACTAGTGGTCGTGATCGAAACGAGCCGGCGCGGTCGTCAGTCGAGGGCGGCGAGCTGGTCGGCGAACCACTTCTGCGGCGGCAGGGCGGACGCGGCTGCCGCCAGCCGACGGCAGCGTGCCGCCCGTTCCTCGGGGTCCATGACGAGCGCGGTGTGCAGTGCCTGCGCCGTGCCGACGATGTCGTACGGGTTGATCACGATGGCGTCCGCACCCAGCTCGGAAAACGCCCCCGCCTCGCGCGAGAGGACGAGTGAGCAGCCGCCCTCGGAGAGCACCGGTGCCTCCTTCGCGACGAGGTTCATCCCGTCCCGCACCGGGTTGACGAGGACGACGTCGGCGAGCCCGTACGCAGCGAGCGACCGGGCGAAGTCGTCCTCGACGGACAGGATGAGCGGTTCCCAATCCTCGGTGCCGAACTCGTCCTCGATCTGCTTCGCGATGCGCTGTACGGAGGCGGTGTATTCGCGGTACTCCGGCAGGTCGTGCCGACTCGGGTAGGCCAGTGCGACGTGGACGACGCGGCCTTGCAGCTCGGGATGCGAGCGGAGCAGCTCACGATAGGACTGCAGACCACGCACGATGTTCTTGGACAGCTCGGTGCGGTCGACACGCAAGATCATCTGACGGTCACCGACCAGATCCAGGAGCGCGGCTCGCCGAGCTTCGACATCGGTCTCGCGAGACCGCTCCCTAAGGAAGTCGGCGTCGGCGCCTAATCCGTGGACTCCCAGGTGAGTCAGCCTGCCGTCGTAGGACACGGTCATGGCTTCGCGGTCGACCTTCGCGCCCAGGATGACCTCACAGCAGTCGGCGAAGGCGTTAGCCCATCGCGCGGTCAGGAAGCCCGCGTGATCGGCGCCGAGGATGCCGAGGAGGAGATCACGCCCGATGTCCTCGGGGAGGATACGGAAGTAGTCCGGCGGAGCCCATGGCGTGTGTGAGAAGTGCCCGATTCGTAGGTCCGGCCGGCGCTGCCGCAGCAGCCGCGGCGTCACAGTCAGGTGGTAGTCCTGCACGACAACCTTCGCGCCCTCGGCGGCCTCGACCGCCAGCGCGTCGGCAAATGCGCCGTTGTAGGCGAGGTAGGACCGCCACTCGCGATGAAAGCTCCCGTT
>DASYTU010000104.1:0-8791 GCA_036001925.1 Actinoplanes sp.
GCGGTCATAGCGGTGGGGAAACGCCCGGTCCCATTCCGAACCCGGAAGCTAAGCCCACCAGCGCCGATGGTACTGCACCCGGGAGGGTGTGGGAGAGTAGGACACCGCCGGACTCAACGTGAACAGAAACGGCCCACCCGGGGCACCGGGTGGGCCATTTCTATGCCCTGAAACTGCTAACCGCGGGTCTGGGCGCCGGCCCGGATCTGCCGGAGCAGTTCCGCCGAGTCGGCCTCGGTGCGCTTTGGGAACATTCCCAGGGCCAGGCTGCCGTGGTCGGCCCAGCCGCACACCGTCATGTCACCGTCGTCTGTTGCGGTCTTGCCGCATCTCATCGTGCCGCCGAGCCGGCCGGCTGGCACGTCGTGCAGGTCCGTGACGGCGCCCTGGTCATCGGAGATCAGGTTGAACGCGGAGTCGAGGTCGTTCTTCGGCGTCCAGATGAGGGCCGTACCGCCGAAGAAGAGGACGTTGTGGCCGCCCGCGTCGAGATATGCCGCGCCCACCGCCTGGTCGAGGTCGACCTCGGCGGACAGGGCCGTCTGCAGGTAGTCCGCGGTCGATTTGCCGTTCTCGCTCTCGTCCAGTCGCAGGCCTGCGACTTGGGACGGAGCGACCAACGTCGCGTCCTTCTGCGCGGCGATCTGCCAGCCGGTCATTCCCACAACGGCCGCGCCGGCCAGGGCAACCGCAAGCAGCGAGCCCAACATGATCTTGCGCGGGCGGAGCCGCCGCGCGGACTGCCCGGCATCGGGGTCGGTGAAATGCGGGCCAGACCCAAGCTCGATGGGCCGAATCCCAAGGTCGGCCGGGCGCTGCCCAAGGTCGGATGGGCGATCCACAAGATCGGCCGCGGGATATCCAAGGTCGGACGGCTCCCCCGATCGCGGTGCCGGAGTGTCGCCGGACCCGACGTCTGAGGACTCACAGGCATCGACGGGGTGCGTACCGCGTTCTGACATCCGGCGAGCCTAGCAACGCCCGACCCGGGCGGGCCGGTGCGAACGCGGGCCACCTCGAGCGGCTCACTAGACTTGACGGGTGACCGATGCAACCGCAACCCGTACCCCCGACAGCCGGCCCACCGGTGGCCTCTCCGCCCAGTACCAGCCGGGCGGGGTAGAGCAGCGGCGGTACGAGCGTTGGGTATCGGCGGGCTACTTCACCGCGGACCTGGCGAGCGACAAGCCGCCCTTCTCCATCGTCCTCCCGCCGCCCAACGTGACCGGTTCGCTGCACATCGGCCACGCGCTCGACCACACCATCCAGGACATCCTGGCGCGGCTCAAGCGGATGCAGGGCTACGAGGTGCTGTGGCTGCCGGGCATGGACCACGCCGGCATCGCGACCCAGAACGTCGTGGAGCGCCAGCTCGCCGCGGAAGGCCTGTCCCGGCATGACCTGGGGCGCGAGGCGTTCGTCGAGAGGGTCTGGCAGTGGAAGGCCGAGTCCGGCGGCGCCATCCTGGGCCAGATGCGCCGGCTCGGCGACTCCGTGGACTGGACCCGCGAACGGTTCACCATGGACGAGGGGCTGTCGCGCGCCGTTCAGACGATCTTCAAGCGACTGTACGACGACCAGCTGATCTACCGCGCCGAGCGGATCATCAACTGGTGCCCGCGCTGCCTCACCGCCCTGAGCGACATCGAGGTGGACCACAGCGACGACGACGGCGAACTGGTCTCCATCCGGTACGGCGACGGCGCCAACTCGATCGTCGTCGCCACGACGCGTGCCGAGACGATGCTCGGCGACACCGCGGTGGCCGTGCACCCCGACGACGAGCGCTACCGGCACCTGATCGGCACCGAGGTCGAGCTGCCGCTGACCGGCCGGCGCATCCCGATCGTCGCGGACGACCAAGTCGACCCGAGCTTCGGTACGGGCGCGGTGAAGGTGACCCCGGCGCACGACCCGAACGACTTCGAGATCGGCCAGCGGCATGACCTGCCCAGCCTCACGATCATGGACGAGCGCGCCGTCATCACCGTACCCGGGCCGTTTGAAGGTCTTGATCGGTATGAGGCTCGGCCCGCCATCGTGGATGCGCTGCGCGAACAGGGGCGGATCGTCGCCGAAAGGCGACCCTACCCGCATTCCGTCGGCCATTGCTCGCGGTGCAAGACGACCGTCGAGCCGCGACTGTCGTTGCAGTGGTTCGTGAACACCGGCCCGCTGGCGAAGGCGGCCGGCGACGCGGTGCGTGACGGGCGGGTGGCCATCGAGCCGGTGGACCTGGCGAAGCGCTACTTCGCGTGGGTCGACAACATGCACGACTGGTGCATCTCGCGGCAGCTGTGGTGGGGACACCGCATCCCCGTCTGGTACGGGCCGAACGGCGAGGTCGTCTGCCTCGGCCCCGACGACGAGCCGCCGACCGGCGCGGGCTGGCGCCAGGACGAGGACGTGCTGGACACCTGGTTCTCCTCGGCGCTGTGGCCGTTCTCGACGATGGGCTGGCCGGAGGGCACCGCCGATCTGGCGACGTTCTACCCGACCAGCGTGCTGGTCACCGGCTACGACATCCTGTTCTTCTGGGTCGCCCGGATGATGATGTTCGGCCTGTACGCGATGGACGGCCTCCAGCCGTTCAACGTGGTCGCGCTGCATGGCATGGTCCGCGACGCTCATGGCAAGAAGATGTCGAAGTCGTTCGGCAACGTGGTCGACCCGCTGGACTGGATCGACCGGTACGGCGCCGACGCCACCCGGTTCACGCTGGCTCGCGGCGCCAACCCCGGCTCCGACGTGCCGGTCAGCGAGGAGTGGTGCCAGGGCTCGCGGAACTTCTGCAACAAACTCTGGAACGCCACCCGCTTCGCCCTGATCAACGGCGCCACGGTCGAGGGCTCCCTGCCCGAGTCCGGGCGGTTGGGCACCGTGGACCGGTGGATCCTGTCCCGGCTGCAGCACGTCATCGCGGAGGTGGACGAGCAGTTCGCGGCGTACGAGTTCGCCAAGGTGTGCGACACGCTCTACCACTTCGCGTGGGACGACGTCTGCGACTGGTACGTCGAGCTCAGCAAGCCGGTGCTGGCCGCCGGCGGCGCCGAGGCAGACCGGACGCGACGGGTGCTCGGGCAGGTGCTCGACCAGCTGCTCCGGCTGCTGCACCCGGTGATCCCGTTCGTGACCGAGGAGCTGTGGACCGACCTGACCGGCGCGGAGACCGTCGTGACCGCCTCCTGGCCGACCGCCGATCGGCTGCGGATCGACGACGCCGCGGAGGAGGAGCTGGCCGCGCTGCAGACGGTCGTCACCGAGGTCCGGCGCTTCCGTTCGGACCAGGGACTGCGACCCGGCCAGCGGGTGAGCGCCGCACTGACCGGCCTCGGCAACGTGGGCATCGACGGGCACGAGCCGCTGATCCGCTCGCTGGCCCGGCTCGACGCGCCCGGGCCGGAGTTCACGGCCACGGCCACGCTCGCGGTGACCGGCGGCATCACGGTCGACCTTGACACCCGCGGTGCCATCGACGTCGCGGCCGAGCGGGCCCGGCTCGAGAAGGACCGCGCGGCCGCCGAGAAGGAGGCCGCGCAAACCCGGGCCAAGCTCGACAACGCGGCGTTCGTCGGCAAGGCCCCGGAAGCGGTGGTCGCGAAGATCAAGGACCGCCGGGCCAAGGCCGAGGCCGACCTGGCGAGAATTACGGCGGCCCTGAACGCGTTGCCCAGTTCATGAGCGAGCTTGCGCCGGACCGCGACGGACGGCAGGTGATGGCTTGAGCGAGTACGACGACGTGGTGGCCGCGCTGGACCGGCGCGGCTTCACCCGCATGGACTTCGACATGCAGAAGATCCGTGACCTCATGGACGTGCTGGGCAGCCCGCAGCGGGCGTACCCGTCGATCCACCTGACCGGAACGAACGGCAAGACCTCCACGGCCCGGATGATCGACTCGCTGCTGCGGGCGCACGGACTGCACACCGGCCGCTACACGAGCCCGCACCTGGAGACCGTGCGGGAACGGATCAGCCTGGACGGCGAGCCGATCTCCGAGGAGCGGTTCGTGGCCACGTACCGCGAGGTCGAGCCGCTCGCCGAGCTGATCGACGCCAAGCTCCCCGAACCGCTCACGTACTTCGACATGACCACGGCACTGGCGTACGCGGCGTTCGCCGACGCGCCCGTGGACATCGCGGTCGTCGAGGTCGGCCTCGGCGGTGAGGAGGACGCGACCAACGTGATCGAGGCCGGCATCTGCGTGATCACCCCGATCGGCCTCGACCACACCGAGTGGCTCGGCGACACGATCGAGGACATCGCCTGGGCCAAGGCCGGCATCATCCACAAGGGCGCTACGGTGATCAGTGCGCTGCAGACCGAGGAGGCCATGCGGCCGCTGCTGGAACGCTCCGCCGACATGGGCGCGACGCTGGCCCGCGAGGGCAGCGAGTTCGGCGTGATCCGGCGCGACATCGCGGTCGGCGGCCAGGCGCTCACGCTGCAGGGTCTCGGCGGCGTCTACGACGACGTGTTCCTGCCGCTGTTCGGCGCCCACCAGGCACAGAACGCCGCCACCGCGCTCGCCGCCGTCGAGGCGTTCCTGGGTGCCGGCAAGAACAAGCAGCTCGACCCTGACCTGGTCCGGGAGGGCTTCGCGAACGTCGACTCGCCCGGCCGCCTCGAGCGGGTACGCAGCGCGCCGACGATCCTGCTCGACGCCGCGCACAACCCGCATGGCATGGCCGCCACGGTGAACGCGCTCGAGGAGGAATTCTCGTTCCGTCATCTCGTCGCCGTGGTCGCCGTGCTCGGCGACAAGGACGTGTCCGGCCTGCTCGACATACTCGAGCCGATCGCGGCCCGGATCGTCGTGACGCAGAACAGCTCGCCGCGCTCGATGCCGCTCAACGAGCTCGCGCAGATCGCGACCGACATTTTCGGCGAGGACCGGGTCACTGTCGCGCAGACCATGCCCGATGCCATCGAGGAGGCGGTCGTGCTCGCGGAGTCCGATACGGACGGTGAGCTCAGCGGCATCGGCGTGCTGATCACCGGGTCGATCGTGACGGTGGCCGACGCGCGGAAGCTGCTCAAGCGGTGACCGTCCCACCGCCCGAAGAGAGCGACGCGACGCCCACCGAGGGCACGCCGGGCGGGGCGCCGCGGCGTTCGGGTCTGCGCAACCCCGAGGCAGCGGTACGGGCGTTAGGCTCCGGAACCCTGGCGCTCGAGGCGATCGTGCTGCTGCTCGCCATCCAACCGATCCGGCTGTTCGCCGGGGATCTCAGCGGCTGGGGGATCGGCGCGGTAGTCACCTTGGCCGTGCTGTGCGCGGTGGTCGCCGGCAGCATAAAGCGGCGCTGGGCCTGGCACGCCGGCACCGCGCTGCAGGTCCTGTTGATCCTCACCGGGGTGGTGCACTGGTCGCTGGCCGCGCTGGGGTTGATCTTCGGAGCGACCTGGGCGTACGCGACCTACGTCCGGCGGATGATCCTCGGCTAGCCGTCCGCAGGACGCGGCGCCCGGCGTGCGTGACAGTCTCCGTAGCTCCAGCGGTCTTCCACCATCAGTGAACGCGACCGCCACCTGCCCAAACACCAGCGGCTACCAGCGGCTACACAGAACCGGATGCTGAGCATCGACCGTCGCACATACACGCTTTCAGCTGACGGCCCGCCACTGGGTGATGGCGATGTTGTGCTTGTCCGGGTCGCTGAACGACGCCGCCCACAGCTCCAGCTTGTCGCCGCGGTTCACCGGGCGCGGAGCATGCACGAACGTGACACCCTTGGCCTTCAGCTCCTCGTACACCGCCTCGACGTCGCCGACCTCGAGGTTGAGGTAGATGAGCCGGCCGGCCTCCGCGGACAGGTCGTGCACGGTACGCAGGACGAGCCGCGTGGCGCCAGAGGCCAGCACGGCGCTGCCCCGGCCGCTGTCGATCTCGAAGAAGCCGAGGATGTCGCGGTAGAACGCGACCGAGCGCTCGAGGTCGGTCACCAGCACGGTAATGCCGACACCGTGGATCGCGCCGGCCGGACCGGGCCGGGCGCTGGGGTACGCGGTGATCACCTCGTCGGTCCGGTCGTCGGGCTCGTAGCCGCCCTCGAGGTCTGCCCATGGCCGGCGCGGTTGGTCCTGGTCGGTCTGCGCCCGGCCGTTGGCCGTGTGTCCGGCAGACGCTCCGGCCACGGCGCCGGCCGCGGCGGCGGTCGCCGTTGGATCGGACGGCGGCGCATCGACACCACTGATCGTGGGCGGGTCCGCGGGCGGGACCTCCGCGACGGGTTCCGGATTCCCGGTGACTGGCGCCGCAGAGGTCGCAGCGCTGGCGCCTTCGGCGGGGGCGGTCGGGCTGGCCGCGTCCGCGGGAGTGGCAGGGCTGGCCGCGTCGGCAGGGGCGGTGGGGCTGGTCCCTTCGGCGGGGGTGGCAGGGCTGGCCTCCTCCACCGATGCCGCAGGACTGGCCTCTTCCGCGGAGGCAATACGGGTGTCGGGTTCGGTGGAGGCGTCTTCCTCGCGCTCCCGGGTGCCGGCCGCGACGATCGCGTCGGGATCGGGTCCGGTCGCCGCGACCGTCACGTCGGGATCTGGTCCGTCAGCCGGCACGATCGCGTCGGGATCGGGATGCACCTCGTCCACCGTCCGGTCGGCGGGCTCGTGAGTGCCGTCCACCGGCAGTGCGATCAGGCCCTCGGCGACCGCGGCCCGGGCCGCGGGGGTTGTCTCCGGAGGGGGTTCCGGGTCGCCGTCGAGCGCCAGGTCGATCTCCGGGTCGTGTGCGCGGTCGGTGCTCACCGGCACGGCGGGAGTCACTTTCTCGGCGCCCGAGGCCGCAGCCGCGGCCGGCCGGTCTTCCGCCACCGAGCGCCCGGCGGGCTCGTCCGCGGCGGCCGGGCCCCCAGTTGCGACAGGCTCGTCCTCCGCGGGCGCGGCGGGCTCGGGCTCATCCAGGGCGAGGTCGACGGGCGGCTCGGCGGGGCGGGATTCATCGGCGGGCGCGACGGGTGGCTCGGCGCGGCGGGACTCCTCGGCTGGTGGGATGAGTGGCTCGGCGCGGCGGGACTCCCCGGCCGGGGGGATGAGTGGCCCGGCGGAGCGGGACTCCTCGGCGGGGGCGACGAGCGGCTCGGCGGAGCGGGACTCGTCGGCGGGGGCGGACCGCGGCTCGCCGGGTGGGGACTCGGGCGACGGCTGTTGCTCCGGCGCGGGAGCGGCCTGGGCTTGAGCCGCTGGTGCTTCTGGGGACGCTGTGCCCGTACCGGAGGATGCTCTTGCGGCGAACGGGCCGTGCGTGTCGGTCTCTCGATCGACCGTCGCGGTGGCCGCGCCCGCCGTCGCGGCGCCCGGGCGCGGACGCGGGCTCGGCCGGGGACGGTCCGCGCGAGGCTCGGCGGGCGCTTCGGCCGGGGGCGGTGGGGCCGGAATCGGGCCGGAGCGCGCGCGCTTGGGCAGCGGTGGCGGCTCTTCGGGGCCGACCAGCTGGCCCTCGACGACGGGGCCGGCCGGCGTGTCGTGCACGACCACCGGGCTGTCCCGCAGGTCGCCCATGTCCCCGGCGTCGGCGACGCCCGGCGGGGGAGGCGGTGGCGGCTCGTCGGGGCCGAGGCCCCACTGGCGGTCGCGGGTCGCCCACGGCGGCGGCTCGGGTTCGCCGAGCAGGTCGTCGTCGTAGTCGTCCGGCGTGTCGACGTAGCTGACGTCGTCGTACAAGCCGCCAGGCGGTGGGGGATCCGCACGGTCCGGCGCGTTGAGCCAGTCGATGCGGACGCGGCGCATGTCGTCGACGTCGACCGTGACCGGCAGCGTCTCGCCGGGGCGCGGCCACTTGTCGACCGGCACCCGCGGGTCGCGGACCAGGACCTCGGTCACCGGCAGGCCCGGCGCGACCACCACCAGCTGCAGCTCGGCCCGGCCGTACGCGGACGAGACCGGGGGCTCGGAGACGGCCTTGACCTGCGCGGTTCCGGTGACCCAGGCCCGCGCGCCGCGGCGTACCACGTTGACCAGCCCGAGCGCGATCGACAGCGCCAGCATCGCCAGGCCCAGCACGACGATCGCCCAACTCGCCAGGCCGAGCCCGAAGACCATCACGAACACCGCGATGGTGCCCAGCACGGCTGCCACCAGCCTGCGCGCAGGGGCGATGGGTCGGCCGTTCTGGTTCGCCACTGTGGACCTCCCGGTTGTTATCGACAGGCTAGGCGTCACCGACCGTGAGCGAAAGTGCGACAGGCGATGGTTGGCGCCTGCCGCCGCCGCGGTACCGATAGGCTGATATCCCGTCGACGGCCGTCGTTTCTCCAGGAGGATTTCCCGTGTCCGCCAGCACCAACGAGCGTTCGCTCGTGCTCGTCAAGCCCGACGCGGTCCGTCGCGGCTTGATCGGGGAAATCCTCGGCCGGTTCGAACGCAAGGGGCTCGTCATCGAGGCGATGGTGCTGCGCACCATGGACGCCGCGCTGGCGGACCGGCACTATGCGGAGCACGTGGAGAAGCCGTTCTACCCGCCGCTGAAGGAGTTCATGACCAGCGGGCTGCTCGTCGCGCTCGTAGTCTCCGGCGACGAGGCCATCGAGGTGGTGCGCACGATGGTCGGCGCCACCGACGGGCGCAAGGCCGCCGCGGGGACGATCCGCGGCGACCTGGCCCTGTCAAACCGGGAGAACCTGGTGCACGCCTCCGACTCTCCCGAGAGCGCGAAACGCGAGCTCGCGCTCTGGTTCCCCGATCTCTAGACGGCCAGCGGCGGTTCGGTCCGCGTGCTGATCGAGATGCGGTTCCAGACGTTGATCGTGGCGATCGCCATGATCAGGTTGGCTAGTTCCTCGTCCGTGAACTGGTT
>DASYTU010000105.1:0-4861 GCA_036001925.1 Actinoplanes sp.
GGTCTCGGTCGAGGGACCGAGCCCAGCCACGAACGAGCGCGACAAGAAGAGCGGGAGGCGACGACCATGGCCGACCAGTCCTCTAGGGCGCTCGGCGTCACGTCGAGGAACGCCAGGAGCCTCGGCGCGCGCGCCGCGGCGCTGGCCTGCGGCGGCATGCTCCTGCTGGCGGCCTGCGGCGGCCCGCCGGACCGGCCGGCCGCCCAGCCGACCACCAGCAGCCGCCCGCGCACCCCGGCCGAGAGTTGCGCCCTGCAGGTCGGCTACTGGGCCGTCGAGGTCCTCAAGCCCGACTACAACGAGTACGGCGACTACCAGAAGATGGGCCTCACCGCCGCGTACTACCAGCTCGTCCTGGACATCTCCAAGGAGGCCAGGCAGCTGCGGAAGACCGCGACGCGCGAGCAGACGCTGGCGTTCATCGACAGGGAGGCGAAGCGCCGCTGCGCCGAGAAGGCGACGACCACCTGTACGACGGCCACGCACAACGGCTGGCCCTGCTGACCAGACCGCCCGACAACCCGCGCCGAGGGGGCCGACCCGAGCCATGGACGAGCACGAAAAGCGACGGGTCGGCGAGCAGATCGAGCCAGGAGGGCGACCCAAGGCTCCTGGACGGCTCGAACTGTTGCAGCGGTTCGTCAACTCCTACAACCACGACTTCCCCAGCGAATGGGACCGGCTGGGAACCCAGGAGAAGGCGCAGGCCTGGCTCCAGCAGAAGCGGCTCCTGGGGCAGGACGTCCAGATCTCGGCCGCGGACGCCGCCCGGCTCCGCGAGCTGCGGGAAGCGATCCGGGCGCTCACGATCGCCAACCAGGGTGGGCGGCCGGACGCGGCATCGGCGGGCGTCGTCCGCAGGGCGTCGCGCACGGCTCGGCTCAGGGTCGCCATCGACGATGCGGGACGGACCGTCCTCGAACCCGGTCGGCCAGGCGTGGACGGTGCGGTCGCGACGCTGCTCGGCATCCTGCACGAGGCGCAGCTCACCGGCAAGTGGCCGCGGCTGAAGGGATGCCGGCAGTGCGGGTACGCCTTCTTCGACCGCTCCAAGAACCGCTCGGCGGCGTGGTGCGCCATGTCGATCTGCGGCAACCGGACCAAGAACCGCGCCTACCGGCGACGCCGCTCCTCCACCGCGACGAACCGGTGACGCTGGCGGTGAAGCTGGTAGCGGGCCGCGACCGACCGCAACGCCAGCCGGCAGGCGCCCGGCGTGGTGGTGACCCGCCCGTCGGGGTCGAGCTGGGGCAGCCGCGGCGACCAGGCTTCTGGCACCTCACGCGGTCAGCGTCGCGGTCTCAGCGCACGACCGAGGCCGCGTCGACCGCGACCCGGCTGCCACCGCCCTGATGGCCCGGTGTACCGAGCGAGCGCACCTCCAGCACGTGCGTCGTCGACAGGCTCAGCCCGTTGCGGACGTACAGGCTCTCGCGCGCCGCGGCAACCGACGACCACTGGTTGACGGTGGCGACGCGAACGCCGTCGAGGTAGATCGCCGACAGCCCAAGCGACGGCGTCCGCGGGCCGTACAGTCCGACCGAGCGGCCTCGGAACGTCAGCCGCCCGGCGGCGCCGCGCGTGCCGGTCAGCTCGACGTAGCCGGCGGAGGCGCCGCCCGACGCCATCCGGGCCCACCCCGCCGACCAGCGCCACGCGGTCGACGTCTCCTGTGCGAGGCTGACCGCGAACGACGGCCCGTACGACCACGCCGAGACGTTGCCGGCCCAGTCCCAGGCGCGGACCCGGAAGCGGTAGGTGCGTCCCGAGGCGAGCTGGTAGGTCTGGGCGGTGTTCGAGCCGTAGCTGGGCATCGCGGTCCACGTCACGCCGTCGGCGCTGGCTTGGACGTCGTGGCGCTGCACGCCGGTGCCCGACCCGTCGCTGCTGGTCCAGCGCATCCGGATCGCCGCGGTCGTGTTCCCGATCGGCTGGCCGGCGAGGATGTCGGGCACCGGCCCGGTGACCGTCGGCGCGGTGCTGTCGTCCGGCAGCAGGACCCCGAGGCCCTTGGTGTCCACGACCCACTGGTAGGCGTCGGCGTCGACGGCCACCTTGCCGGCCATGTCGGTCGTCAGGACGCGGAACACGTGCACCCCGTCGGCAAGGCCGGTGAGGTCCCTGCTGGCGGACCGGGAGCCCGCCTGCCCACTGCAGTCGACGTACGCCGCGCCGTCAAGGCTGCAGGCCGACCGCGACAGCGGCTCGCCGGCCTCCCACTCGAAGTGCGCGCTGGTATCGAACGTGAGCCGCTCCGGCGGGTTCCACCACGTGCGCACGGACGGCGGGCGGTTCTCGATGATGACCGTGTGCGGCGCGCTGGTTGCACGGTTGCCGCTCAGGTCCCATGCATAGGCGGTCAGCTCCAACGGCCCGTCGAGATACCGCTCGGTGTCCAGGCCGAAGCCGTACGGCGCCGGCTCCGGCTGTGGGCCGTCGTGCCAGCTCGCCGCGAGGTCGTGGCTGTAGCCGACCGACCACACCCCCGAGTCGTCCGAGGCGGTGGCGTCCAGCTGGGCGACGCCGGAAACGCGGGCACCTTCTGCCGGCGCGGTGAGGGCGACCGTCGGGTCGTTCCACTCCTTGGTGCCGAAGTACCAGTTGAGCCGGTGGCGCATCCCGTAGGCGAACGGGCCGTCCTCGTCGAGCGCGATCCGGTAGGTCGTCCCGGCGGTCACCGGGAACGAGAAGGTGTTCCACGCTTCAGGCATGAACTCGTGCGTCACCGGGATGCGGCTGAGGGCGTCGACCTGGTCGCCGGTGTAGGCGGCGACCACCGGCTGCGCATCGAACCCGTCGCCCTCCTCGTAGTCGGCGAAGGTGACCGTCCCCGACTGGGGCGCGGTCCAGCGGAACCACAGCGAGCTGCGTGGCTGGTAGCGGCCGTGCGCCGGCTCGCCCGGCTCGGCGCCGGCGCCGGTGGTGTCGACCGCGACACCGCCGGTCGGCGGCAGCACCAGCGGCTCGGCGAACTCGTCGTTGCTCTGCGGCAGCAGCCGCCACTCGAGGGTGTAGTGCAGGACCTGCTCGTCGACCCCGGTGACCTGGATCCAGTACGTCGTGCCGCGGGTGACGCCCAGGTTGGCGCCGAACGTCTGCGTCGAGGGGATGGGCGGGGCCGGGCTCTCGGCCTGCAGGGTGAGCGCGCCCGGCGGGGTGCCGGTGAAGACCGCGATGCGCTTGTCGTCCTCCACCTCCCGGCTCGGCTCCCACAGCGGAGGCCTCATCACCCAGAAGCCCGCTTCCCCGTCGTCGGGTGCGGTCCACCGGTACCACACCGACGATCCCGCCCGGGTTGGCGCGTGGCGTGGCTCGCTCGCCTCGTCGGTGGCGCCGCGGTTGGTGCCGTCGAGGTAGCCGTGGAAACCGGTGATCGTGCGGGCCGCCGCGGCGTCGTCGTTGGCCGGGCGCGGACCCGAGTTCCAGGTGAACGGGAACCTCGACTCCTTGCCGGCCTCGCCCTCGACGGCGATCCGGTACGTCTGCCCCGCCGCAGCAGTGAACCGCGCGGTGCAGCTGCCTCCGGCCCAGGTCCCGGTGTCGGCGGCAACCGGGGTCAGGACGTCGACCGCGGCGCCGGTGTAGACCGCGACCAGGCAGTCGAAGCCACCGGCGTGGACCATCGCCGGACCCGACGCCGGAGCGGTCCACCGGTACCAGACCGACCGACCACCGGCACGGCCGGCGTGCGCCGGCTCGCCGGCGTCCCGGGTCGCGTTGACGTTGGTGCTCCACTGCTTGCCGTACCGCCCCCAGATCACGTCGGCGTTCGCGAACCGGTCGTTCAACGGCGGCGGCACCGCGATCAGCCGCCAGCCAAGGGCGAACGTGCCGACGTTGGCCGCGCCGAAGCTGTAGACCCCGAACCAGACCGTCTCGCCGCGCCGGACCTCGAGCTGCCCGAAGCCGCCCAGGCTGGACGAGTAGGCGGGCGCGTCGGGCCGCCAGCACGAACCGCGGAACTGGAACGCGTCGACGTACGCCCTCCACCCGCCGTAGGTCTTGACGCCGAAGCGGAGCCAGCCGTTGGCCGGGGCGGTCCAGCGGTACCAGACGCTGCGGTCGCCGTACGGGCCGGCGTCCTGGTAGGCCTTCTGGGGCTCGTTACAGACGCCCGACCCATTCTCGATGGTCGCGCCCGCGACCGTGCCGTAGCCGACGCCCGTCGCGCCGCTGACCGGCTGGGCCGACGAGAACGCGTCGTTGGCCGGGCCGGCGCCGGCCGCCGGGCCGGCACCGGCGAGCACCAACACCCCGGCCAGCACCAGTACGGCAAGGAGCGAAACGGCGACCGGCCTTACGTGCACGCGCATGGGCTCTCCGCGGTCAAGGCGAGCGCCGTCCGTCGCCGAGACGCCGGCGGGCAGCGGGCCGGATCCGTGCACGGATCGGGCGGGGTGGTGCTGGCCTCACCACCCCGCCGCCGGACCGCTCTCAGCACCGACATGCAACCGTCCGCTGCTACGAGCTCGAGGTCACCACCGTGGAGCTGGTCGAAGAGCTGCTGGAGCTGGTCGACGAGCTGGAGGACGGCGGCTGCGTGCTCGTCGTCGTCCCCGACGGACAGCCCGTCACCCAGAACACCTTGTACTTGGTGTCGGCACCCTGGGAGCCCTCGGCGTGGATGGTGAGCTTGACGTGGAACCCCTGGTTGGGGTGCGGCGCGATGCCGGTGAAGTCCAGCGTGTAGGTCTCCGAGGCGTCCAGCCCCGCCTCGCTGCCGCCACCGGAGTTGTCGTCCTCGCCGATGAACACGGTGTCGGTCAGCAGCACCTGGACCGGGCCGGTCGGCGGGTGGGACTCGAAGCTCACGTCGGCGAACAGGTCGCCCTCGTCGAAGCCGTAGAAGTCGACCTGGAAC
>DASYTU010000106.1:0-28227 GCA_036001925.1 Actinoplanes sp.
GTCATCGCTCAGAGCCTCGCGGATCCGTGTCGAAGAGTCCGGTCTGGTAGGCAAGCACGACCGCTTGCACCCGGTCGCGCCGCTCGAGCTTCTGGAGGATGTGCGTGACGTGCGTCTTGACCGTGGTGTCGCTGATGTAGAGCTCTTGTGCGATCTCTGTGTTGGAGAGGCCGTTCGCGATCAAGCGGAAGACTTCTTGTTCACGCGTGGTCAGCTGGTCGAACTCCTTGGGAGGCGTGGGGCGCGGGATGCGCGTGAACTGTTTGATCACGCGTTTCGTTATGGCAGGTGAGAGAAGCGCATCTCCGCCGGCGACGATGCGGATTGCGGCGAGGAGCTGTTCGGGCGGGTCGTCTTTGAGAACGAACCCGCTGGCGCCGGCGCGGAGCGCCTCGTAGACGTACTCGTCGAGGTCGAACGTCGTGAGGATCAAGATCCGCGCCGCCGCATCGGCAGCGAGGATCCGGCGCGTCGCCTGCAGCCCGTCGAGTTCGGGCATACGGATGTCCATCAGAACAACCGTCGGGTGAAAGCGGGCGGCCTTGTCGACCGCCTCGAGCCCGTTGCTCGCCTCGGCGACGACTTCGATGTCGGGCTCCCCGGCCAGCAGCATGCGGAAGCCGGCACGAACCATCGACTGGTCGTCGGCGACAAGCACGCGGATGGTCATTGCCGGTAGCCGTCGACTGCGAGGCGTGCGCAGAGGACGAAGCCCCCTTCGGGTACGGTGCGCGCGGTCATCTCGCCGCCGTAGATCTTGACGCGTTCACGGATGCCGACAAGGCCGTGGCCGAGGCCGTCGCTCGTCGCGGCGCCCGCGCCGTCGTCGACGACGTTGACCTCCAACTCGTCGGGGCGATAGCGGACGGTCACGTCGGCGTGGCTGGCGTGGGCGTGTTTGAGGGAGTTGGTCAGGCCCTCTTGAACGATTCGATATGCCGACAGTTCGATCGCGCGCGGAAGAGGGAACGCGTTGCCCTCGACACGCAGCCGCACGGGGAGGCCGGCGCGGCGGACCTTCTCGACGAGGGCGTCGAGGCTGTCGAGGCCGGGCTGGGGCGCGAGCTCGACGTCTGGGCCGTCGTCGTGCAGCGCGCCAAGGAGGCGGCGCATCTCTGCCAGTGCCGCGCGCCCCGCCTGCTCTACCCCGGCGAGCGCATCCTTGTCCGCGGTGAATGTCGCGGGCAGATTGTGCCGGACGGCACCGACCTGAAGGACCATGACGCTGACGGCGTGAGCGACGATGTCGTGGAGCTCGCGCGTGATCCGTGCCCGCTCCTCGGCGACGGCGACGCGGGCCGCCGATTCGCGTTCGCGTTCGGCCTGGGTCGCGCGTTGGTCCGCCGCCTCGACCTGAGCGGCCCGCGCGCGCAGCGCGAAGCCCGCGAGCCAGGCGATCGCGAACAGCACCGGTATGAAGACGAACTCGCCGGGCGTGCGGTTCGGGTCGTTGTAGACGACGACCGCCGCCCCACTCACGACGACGGCCAAGCCGATTCGCGACTGAACGTCATCGCGCAGGTTGCCGAGCAGGAAGGCAGCGGCGATGCCGGCGGCCTGGACGCCGAACGTGAATACGGTCATTCGCCCGTCGATGAACGAGAAGGCCGGACCCAGCAACCAGACTGCTACGGGTGCCGCGAACGGGAAGCTGCGGCGGCCGAGCAGCGGCAGCACGACGAGGGCGGCCGCCAGGGCCGCGAACCACGGCGTCGTGGGCGGTCCTTCGAGCGCATCGTCGGTGAGGGCGGCCTCGAGGGCGCCTCCGATCGCGGCAAGCGCGATGAGCACGTCGAACCCGTAGGTACGCGCGAGGAACCTGACTCGACTCACGCGTCCAACGTAATTCACCGCGTCCGCGGTCGCGTCCTACCAAAGTAGTGGTCGAAATCGTCGGCTGGTCCGAGCGCGAACGCGGCCTTCTTACGACGCTTCCATATCGACATCCGCCTAGCGTCGGCACATCGACGCGACCAGGAAAGGATTCCCATGGAAGCCGCGACGAACCGCATATTCACGCCGGCGCGAATAGTCGCCTTCGCGCTCATCGCAATCTTGGTAGGAGGCCTCGCGTACCTCCGTTTCGGGTCCGGCGCGGAATCGGTCTCCGTGCCCGCCGGGGCCAAGGCCGGCGACCTGAGCCTCGAGCGCTGTGACTACCCGACCGAGAACGGCACGTATCAAGCCGACTGCGGGACGCTCATCGTGCCCGAGAATCGAGCCGGCCCCCGGTCGCGACTGATCGCGTTGCCGGTCACTCGCATCCGCGCGCGGTCGGACCACCCCGCCGAGCCGATCTTCGTCCTCCAGGGCGGTCCCGGCATCACGAACATGGAGTTCAAGAATGCGAGCCGGTACGCGGACGACCACGACATCGTCCTCGTCGGCTATCGGGGTGTGGACGGCTCCGTGCGGCTCAATTGTCCGGAGGTCGAGTCGGCGCTCAAGCACTCGACCGACGTCCTCGGCGAAGAGTCCTTCCGCGCCTACGCGGGCGGTTTCCGGGCCTGCGAAGATCGACTGACGGGCGAAGGCGTCGACCTCGCCGGGTACGGCATGATTCAGCAGGTCGACGATTTCGAGGCGGCGCGCGTGGCGCTCGGCTACGACAGCATCGACCTCCTGAGCGAGAGCGCCGGGACGCGTACGGCGATGATCTACGCCTGGCGCCACCCGAAGAGCATCCACCGATCGGTGATGATCGGGGCGAACCCGCCCGGCCACTTCCTCTGGGATCCGAAGACGACCGACGAGCAGATCGGCCGCTACGCCGACCTCTGCGCCAAAGACGCCAGCTGCCGCGACCGGACCGTAGACCTTGCCGCCTCGATGCGGCGGACGGCCGCCGACATACCCGACCGCTGGTTGTTCCTGCCGATCAAGGACGCCAACGTACGGGTCATCTCCTTCATGGGAATGATGGAATCGGCGCCGGCGGCGGCGCCGGTCTCCGCCCCGATGGTTCTCGACTCGTGGCTTTCCGCGGCCGACGGCGACGCGAGCGGGCTCTGGTTCAGTTCGCTGGTCGCCGATCTCTTGTTCCCGAAGTTGTTCGTCTGGGGCGAGTACGTCGGCGTCGGCTCGGCCGACGCGCAAGCGGCACGCGACTACTTCTCCGCCGGCGGGCAGGAGCGCGCCTCGAACCTCGGCTATGCGGCAACGGCGTTCTTCGTGGGTGGGGGGCGGATAGCCGATGGCTGGCCGACAGCGCCCGGCGAAGGCGAGTACAGCCGTGTGCGGACCTCGGAGGTGGAGACCCTCCTCATCGGCGGGGCGCTCGACTTCACGACGCCGCCGCAGGTCGCGACGAAGGAACTCCTTCCTTATCTGCCGAACGGCCACGAGGTCGTGTTGCCCGCGCTCGGGCACACCGGCAGTTTCTTCGCGGAGCAGCCCGAAGCCGGCAGCCATCTGATCAACACCTACTTCGCCAGCGGCCGGGTCGACGACTCGCTCTACAAGCCGCAAAGCGTCGACTTCACGCCCGCGACGACGCTCACGGCGCTTGCCAAGGAAATCGCGGTCACCATGGTCGGCCTCGCGCTCCTCACCGTCCTCTCGCTGCTGTGGATGGCTCGCCGGGTGCACAAGCGAGGACACTTTGGACGCAAGGCCAGTGCAACGCTGCGGTCGGTGTACCCGATCGTGCTCGGCCTGGGCGGATGGTTCATCGGCGCCTTGATCGTTCTGACGACCCTGCCCGGCGTCCGGCTCGACGACGAGCTGCTGGCGGTTCTCTCCGTCGGCGTGCCCATCGCGTTCGGAATCTACTGGGCGTGGGTGGATCGCGACTGGTCCGCACGCACGAAGACCGCCGGGTTGTTGGCGGCGATGGCAGGCGCCGTCATCGGCGCGTCGTTGGGCTTCAACGCCACGGCCGGACTCTTCGCGCTCATTACCACGATCGTCGGAGCAACCGCCGGCGCCAACCTGGCCATGATCGTCCTCGACATGACACGGGAGCGATCGGGGCGAGTCATGCGGGTGGATGACGACCTCCCGACACCTGCAGTGCCCGTCGGGCAACGCCCCTGACGAGCACGGCTCGCAGGCCTTCCGTCACGAGAGCCCGTGCGGCAGCGCGCGGGCTCTCTGCTGCATCGCGTTCCGGAGCCCGGGCCGGCGCCGAATACCACGAGTCGCGCGATCTCCGGGACCGGGCAGAATGGAGCCGGTCTCCGGCCGAGGCGCGTCGCCCAGGCCGGCTCAGCATCGTCCGCTTGCACATGGCGGGCGCGACGGGCGTGGAAGGAGCGTTCAGCTCGTGTCGCTGCGCATCGCCATGGTCGCGCCACGGCGGGCCTTCCTCACCGTGGCTCGGTTTTCCCCGGAGAAGGGGCACCGCGTCGCCGCGCGGCTTTGCGCCGCAACGGGTCGGCGTCGCCGCGTGGCCCGCCCGCCGGCGAGGAAGCCGCGATGAACGGCGATCTTCGCGCCGGCTGGCGACAGGCCTGGTCGTCTCTGGACCAGCTGCGTATGCCGCACGGCTACCAGGCCAGCGAAAGTCAGGGCGGTCTCTACCCGGCCATCTTCGGGCGCGACTCGCTTTGGCTCGCCTTGCTGCTCCTGGAGTCGCTGGACCACACTATGGATCCGCGGACGCATGCGCGCGTGCGGGAGACCGTGGAGTGGGCGCTCACACCCCTCGTACAGCGGCAGGCTACCTCGACACTCGACGAGGTCGAGGCCCAGCCGGGCAAGGTGTTCCACGCCTACTGGCCGCAGCCGCCGACCGACCCCCGTACCGGGATCCTGCCCCTGGTGGACGGCACCACGTTCTGCGGATTCGATCAGACCTTCCTGTTGGTCGTGGCCGCGGCCCGGTTCGCCCGTCGCTTCCCGCACGGCGCGTTCCGGGGCCGGCTCATCGCGGCGGCGCGCAACGGCGTGGGTTGGATGCTGCGGGCCGACCGGCACCCGCACGCCGGGTTGTACGCCTACCGCCGCCGCAACCTTGCCAATCCGATCCACCAGGTGTGGAAGGACAGCTTCGATTGCATCACCCATGGGGGCTTCGACATTCCGCCCGGGCCGCTCGCCTGGATCGATGTGCAGGGCTATGCCCACGCCGCGTTGCGCGCCGCGGCATGGATCGAACGCGACGACCGGGCCGGCGCGATCCACGATCCCGGCCGGCTCGAACAGCTCGCCCGCGAGCTCCGTACGCGAGCCGACAGAGCGCTCTGGTGGGCCGAGGAAGATTGTTACCCGGTCGCGCTCGACGGTGACAACGTCCCGGTGTGCATGGTCACCTCCATCGCCGGCCACGCCTTGTGGGGCGCGCTGCCGTCACCCGAGCGAGCCGCGACGATCGCCTCCCGCCTGACCGCGGGGGACATGCTGACCGGATACGGATTGCGGACACTGTCCGCACGCGACCGGTTCTTCGAATCCGACGCGTACCACCGTGGAACGGTGTGGCCGTTCGACAACGCCGTGACGGTGGCGGGGCTGCTGCGGTTCGGACTCTCGGACGACGCGATGCTGATCGCCGGCCGGGTCGTCCGCGCACTCGCCCTGATCGGGTCGCCGGTGGAGCTCTACGCCGTCACACCGCATCAGGCGTTGGTCCATCCACCGCTGGTAGCTCCCGACCAGGGCGAGCTACTGCTGCACCGCAGGACGCCGCCCCAGAACCTCGTGCAGGCGTTCTCGGTCGCAGGCCAGATCTTCATGCTGGCATTCATCGCCGCCCGGACCGGGGTCGATCTCGACGCGCCCCCATAGGACCCCTTATGGGCCGTATGCGCCTCCGGCCGCGGGTTCGGTGATGCGAACGATCCGCCGCTGATCCTACGGTGACGGCAGAGCCTCGTATGCCGTACGGATCTTGGGGACAAGGAGCTGACCATGACCGACCAGGAAGTGGAGCTGAGGGTGCTGCCCGGAGCGTCGTTTCCGCTCGGCGCCACGCCCGGCCCCGGCGGTACCAACTTCGCCGTGGTATCGGGGGGCGACGGTGTGCTGCTGTGCCTGTTCGACGCCGACGGCACCGAGACGCGGGTTCCGCTGCGCGAGCGTGACGGGGACATCTGGCACGGGTTCCTGCCCGGCGTCGGGCCTGGCCAGCCGTACGGCTACCGGGTCACCGGCCCGTACGACCCCGCCCAGGGCATGCGGTGCAATCCGGCGAAGCTGCTGCTCGACCCCTATGCGCGGGCGATCGATGGCGAAGTGCGCTTCGGGCCGGAGGTGCTGGGCCATGCGCTGTGCGATGCCGGTGATGAGGCGGACGGCGCGAGCACGCTCGACTCGGCCGGGCACGTGCCGCGCAGCCTGGTGGTGGACCCGTCGTTCGCGTGGGGCGATCGTCCGCGGCCGCGCTATGCCTACGCCGATACGGTCATCTACGAGGTGCATGTCAAGGGGTTCACCGCCACCCATCCGGGGGTGCCCGAGGAGCTTCGCGGCACCTATGCGGGGCTGGCCCACGACGCCGCGGTCGGGCATCTGGTCGGCCTCGGGGTGACCGCCGTGGAGTTGTTGCCCGTGCACCACAACGTGCCCGAGGAGTTCCTGGTCCAGCGGGGCCTGACCAACTACTGGGGTTACAACACCATCGGGTACTTCGCGCCGCACGCCGGCTACTCGGCCGCGGTCCGGGCCGGGCGGCCGGGCGGGCAGGTCGCCGAGTTCCAGGGGATGGTCGACGCCCTGCACGGCGCCGGCCTGGAGGTCATCCTGGACGTGGTGTTCAACCACACCGCCGAGGGCAACCACCTCGGCCCGACGCTGTGCCACCGCGGGCTGCACAACCCGGCGTACTACTGGCTGGATCCGGCGGACCCGCGCTACTACGTGGACACCACGGGTACCGGTAACTCGCTCAACGCCGGCCACCCGGTCAGCCTGCAACTGATCATGGATTCGCTGCGGTACTGGCTGACCACGATGGGCGTGGACGGCTTCCGCTTCGACCTGGCGCCCACGCTGGCCCGCCAGGAGGGTGGGTTCGACAAGTTGTCGGCGTTCTTCGACCTGGTGGCGCAGGACCCGGTGGTCTCCCGTGCCAAGCTGATCGCGGAACCGTGGGATGTCGGCCGGACGGACAGCTACGACCTCGGCCGGTTCCCGCCGTTGTGGAGCGAGTGGAACGGCCGGTACCGGGACATCATGCGCGACTTCTGGCGGAGCCACGGCGGGCTCATCGGCGAGTTCGCCTCGCGGTTCGCCGGCTCCTCCGACCTGTACGCGGGGAGCGGACGGCGCCCCACCGCCTCGGTCAACTTCATCACCGTCCACGACGGGTTCACGCTGGCCGACCTGGTCTCGTACAACGCCAAGCACAACGAGGCCAACGGCGAATCGAACCGGGACGGTACTGACGACAACCGCTCGTGGAACTGCGGCGCCGAGGGCCCGACCGCCGATCCCGAGGTAGTCGACCTGCGAGGCCGGCAGCGACGAGCCATGCTCACCACACTGCTGCTGTCGTTCGGGGTGCCGATGCTGCTGGGCGGCGACGAACTCGGCCGCACCCAGCGGGGAAACAACAACGCCTACTGCCAGGACAACGACACCACCTGGTTCGACTGGACCGTACCCGACGAGCGGCTCACCGCCTTCACCCGCAATCTGATCGCGCTGCGCCGGGCCCACCCGGTGTTCCGGCGCCGCCGCTTCCTCACCGGCGTCGAGGCCGCCGAGCTGGGGTGGTACACCCCGGCCGGGGTGCAGATGACGGTGGCGAACTGGCGCGACTCCGGCGCGCGCAGCATCGCGCTCTACCTCGACGGAGCCGACGACCCCGACTACGCCGAGGACGGCACGCCGCTGGTCGACGACGACTTCCTGCTGCTGGTCAACGCCTGGTGGGAGCCGCTCGACTTCGTCGTACCCGACGCCCGTCCCGACCAGATCTGGAATCCGGCGATCGACACGTACGAACCAACGGGCGTCGCCGCATCCGGAAAGCTCGCCGCGGGCGACCACGTCACCGTCCGACCGCGGTCGATCACCCTGCTACAGGGTGGCCGCACAGCACGGTAGGCCCGACACGGGCCGGCCCCCCTGGGCGGCAGGAGGGCCGGCTGGCGGGATGGGGGTCAGGCTGCGGAGTCGGCGAGTCGATGGGTGGCGGAGTCCACCTTCCGCGCCTGGAAGGAGAGGACCAGCGCGGAGACTCCGTAGAAGATGCTGAACAGGCCGAAGACGGAGGCCAGCGAAACCGCGCCGATGTCGGGTCGGATGAAGAGCACGACGCCGAGCGCGACGGACAGCAGGCCGGTGATCGCCCACAACGCGCGCTCGCCCGCGGTCTCGCCCTGCCGGAAGGCCATCACCACTTCGATGACGCCGGTGACCACGGCCCAGGCCGCGATCCAGATGACCAGTACGAGCGCCGTGATGTCAGGCCAGACCAGCGCGACGACCCCGGCGGCGAGGGAGAGGAGAGAGAGCAGCAGGTAGCCGAAGACGGGCCCGGCGCGGGAGCTGCTGAAGGCCACCAGCGCGTTCATCGCGGCGGCGATGAACGCGTACACGGCGAAGAGGATGACGAATGCGCCGACCGTGATGTTGGGCCAGGCGACCGAGACGATGCCGATCGCGATGGCCAGCAGCCCTCGCCATAGCAACGACGATGACAGTGACATGGGGGACACTCCTTCGGTAGTGATGCACATGAGCGTTTCCCGTCGGCGATCACGCCAAAGAACGAGAGCCTCAACACCACCGTAGGAGTCAGGGCGCCTCCTCGCATCACCGAATTCCCTAGTTGCTCGTCTGTAACGACCGACGTCGTGTCGGGCGCGGCTCCCGTTGCCGGGCGGGACACGGGTCCCGCGGACTACGGAATTCCGGGATGCGATGCCGGAGCCGGGCTCCCTATTCTGGCGACGATGTCCACTCGGGCCGGTTCGGCGGACCGCTGAGTCCGCCGCTGTACCTATCGCGTTCCGCCGTCCCGGCGCCGACTCTCCTGAGGAGGCTGCCATGGCAGCATCGGATGAAATGTCACGACTATCGGAGCGAGCCAAGGAAGCCGAGAATCGCATCGCCGCCGCCAAGACGCAGGCGAGAGACCGGCTTGAGCAGGATGTCCAGCAAGCCCGCCAACAAACGCAGGCGAGGGCCGAGAAGCTCCGGAGCGACGCCACCACCGGGGCCGACAACCTGCAGAAATCCTGGAACGACCACGTCGCCCAGGTCCGTAGCCGGATCGACGCGCGCAAGGCCCAGCACGACGCCAAGGTGGCCGAGCGCGACGCACAGGACGCCGAGGACTACGCGGTCTACGCGATCGACTTCGCGTATTCGGCGATCGGGGAGGCGGAGTACGCGGTCCTGGACGCCGTACTCGCCCGGCTTGACGCGGATACGGCCTCCGGCGCGACCGCTTCCTGACCCGCGGGACCGGTGGAGGGTGTCCGACCCTCCACCGGGAACTCGGAGCGGCACCGCCCCCCACCACCCGACCGAGTGAGGTCGGCGAACACGTCAGCGCCACACGCCCATTCAGTCCTCGCGGCGCCTGTCTGAGGCTCCGAGGAAGTCGGTGACCAGCGCGGCCATCTGGGCCGGGCGTTCCATGAGGAGCAGGTGGCCGCCGCCGGGCACGACGTGCAGCCGCGCGTCGGGGATGCAGCGGGCCAGGATCCGTCCGTTGATCAAGGGCACGATCGGGTCGTCGTCGCCGGCCAGCACGAGTGTCGGTTGCGGGAGGCTCCGCAGCCACGGCAGGCTCGTCCAGCCGCTGATCGCGTAGAGCTGGCCGAAGTACCCGCGTACCGAGGGCCGCTCGATGAACCGCGCGATCGAGCCGTGCAGCAGCGCATCCGGGTCGCGGCGGGCGTCCCCGCCGTAGATGCGTCCGGCGATGCTCCGGTAGTAGTCGGGTTGGTAATAGCGCCGCGGTGTGGCCAGCGCCAGCAGGACGCTCGGGGAGCCGGGAACGCCACCGAGGCCGGGACCGGTCGCGGCCAACACGAGTCGCCGTACGCGGCTGGGTGCTTGATGGGCCAACTGTTGGGCGACGACGCCGCCGAGCGACACGCCGAGCACGTCCACCCGGTCGTACCCGAGCGCGTCCAGCATCCGCTGCACCGTCCCGGCCACGCCGGACATCCGCCGCGGCCACGCGTACGCCGTCGACTGCCCGACGCCGGGTGCGTCGAACGCGATCGCCTGCATCCCGCGGGCGGTCAGCTCCCGTTCGAACGGCTGGGCCAGGTCGAGGCTGGCCCCGAGCCCGGTGATCAGCAGCAGCGGCGGCCCGTCGCCGCGCACCGACGTGCGCAGCCGGACGCCGTCGACGTCGACGAATCGGGTCGCGACCCGATCAGGTGAAGGCGCCGACACCGGTGATGTCCCGCCCGACGATCAGCGTCTGGATCGTCTCGGTGCCCTCGTACGTGTGGATCGCCTCGATGTCGGCCATGTGCCGGATGACGTGGAAGTCCAGCAGGATGCCGTTGCCGCCGAGCAGATCGCGGGCCTCCCAGATGACCTGCCGGGCCTTGCGGGTGTTGTTCATCTTGGCGATCGCGGCGATCGTGTCGGTGAGCTTTCCCTCCTCGATGAGCCGGCCCAGGCGCAGGCAGTAGAGCTGCATGGAGCAGATCTCGGCGAGCATCTTGACCAGCTTGTCCTGCACGATCTGGAAGCTCACCAGCGGCTTGCCGAACTGCTTGCGTTGGGCGCAGTAGGCGGCGGCGACCTCGTACGCCGCGGTCGCGTGACCCAGCGCGGCCCAGGCGACGGCGTTGCGGGTACCGGCGAGCACCCGGCCGGCGTCCTTGAAGCTGTTCGCGCCGGGCAGCCGGTTCTCCTCGGGTACGCGGAGATCGGTGAGGGTGATCTCCGCCTGCCAGACGGCGCGCAACGAGCCTTTGCCGTCGATGCGCCGCGCGTCGTAGCCGGGGGTTCCCTTCTCCACCAGGAATCCCATGACCTGCTTGCTCGTGGCGTCGCGGGCCCACACGACCACGACGTCGGCGATGGTGCCGTTGCCGATCCACTTCTTCTGGCCGTTGATGACCCACTCGTCGCCGTCCCGGCGGGCGGAGGTCTCCAGCGCGACGGAGTCGGAGCCGTGCAGCGGTTCGGTCAGCGCGAACGCGCCGAGCTTGTCCAGCTGCGCCATGGCCGGAAGCCAGCGCTGTTTCTGCTCCTCGGAGCCGAGCATGGCGATCGACTGCATGGCCAGCCCACCCTGTACGCCGAGGAACGTGCCGAGGCTGCCGTCGCCGCGGTTGAGTTCGAGGCTGATGAGACCGTTCGCGATCGGGCTCATCGGTGGGCAGCCGTACCCGGCGATGCCGTCGCCCACGATGCCGAGCTTTCCCATCGATTCGATCAGCGGCCAGGGAAACTCGGCGCGCTCCCAGTAGCCGTTGATGACCGGCAGCACCTCGTCGTCGACGAAGTCCCGGGTACGCCGCCAGTAGTCGCGCTCTTCGGGGGTGAGCTGGTCGGCGATGCGGAAGTAGTCGGTGCCCAGCGAGCGGCCGATGTTCTCGTACATGGTGCCCGTCCCTAACTGTCGAAGACGTACGTACCGGGCGCCTCGACAAGCGGTCGCAGGCCAGCGCCGCCCAGCTCATCAGGTGCTGCTTTCTCCGGGCCGCACCGTTCGCCGAGCCAGGCCACGATGTCCGGCCACCAACTGCCCGGTACGGTCTCGGCGGTCTTCAACCACAGCTCCGGATCGCCGGGATTCTCCTTGTTCACCTGGTAGCTGGCCTTCGGGTTGCCGGGCGGGTTGACCAGCGCGGCGATGTGCCCGCTGGTCGACAGGATGAACCGGCTGTCGCCGCCGAGCAGTTGGGTGCTGCGGTAGCAGTTCTGCCACGGGGTGATGTGATCGGCGATCCCGGCCACGAGGTACGAGTCCACCTCGACCCGGGACAGGTCGACGGGAAGCCCGAGCACCGTCATGGAGCCCGGAGTGACGAGGCGGTTCTCCAGTCCGAAGTCGACGAAGTCGGCGTGCAGCCGCGCACTCATCCGGGTGGTGTCGGCGTTCCAGAACAGGACATCGAAGGCCGGCGGGTTGCGCCCGAGCAGGTAGTTGTTGACCCAGTAGTTCCAGACCAGATCGCCCGGCCGCAGCCAGGCGAACACCTCGGCGAGGGAGCGTCCGTCGAGGTAGCCGCGCCGCCGGGACCTGGCGACCGCGGCGGCGGCGAGCCGCCGGTCGGTCAGGGCGGCGGCGGTACCGGCCCGGGCAGTGTCGAGAACGGTGACCAGAAGGCCGAAGGCGGCCAGCCGGTCCTGCCGGCCGGTGGCGGCGAGGTGGGACGCGGCGATGGCGGCGATGATGCCGCCCGAGCAGACGCCGGTCAGCGCCGTCCGGTCGGTGCCGCAGATCCGCTCCACCGCGTCGAGCGCGTCGAGCACCGACTGCACGTACGTGTCCAGGCCCCAGCTGGCGTGCCGGGCGTCCGGGTTACGCCAGGAGATGACGAATACCTGCTGGCCACCCTGCACCAGGTACTCCACCAGGCTGCGGCCCGGCGCCAGGTCGAGGGCGTAGTACTTGTTGATGGTCGGCGGCGCGAGCAGCAGCGGCACCTCGCGGACCCGCTCGGTCTGCGGGCGGTATTGGATCAGCTCAAGGACCTCGGTGCGGAGGACGACCGCGCCCGGGCTGACCGCGATGGTGCGGCCCACCTCGAACGGAGTCTTGTCGACCATCTCCGGGATGCGCGGCGGGTTGACCATGTCGCGCAGGAAGGTCAGCCCGCCGCGGACCAGGTTCTGGCCGGCGGTGTCCACGACCGCTTTCGCCGACGCGGGATTCACCAGCGGTACGTTGCTGGGGGACAGCGCCTCCACCAGGTTCTCCACGAAGAAGCGCGTCCGCTGATCGTCACGCCAGTCCAGGTTGGCGTCGACGACGAGCTGGTCGGCGGTGCGCCCGGCGGCGAGGTAGCCCTGCATGGCGCGGCGCAGCAGTGGATTCTCCATCCACGCGGCGTCGGCGAACCGGCGGTCCCGTTTGGACGCCGCGAGCGTCGAGGTCCCGGCTACGACGCGGGCGAGCTCGGCGGTCAGGCTGCCCAGCCGCCGGCCGGTCGTACGCGGATGCCGGGCGAGCCGGACGGCGAACCGGGCGGTTGAGCTGTTCGGTGCCAGCCGGCGCACCGGACCCAGAGCGGCGTCGACCAGCAACGCGTCGAGCGGAGCCGCCTGGTCGGCGAGCTCGTTCGTCTCGGGAAGGGTCATCTCAGCGCTCCTCGAGGTCGGCGGGCGGTACGATCTCCCGCTTGAGGATCTTGCCGGTGGCGTTCTTCGGTAACTCGTCCACGATCCACACCTTCCGCGGGTACTTGTACGCGGCGACCTGTCGTTTGACGTGGTCACGCAGTTCGCCGGCGGTGGCGCTGGCACCCGGCTTGAGCGCGACCGCCGCGCCGACCTCCTCGCCCAGGTCCGGGTGCGGCAGCCCGATCACCGCGACCTCGGCCACGGCCGGGTGCTCGTGCATCACCTCCTCGATCTCTCGCGGGTAGACGTTGTACCCGCCGCGGATGATCAGATCCTTCTTGCGGTCGACGACCGAGAAATAGCCGTCCTCGTCGACCCGACCGATGTCGCCGGTGCGGAACCAGCCGTCCCTGATCGCGGCGGCGGTCGCCTCCGGGCGCCGCCAGTACCCCTTCATCACGTTGTGCCCGCGGATCGCGATCTCGCCAGTCTCGCCCTGCGGTACCTCGTTGCCCTCCTCGTCGACCACGCGCATCTCGACGCCCTCGATCGGGGTGCCGATCGTGCCCGGCTTGCGTTCCCGGTCCGGATGGTTGAACGAGGCGACCGGGGAGGTCTCCGACAACCCGTACCCCTCCAGCACAATGCAGCCGAACGCCGCCTCGAAGGCGCGCAGCACCTCGACTGGCATCGCCGCGCCGCCGGAGAAGCACAACCGCAGCCGGGAGACGTCGTAGGAGTCCCGGTCCGGCCGGTGCAGCAGCGCGCTGAACATCGTCGGTACCCCGGCGAAGATGGTCACCCGATGCTCGGCGAGGATCCGCAGCGCCTGCCCGGCGTCAAAGCGCGGCAACAGGGTCAGGCACGCTCCCGACGCGACAGCAGCGTTGAGCGTGCAGGTCTGCCCGAACGCATGGAACAGCGGGAGCCCACCGAAGATCACGTCATCGGTGGTGAGCCGGATCAGCTCGGTGAGCACGATCTCGGCGTTGCGCGTGAGGCTGCCATGGGTCAGCTCAGCCCCCTTCGGCTGGCCGGTGGTACCCGAGGTGTAGAGGATCACCGCGGTGTCGTCGTCGGCCCGCTCCACGACCTCCCCGGCCGGTCGCGTGGCGGCGAGCACCTCCTCGAATCCGCCGGGATCGACCACGATCGCCTCGGCCCCCGACTGTTTCGCCCCGGCCTGTGCCTCGGCAGCGAACGCCTGCCCGACGAACATCAACCGGGCTCCGGAATCGCCGATGTAGTAGCCGACCTCCCGCGCCTTGAGCAGCGGGTTCATCGGCACGACAACCGCGCCGGCACGCACCACGCCGTAATAGACGACGGCGAACTCCGGCGTGTTGGGCAGCATGATCCCGACCCGATCGCCGGGCTTCACGCCGCGGTCCTGAAGCAACCCGGCCACCCGGGCGCTGGCCTGGTCGAGTTCGCGGAACGAGAGGGTGTCGTCCCCGATACGCAGGGCGGCACGGTCGGCATTGGTGTTGGCGCTGCGTACGACGTTCGATGCGAGATTCACGGCAGATCCACCCTCCGGGACACTTTCGCCGTCCATCGCGTAGGGCTGCCCACCGTCGCCGCCGGCGCGGGTGTAGCGGTGTCGCCGGTGTGTAGCAGCCCTCACGTTGAGTCTGCGCCGACTCCTCCGGCCGGTCCAGGAGCCACTGGCGGCAGTGGAGCGGAGAGCCCTCCTACGCGTCTTCGGTCACGTCGATCAGCACCTTGCCCACGGCGCCGTCCTGCACCGCGGCGTGTGCCTGCCGGGCCTGGTCGAGCGGGAAGTGGTGCAGTGGCAGACCGGCCGCCGCGCCCACCCGGACGGCCCCGTCGTACAGGGCCGCCATGATGTCCTCGACGGCGACCTCCTTGGCCTCGTTCGGCGCGGTGTACAGCAGGACGAACTGCCATCGGGCGTTGGCGACCATCATCTTGCGTACGGGCAGGGTGAACTCGTCGCGGTCGTCGGCGTACACCGCCAGCGCGCCGAGCCGGCCCAGCACCGCCACGTCGATGGCGGCGTTCGCGGCGGGAGCGACCTCGACGACGGTGTCGACGCCCTTCGGTACGATCTTGTGAATCTCCCGGGCCACGTCCTGCTTCCGGTAGTTGATGACGTGGTCCGCGCCGGCCGCCGCGGCCAGCTGGGCCTTCTCCGGGCTGCTGACCGTCGCGATGATGGTCGCGTCGGACCATCGGGCCATCTGGATCGCGGCATTGCCGACGGCGCCGGCGCCACCGGCCACCAGGACGGTACGGCGATCGAGAGTGCCCGGGCCCAGCCGGCGCGGGCCCTCCTCGTTGACGGTCAGGCAGCGGTGCGCGGTGATGAACGGCACGCCGAGCGAGGCGCCGAGGTCGTAGGAGGCGGAGTCGGGGAGGGTGACCACCCGGCGGGCCGGGACGACGGCGTACTCCTGGGTCGTGCCGTCGGGTCGCTGGTACGCCGCCTCCCATGTCCACACCCGTAGCCCGTGCAGCGCGGCTTCGACACCTGGGCCCACAGCGTCGACCACGCCGGCGCCGTCGTGGCCCGGCACCTGCGGCGGGTCGACCGGCCGGCCGGTGCCGTCGCCCTGCCGGGCCTTCCAATCCGTCGGGTTGACCCCGGCGCGATGCACCCGCACCCGCACCTCGCCCGGACCTGGTTCCCGCAATGGCCGCTCGGCCAGGCGCAGCACATCCGGACCACCGTTCTGGGTGTAGACCACCGCACGTCCCGTTGTCGCCTTCTCGTTCTGCACCGTTCCCCCCATCGTCAACCGCGTACGGCGCGACGCTGCCCGATCGCCGCGTGGCCGCTCCAAAATCATGCACTTCGGCGCCGGCTACCGCCGCACAGTCCGCTCTGACATAGGGTCATATTCGACCCGGCACCGTCGCGGATCGAACAGGAGTGCGACAAGATGCGAGCGTTGCAGTACCGGCAGTACGGGGGTCCCGAAGTCCTCGAGTGGGCAGATGCCCCCGATCTACACGCCGGCCCAGGGCAGATCCGGATAGCCGTTCGTGCGGCGAGCGTGAACCCGATCGACTGGAAGGCCTACACCGGAGCGTTGTCCGGCGGCCAGCCGATGGCCGGCACGGGTTACCTCGGATCCGACGCGGCGGGCGTGGTCGACGAGGTGGGCGAGGGAGTCACCGGTGTATCCGTCGGTGATGACGTGTTCGGCCGCGGCCAGAACACCCAGGCGGAGTACGCGGTGCTCGATTCCTGGGCGGCAAAGCCGTCGTCGGTCGATTGGGCGGTGGCGGCTGCGGCGGGCGTGGCCGGTGAGACCGGCGAACGTGGCCTTCGTCTGCTGGACGTCAAGTCCGGCGACACCATTTTCGTCGACGGCGGCGCGGGCGGTGTGGGAGCGGTCGCCGTGCAAATGGCGATCGCCCGAGGCGCTCGGGTGATCGCCTCCTCCGGCGAGGCCAACCTTGACTACCTGCGGGAGATCGGGGCGACCCCCGTGCGCTACGGCGAGGGCATGGTCGAGCGGGTCCGGGCCGCCGCCGGCGGCGGTGTCGACGGCGTCTTCGACACCGTCGGCAAGGCCCCGGTCGATGACCTGATCAGCCTCGCGCCCGACCCGTCCCGGGTGGTGACCATCGCCAACTTCGCGGCCGGCCAGGCCGGGGCCCGGGTGACCGGTGGCGGCGCGGACAGTCAGCCCATGCAGGCGATGGCGCTGGTCGCCGACCTGCTGGCACAGAACAAGGTAGTGATCAAGGTGCAGACCTTCCCGTTCGGCCGCGCAGCCGACGCGTACCGCATCAGTCAAGGCGGCCACCTCCGCGGAAAGCTCGTGTTGGTTCCGTGACAGCCGCTGGGCGGCCGGGGGAGAGGTGCGTTGGCTCATCCGACCACGATCGGGTCGGCCTGGGCGCTCGCGTTCCTGGTCGCGTACCCACCGGTGGTGGCCGCGATGCGGCGCCGCGGGAAGGCCTCCCGGCGGCGCGTTGTCGCCGTTTCGGTCTTGTTCCTGTACGCGGTGACGGTCGTCGCCATCACCGCGTTCCCGATCCGGGTGCGGCAAGCGGACTGGGCTGACGACGGCTGGTCGACGGTGCTGCGGCTGGTCCCGTTCGTCGTGCCACCGCTCAGCTTCGTGCTCAACGTGGTCATGTTCGTGCCGTTCGGCGTGCTGGTGCCGCTGCTGTGGCCGCGCGCTGACGCCGTGTGGCGCCTCGCCGGCTGGGCTGTGTGTGCGAGCGCCGGCATCGAGCTGACCCAGTTCGTCCTCTGGGTGACTCTGGGCAGCCACCGCATGGTCGACGTCAACGACCTGATCGCGAACACCGCCGGCGCACTGGTCGGCCTGCTGATCCTGCGCAGAGCGGTGCCCACCGCCGCGCGCCGGGCCCGGCTGGCGGCCTGACGCGCCGGACGGGTTGCTTTTTACGCACGACCGTGCTTTTCTGAGCGGGTGAGTAAGGGCGAGGAGACCAGGGCTGCGGTGCTCGACCGGGCCGTGGAGGTCGCACGCCGGGTCGGGCTGAACGGGCTGACGATCGGCACGCTCGCCGAGGAAGCGGAGCTGTCCAAGAGCGGCCTGTTCGGGCACTTCCGCTCCAAGGAGGCGCTGCAGCTGCAGGTCCTGGAGCACGCCCGGGCGCGTTTCGAGGAGTTCGTCGCCTGGCCGGCGTTGCGCGCGCCGCGCGGTGAGCCGCGGCTGCGCGCGTTGTTCGATTGGTGGCTGGCCTGGGATGCGTTGCCCGGTGGCTGCCCGTTCGTCGCGGCGGCGACGGAGTTCGACGACCGGCCGGGTGCGGTGCGCGACCGGCTCGTGCGGGACGAGCGCGACCTGTTCGAGATGATCGCCACCGTCTTCCGGACCGGCGTCGCGGAAGGGCATTTCCGCGACGACGCCGATCCGGACCAGTTCGCCCAGGACTTCTACGGCGTGATCCTCGCCCGCCACCACACCCTGCGGCTCCTCGGCGACGAGCAAGCCGACAACCGGGCCCGGCGCGCGTTCGAGGCGTTGATCGCCGCCGCGCGCGCCACCCGTTCCGACTGAGGAAGGACTCCGCCATGACCGCTGTGGCCGATCTGCGACAACAGAAAAGCACGACCGTTCGTTTCTTTTCGGCCCCACCGGCGATGCGGGCGGCGTTCAGGGTGTTGAATCGCGCCGCCCCGGCGCTCGCCGCCCGCTGGGCCGAACGGATCTGGTTCACCCTGCCCCGATCCCCGGCCCCGCCTGAGGCGGTCCCCGCGCCGGGCGGCCATCGGTTCACCGTCGACGTCAAGGGCCGCCGACTCGTCGGCGAGGTGTGGGGCACGGGGTCGGCCGTCTACCTCATGCACGGCTGGGGCGGGAACGCCGGCCAACTCGCCGCGTTCGTCGCGCCCCTGGTCGACCGAGGGCACCGGGTCGTCGCGTTCGACGCGCCCAGCCACGGCAGGTCCGACCCCGGCGCGTACGGACCCCGGTCGTCGTCGATACCCGAGTTCGCCACGGCGCTGACGGCGGTCGTCGCCGCCCACGGGCCGGCCCATGCCGTGATCGCACACTCCATGGGCGGCACCGCCGCCGCGGTCGCCCTGTGCGACGGCCTGCGCGCCGACCGGGTCGCGCTGCTGGCCCCGATGGCCAGCCCGGTGGCGTACGCGCGGCAGCTCGCCGACTACCTGGGCTTCGGCGAACCGACCTACCGGCGCCTGATCGTCCGGGTCGAACGCCGCGTCCGCGCCCCGATGCACCACTTCGACGTGCCGGAACTCGGTCGCGCGGTGGCCATGCCGCCGACCCTGGTCGTGCACGACCGCGACGACGCGTTCACGCCCGTCACCGACGGTGCGGCGATCGCGGCGGCCTGGCCATCGGCGCGGATGCGCGTCACCGCCGGGCTCGGCCACCAGCGACTGCTACGCGACCCTAAGGTGGTGTCCGAGGTCGTGGACTTCGTCGCCCGATAACGGAGCCCGCTCGCGGAGGTCCGGCCGGCCGCGGCGATCAGTCGATCGAGACGACCAATGCGACGATCGCCGCGTACACAATGAGGCCGAGCAAGGCGACCCAGTAGTTCGGATCCCGCTGCCGCGTGTGCACGTCACGTCGCAGCGGCGGCAGCACTTGCAGCAGGATCGGCAACAGCGAGACGGCAAGGCCGACGGTGACCAGAACCGCGGCCCACCGACCACCTCCTTCACGAATGGCTTCGAGGGATCCGAATACCGTCGCGGTGAGCACGACCAGCATCAGCAGGCGGATCCGCGGATCGGGCCCTCCCCGTACGTCGTTGCGGGTGTCGAAGAATTTGATCTGGAAAAGGAGAACGCCGGCGACGGCTATCTCGATGGCAATCACCGATTGGTAGTACTGAACCGGGACGCCCACGATCACCGCGGGGCGTGAGCGATGTTCGGCGGGAGCATGCGACGCATCCTCGCACATCCAACGAACTCGTGCGTTCGCTGGCCACGAGCTCCGCGCTGCTCCATGTAGCACCTGTTACATTGGGAATGTGACGGCGCAGAGCTCATCGAACTGGCTGGTCGTGGTGATCCGGCTGCCCGCCAACCCGTCCCGGCACCGGGTCGCGGTTTGGCGGGAGCTGCGCCGGATGGGCGCGATCTCACTGGGCGGCGGCGTGTGGGCGGCGCCGGCCGCAGCCGTGTTCGCGGCCGGCCTGCAGCGGGTTGGCGAGCTGGTTTCTCGAGCCGGCGGCCAGGTCCTCGCGTTCGATAGCCGACCGCACGACGAGCCTGACGAGCAGGCGGTGACGGCGGAGTTCAACGCCGCCCGCGCCGCGGAGTGGACGGAGTTCGCCGCCGAGTGCGGGCATTTCCACGCCGAGATCGCCAAGGAACGCCGTAAGGGCAAGTTCACCGTCGCCGAGCTCGACGAGGAGGAGCAGAACCTGGACCGGCTGCGCCGCTGGTTTCGCGAGCTGCGCGCTCGCGACATCTTCGGCGTCCCGGAAGGGGCGCAGGCCGACGAACAACTCAAGGCGTGTACCGAACTGCTCGACGCGTACGCCGACGAGGTCTATCGGGCGGTACACGCGCCGCTCGGGGCGGAGGAGTGACCGATGCGTGACTGGCTGATCGGCGTCGGCGCCACGATCCTGGTCGTGGTCGCCTCCTGGGCCGTGCTCGTCCTGCTGGCCAAACGGCTGCCGCCGGGCATCATGCGCGACCTGGCCGCGTTCATTCCGGATTGCGTGACCACCATCCGTCGGCTCCGCAACGATCCGAGCGTGCCCCGCCGCGCGAAGATTGCCGTGCTCGTGGCTGGTGTGTGGGTCGCCAGCCCGATCGACCTCATCCCGGAGTTCCTGCCCGTCATCGGACCGCTGGACGACATCGTCGTGGTGGCCCTCGCGCTGCGCTACGCCGGTCGGCAGGTGCCCCGTGAGGTCATCCTCGCCGCCTGGCCCGGCGACCCGCGGCTGCTGGAACGCCTGCTCGGACCCGCCAAGGCGTCCGCATCCCAGGCCGGGGACGAACGGCCGCATTGACACCGCGGCGCCCCGGTCACGGCGGCCGGACGCCGCGGCGCCCCGGTCACGGCGGCCCGCTGAGGAAGGCCGTGAGTTCGGCAGCGGTCTCGTGGGGGCCGTTCCTCGGCCAGGAAATGACCGCAGTCCAAGGCCCGGCCGTGCACGTCGTCGGCCTGCTCCCGCCAGATCGACAGCACGTCGTAGGAGGAGCCGATCCCGGATGCGCTCCACAGGACGAGCACCGGGCAGCCGATCCGGCGTTCCGCGTCGGCGGCGTCGTGGATCAGGTCGATGGTGGCGCCGGCGCGGTAGTCCTCGCAGGTCGCGTGGATCGTGGCCGGATCGAAGCAGCGCCGGTACTCCGCGACCGCGGCGTCGGCCAGGGCGCCGGGTGTCCCGCACCATTCGCCGAGGGTGTGGTCAAGGTAGAAGACCGGGTCGGCGCCGATCAGCCGTTCCGGCAGATCCGGGAGCTGGACCAGGAAGAAGTACCGCCACACCGTGGTGGCGTGCTGCTGGTCGAGCGTGGCATGTCGCGGGCCATCACCCGCTTGGAGTACGGCTCATGGCTGCCGTCCGACGGCGGCTTGCCGCTGTCGCCGGAGCCGCGTAGGTCCGGGCAGACGACCGTGAACCGTCCGGCGAGCAGGGGCGCCACCCGATGCCACATCGCATGCGTCTGCGGGTACCCGTGCAGCAGCAGCAGCGGCGGACCGTCACCGCCGTGCACGCGTTGATGGTGATCCCGTTCACCGCCAGTCGGCTCTGCGAGAAGCCCGAGAACAGCGGCGGCGCCGAATCACGGGTCATGCTGCGCCTCCAGCCTGGACAGCCTTCCACAACATGCCACTGTCCACCTCGGATGCCGGCGATGGGTCCGCCGCTGTCTAGTGTAAACCCGGGCACACCCGGTAAGGTGACAGCCGCGTCGAAGTCGGCCAGCGGCGGTCGTCCGTGGGGTGATGAGTGCCGCACATAAGGGCTTGCGGATCCGGGGCGGAATGAGGTATCCGCGCGGCTTCATGTGTGAGAGTGGCGACTGGATTGACGGTTCCCCCGAAAGCTGAGAAATTCGGAGTGCAGTGAGCAGGCGACCTGATTTCGACGAGAGTCCACACAAGACGGTTACCACCGCCGAGCGTGGTCCGCAGAAGTCCATCAAGCGCAGAGTCATCAGATTAGTCCTGGTGCCGGGCGCTGTCGCGGTGGTGCTGTGGCTGGTGGCATCCGGATACCTCGTCTTCACGGGCTTCTACGCCCGGGAAGTGGCGAATGGCGTCCGGCAGGTGTCCATTCCTGCGGTCACCGGCCTGGCTTCGATCCAACGCGAACGGCGTCTGAGCATCGCGCATCTGGCGCAACCGGGGAAGAGCCTGCAGCCGCTCATCGACCAGCGGAAGCAGACCGATCGGTACGTGTCGGAGATGCGGGCCGCCGCCAAGAAGGCGTTGGCACGTGCGCCGCAGTCAATCACCAACCGGTGGTCGACATTGTCGGCGAATTTGGACCGGCTACCGGGCATGCGCAGCACGATCGATTCCGGGGCGGCTACGCATCAGCGTATATACGATTTCTACAACGGTCTGCTCGACTCGGCGATCGACCTTTTCGACACCCAGGCCCGCGTGGTGCCGGATGTGACGGCAACCCAGGGCGGCATCGCGGCGACCGAGATCTTCCGGTCCAGCGACCTGATGTCACGAGCCGGATCCATCATCGTCGGTGCGTTCAGTTCACATGAGCTGAACAGGGACGACTATCTCAAGTTCGTCAGCCTGGTCGGGGCGTACCACGCGGATCTGGCCAACGTCGTCCCTCATCTACAGCGGGACGTGCGCGACCAGTTCGCGACGGTCACCGCCGGCGAACCCTGGAAGGATCTCGTCGCGGCGGAGGACGCGATCATCGCGGCCGGCCCGTGGCAAGGCGGCCGTACGCCACGCGGGCTGCCCGTCGTCGCGGGGGAGTGGGACTCGCTCACGACGAGCATCTCCGACAAGCTCATCGGCCTGACCATCGCCCAAGCGGACCAGGTGTCCGCGCAGGCGTTGCGCACCGGCAACAGCCAACTGCTGATCGCGTTGCTGGGCAGCCTGGTCGCCTTGGCCGTCGCGGCCGGCGCGATCATCTGGGCGGTACGCCAATCACAGGTGCTGGTGGACCGTGCCCTGTCGGTACGCCTGGCCCAGTTGGGCAGCGACGCGGTCTCCGTGGTGGACAAACGCCTGCCGGACATGATGCACCGGCTGCGCCGCCGTGAGAAGGTCGACACCGCCGTGGAGCTGTCCATGCGTGACTACGGTCGCGACGAGATCGGCCAGCTCGCGGAGGTCCTCAACCGATCGCTGCATGCCGCGGTGACCGCGGCGGTCGACGAGGCGAAGACGCGGGCCGCGGGTATGGCGATGTTGATGGGTGTCGCCCGACGTCCCCAGCGACCGCTGCAACGCGGCCTGCAGGTCGTCGAGGACCTGCAGAACCGGATCGGCGACGAGAAGTTGCTGTCCGAGTTGTTCGACGTCAACCACCAGCTCACGCAGACCCGCCGCTTCCTGGAGAACCTGATGATTCTCGCCGGCGGGCAGACCGGACGGCGGTTCCACAACCCGGTGCCGATCCGCCGGATCCTGCTGGGCGCCATCGCGGAGACCCAGCAGTACCGGCGGATCACGCTGCGGCGTGCCCCCGAGATCTCACTGGCTGGCACGGCCGTGGCCGGGATCACCCACCTGCTGGCCGAGCTGCTCGACAACGCGCTGGCGTTCTCCCCGCCCGAGACGGAGGTCTTCATCAGCTGCGGCCAGGCCAAGCGAGGCGTGGTGATCGAGATCGAAGACGCCGGGGTGGGGATGGTCGACGAAGACCTCGACCGGGCGAATGAGCTGCTGGCCACCGCCCCCACGCCCGATGTGACCTCGATCAAGGACGGCGCTCAGATCGGCTTCTGGGTGGTGGCCGAGCTGGCCCGGCGGATCGGCATACGGGTGACGCTGCGGACCTCGGCGTACGGCGGCGTTCTCGCCGTCGTGCTGTTGCCGGAGCGCGTCGTCGCCTCCGGCACCGACGAGCCCACCATGGCCCTGAGCATGATGGCTTCGGAGTCCACGCCGCCCGCGCTCCCGGCGGTGGAGACGGCTCCGATGCCCGGCGGCGAACCCGTGCACGCTGCCGCGGCGGTCATGGTCGCCACCGACGACGCGGGGCCCGGCAGGGACGCCACCGGCGGTGACGAGGACGGCACGACGCCGACGACGGTACGGCCCGACCGCGTCGCACCCGAGCCCATGCCCAGCGTTACCACGTCGGAGCGGCCCACGCCGTCCGGCCGACCACCGCTGCCGGTACGCCGGCCGCAGGAGCACCTCGCGCCGGAACTGCGCGACGAGGTGCCCGGCCTGCTTACAGCGGCGGAACCGGCCCGCTCACCGGAGCAGGCGCGGGCGCGTTTCGCGCGCTACCAGCAGGGCCGGCAGGCCGGCCGGAGCGCCGTGACCACTGAAGAATCCTCGGACGAGATCCGGGCCGGTATGAGCGAAGACAGGAAAGCATGATGGAGTCGACGTCGCAGAACGACCTGACATGGATGCTGGACGAGCTGGCCGCGGTCCCGGACGTCCTGTACGCGGTCGTGGTCTCCACCGACGGCCTGGTGGTGCAGAAATCCACGTCGCTGCCCCAAGACGCCGCCGAACTGCTCGCGGCGGGGGCTTCCTCGCTCCACAGCGTCGCGGCGGGTACGGGGCGGCGGCTCACGAGCGGACCGGTCCAGCAGGTCGTTATCGAGTACCAGGACCACGCGTTGTTCATTGCCTCCGCGGGCGAGAACGCCCGCCTTGCCGTCGTCTGCAACGCGGACGTAGACATGGGCACGGTCGCCTACGAGATGGGCCGGCTGGTCACCCGCATCGGACGGTATCTCGGTACCGAGGCCAGGCCCGCGACACATGTGGGCAATGGTCATCACGGGGCGTAGCGCATGACCGACGACGTCTGGTACGGCGACGACAGCGAGGATGCCGGCCGGCTTGTGCCTCTGTACGTACTGGTCAACGGGCGCACCACCCCTCGTAACACCGGATTGGACCTGGCCACGCAGGTCATCGCGCTACCGGCCGACACGTTCACGCTGGAGCCGGAGTACACCCGGATCCTGGACCGCTGCGGTGATTGGATCTCCATCGCCGAGATCGCGGCCTATTCGGATCGGCCACTCACTGTGACAAAGGTCCTCGTGGACATCCTCCTGGACCACCGGTACCTCGCCGTCGGCCAACCCGCGCAGCAGACCATCGGAGACCGTCTACTGCTGGAAACGCTGCTCGAGGGCCTGCAGAGACTTTAGACAGAGGAACGGACAGACGTGACACGCACATCGGTCAAGGTCGTCGTAGCGGGCGGCTTCGGCACCGGGAAGACCACAATGGTCGGATCGGTCAGCGAAATTCCACCGTTGACCACCGAGGAGGTGCTGACCGAGGCCAGCGTGGGCGTGGACGACCTGGCCGGTGTCGAGCGCAAGACCAGCACCACGGTCGCGCTCGACTTCGGCCGGATCACCATCAACGCCGACATGGTGCTCTACCTCTTCGGTACCCCCGGGCAGGACCGATTCTGGTTCATGTGGGACGAGTTGGCGCAGGGCGCCGTCGGCGCCGTCGTGCTGGTCGACACTCGCAGGCTGCACTCCAGTTTCGCGGCCATCGACTACTTCGAGCGGCGAGACATTCCGTTCGTCGCCGCGGTCAACATGTTCTACGGCCAGTGCGTGTACGACGAGGTCGAGATCCGGGCGGCGCTGAAGCTCAAGCGCGCCGTTCCGCTGGTGTGGTGCGACGCCCGAGACCGCGCCTCCGCCAAGGCGGCCCTGGTCGGGCTGGTTCAGCATGCGTTGTCGCAGCTGCCGGCTCCAGTCTGACCTTGAAGTGCCGCAGGAGCGGGGGCGACGAGACGATGCGGTATCCGCCGACCCGTTCGGGATCCTTGGCGATGCCGGCCAGCACTTCGGCCACGTACTCCAGGTGGGTGTCGGTGTAGACCCGGCGCGGGATCGCCAGCCGGACCAGTTCGAACGGTGCCGGGGCGAGCAGGCGGTGCTGATCGTCCATGGTGCCCAGGTACAGCGATCCCAGTTCCGCGCACCGGATGCCACCGTCGAGGTAGAGCTGACAGCCCAGCGAGTGGCCGGGAAATTGGGCCGGTTCGAGGTGCGGTAGCAGGCGCCCGGCGTTGAGGTATAGAGCATGTATGCCCGCGGGTTGGACCGTGTCGACTCCGGCCTCGTTGATGAGCCGGGCCATCCGGGCGGTGGAGGCGGCGCGGGCGCTCAGGTATGCGGGATCCACCACCTCCCGAAGCCCCTGCGTGAGCCGCTCCAGTTCCTGGCCGGCCAACCCGCCGTACGTGGAGAATCCTTCGGTGGCGATGAGGTTCGCCTCACACGCGGCGTGCAGGTCGTCATCGCGCAGGCCGATGAAGCCGCCGATCGCGCTGAGCCCGTCCTTCTTGAGACTCACCACGCACCCGTCCGCGAGCTGGAACGCCCGGGTGGCGATGTCCCGCGGTGCCCGGTCTCGGTAGCGCGGCTCGCGCTGGCTGACCAGCCACGCGTTCTCCGCGAACCGCGCCGCGTCCAGGAAGAAGGGAACCCCGTGGCGGCGGCAGAGCCTGCTGGTGGCCTCGAGATTCGCCATGGAAACGGGCTGGGCGCCGAGGCCGTTGTTGGTGATGGTCATGAGGACCAGTCCCACTCGGAGACGGTCCGGGCCGGTCAGCAGGGCCTTCAGGGCTACGAGGTCGATGTTCCCCTTGAAGCCGTCGAGGCTGTCGAGATCGGCCGCCTCAGGGCAGGGCAGATCTCGGGCTTCCGCGCCGGCCAGCTCGACATTCGCGCGGGTGGTGTCGAAATGGGTGTTGCTGGCGCAGATCTGGCCCGGCTTGAGCATGGTGGAAAACAGGATTCGCTCACCCGCGCGCCCCTGGTGTACCGGCAGGATGTGCGGATAGCCGGTCAGGTCGCGCACCTCGTCGCGGAACCGGAACCATGATCGCGCGCCCGCATACGATTCGTCGCCGACCGCGGCGGCGGCCTCCTGTGCGGCCGACGTCGCACCGGTACCGGAGTCGGACAGAAGATCGATGGTGATCTGATCGGCGCGCAGGTTGAACGGGTTGTATCCGGCATCCGCGAGCGCCTGACGACGCTCGTCCGCGGTCAGGAACGGGATGGGCTCGACGACCTTGATCCGGTACGGCGGCAGAATGGTGCGTGGGTCAGCGAGCACAGATGACTCCTAGGAAACGGGCACCGGGCGCGCACTCCGTGCACCCGTCCGGTACGCCTCTGACGACAGGTAGACGGTCATTCCGGGCCTGGGCGGCCCCAGCCGCAGCGAGGCATGCGCGATCAGGCCCGACCCCTCGTGTAACGAGCGCCGCGCCACCGCCGCGATCACGGCATCGAGCTGGGTGGCGTCGAACCCGAAGTGGTCCAGAAGAATCGCCACCCGGTCCCGGGCCTCGTCGTCATCGCGCACATAGCTGCGCACGGGAACGTAAAGGCTGTAGCCGATCGGCTTGGCGACGCCAGGTGCCAATGTGTAACTGCTCACCAGCGGCCGGCCGGAGTACGGACCCGGACCGCCACCGGCCACCGCGCAGAACGCCGCCAGGTCGCTCGTGTCGATGCCGTCCACCAGACCGGCCGCACGCACCACGTCGGATCGCTCGGCATCGTATTGAGAAAGGTAGAGCTTGATCCGCGCGTGCGGGCCGTCGTGCAGGTCGAGGGCGAAGAAACTGAGGCGGTCGCCGCGGCCCAACTCGCCGGAGCGGCAGGCCCGTTCCACGATGGCCCGGTACGCCGCATCCACACCGAGGCGCCGCGTAGCCTCGGCGACCAGCTCGGGCGCCCGGTCGGCGCCCCGCAGCTCCGGATTGAGGTAGATCTTGAACTCCGGCTGCTGCCCCGGGGGGAACACCAACGAGAACCACAGCGCGAACACGGCGTTCGGATCCGGCGTCGCAAAGAGGTCCCGAACCCGTGCCAGCCGCGATGTCGTCAGTCCGAACCGATCAGCCTGAGCGCCGAGGAATCGGTACGCCGCTGCCAGGTTCGCGGTCGTACCGGCCGGCGACGCCAGCGCTTCGCCGAGGATCCGCAGCGACGGTCCGCCGTACGTGTTGAAGGCGACCGAGAACTCCACCGGCGTGTGATCGTCGGCTATGCCCGACGACCATGACGGGCCCTCGGACAGCGCCGTGGACCCGGCCGGTCCGAGGAGGTCGGCCAGCAGGCGCATGACCGAGGCGGAATCCGTCCTGGTGACTTCACACAACCGCGCCGACTGTTCACCAAGATGTTCGAGGAGAGAGAGATCATCCATCGCCACACTCCGCGTACAGTTCGACAGTCGTGAATATCCGCAGGGATCCTACTGAAGACGGGCCCGCACACGTCGTAAGCATGATGAGACTCACAGTAATGACGATGCTCTCCACATAGGACGGGAAGTGTGATATAAGGCCCTCTGTTTGTGGGCTACCCCACCCGGGTACGCTCGCGTGGAGCGCTCGCACCATGAGGGCTGGGGGCACGCCATGCGCGGCGACGATGGGCTTAGCGACGCAGAGCGGCGCAGACTG
>DASYTU010000107.1:0-30580 GCA_036001925.1 Actinoplanes sp.
CCGCGCCGTCCCAGTCCACGACGCCGCTGATCCGGCGCCCGCTGACCAGGATGTTGCCGGGGTGGTAGTCGAGGTGGACGAGGTCCTCGCTGTCGTCGAGGTCGGGCGCGGACGCGCCCACCTCGTGGATCCAGTCGAGCAGCCGGGCGCTGCGGGAACCGTACGCCTTCAGCGGCCGGTGCAGGCAGAAGCCGGGCCCGTCGGTGGTGAGGAACAGCTCGACCGGGGGCACGTCCCAGCGGCCGGCGAGCAGGCCGGCGAGGCGGTCGTTGAGGACGATCATCGCGTGTACGAGCGCGGCGTCGACCGTGGCCGGTGGCGCGCCGGGCAGCCGCTGCTGTACGACGATTCTCGCGCCGTCGACGTGCGCGGACAGCTCGTAGCGAGCGGTCGGCACCCCAGCGGCCCGCGCCAGGTCGAGCAGCGGCCCGGCCCGGGCGCGGCCCTCGGTGAGTACCGACCGGCGTCCGTCGGGCCAGCGGACGTACGCGGCGCCGACCTCGCCACCCGGTGCCGGTCCTTCGAGGATCAGCCGTACCCCGGTGATCGCCGCGATCCGCTCGATGACGCGCGGGGCGGCGAGGCGCGCGGAGCGGGGCCAGTCGCCGGCGGTCATTCGGTGCGGCGCTGGCGCAGGTAGGCGAGGACGGCCTCGCGGGTGGTGCGCACGCCGAACAGGGCGCGTGCCTCGGCGATGCGCCGGTTCGCGGTACGCAGGGACAGGAACTCGGCCGCCGCCGCGGCCGCGATGGTGTCGCCGGACGCGAGCCGGTCCAGCAGGGCCCGCTGCTCGGGTACGAGGTCGGCGACGGCGACACCGGGTTCGCTGCCGACGCCGTGGTGCACGGGTCCGAGCCGGGAGAGGTCGTCCACCAGGGCCCGGCCGATCGGTGTCTCGGTGTCGCAGACTGCGACGATGCCGGCGCCACGGGCGGCGGCCAGCACCGCCAGCTGCAGGGAGTCCTGGTCGGAGATGCGACCGTGCAGTACCAGCCGGACGGCGGACACGTCCCAGGCCGGATCCGGCAGGGCGAAGCCCTCCCGTACGGTCCAGCCGTCGCGGACGAGCCGGCGCAGCACCGCGTCGGCGTCGCCGGTGGTGGCGACGACATGTCGCGGCGCGTCGGGTTGGCGGGTCACCGGCGATCCTCCCCCGCCGCGAAGGCGAGTGCGGCTGCTTCGGTGCGAGTGCGGGCGCCGAGCTTGCGCATCCCGGCCCGGATATGGGTGTCCACGGTTTCCGCGGAGATGCCGAGCTGTCCGGCGATGCGGCGGGTCGGTTCGCCGGCGGCGACGAGGCGCAACACGTCGTACTCCCGGTTGGTGAGCTGGGTGCCCGAACGCGGACTGCGGGTGTCGCGGTGCACGCGGTGGCGGCGCAGCGCCCGGCGGGCCCGCCCGGCGAGGACGGTGAGCCCGGCCGCGTCGGCCAGCCGTTCCGCGGCGAGCAACGCGTCGACGGCCCGCTGCGGGTCGGCGTCGAATAGGCCGGCCGCGAGCAGGCAGCGGATCTGTTCACGCAACGCGATCGCGGTCCAGGTGTCGGCCGCCGCGGCGAAGCCGGTGCCCGTGGCCCACGCGGTCAGCGTCCGGCGCGCCGCGACGGGCAGTCCGGGCGGGATGGCGGCCGGGCCGGCCGCGCCGATGTCCTGGGCGGCCCAGCGGGCGGTGATGTGGTGCAGGCCGGTCAGCAGGCCGGCGCCGGTGTCGGCGGGTGGTTGCGCGGCGCGGTCCGGCTGGCCGTCGAGCCATGCGGCTTCGCGGGCGACCCACGCGGCAGCAGGATGGTCCGGTCCGGTGGCGAGCCGCGCGCGGGCCGCGGCCAGCAGCCCGGTGTCGGCCTCGACCAGCGCGATCGCGGCGGTGGCGTAACCGCGGGCGTCGGCCGGCAGCGCCCGGTCGGCAAGATCAGCCGCCCGCCGTTGCGCGTCGTCAACCGAACCGGCCGGCGAAGGCGCTACCCAAGCCGAGCCCGCGGCAGCGTCGGTTGGGGCTGGTCCCGCGCCGTGCAGGGCGATCGCCCAGTCGGCCGCCGCCGCGAACCGGGTGTGCCACCCGTACGCCAGATCCGCCGCGCACGACCGCGCCGCCGCGTGCGCCGCCGCCGCCGATTCGACCAGACGGCCGTCCGCGGCCAGCTGCTCCACCAGTAGCCACGCACTCCAGCGGCTGGTCAGCGGGTCGCGGGTATCGGCGGCCGCGGCCGCGAGCGCGGTGTCCCAGCCGGGTGCCCGGTGGGCGGCGCGTACGGCGGCGATCGCCGCGGCCACGCCCGGCGGTGGCGACGGGTAGCGCGCGGCCACCTTGTCCGCGGTGTCGGCCGCGGCGTGCGGGTCGAGTGCGAGCTCGGTCAGCAACAGCACCCGGTCCCGGGCCGCCACGACGGGCGCCGCGGCCGCGTCCGGCACCGGCTGGACCGCGGCTCGCGCCCCGGCCGGGTCTCCGGCCTGCAGCAACGCTTCGCCGCGCAGTACGTCGGCCTCGACGCCGAGCGGGGCCGCCGTGGTCAGGACCCGTGCCGCGGCCTGTGGCCGTCCGGCGGCGAGCGCCGCGTCGGCCGCGGCGATCCGCACCCGAGAATCGACGGTCACGCCGGGTAGGTCGCATGCGAACAGCAGCAGCGCTGCCCGGTCACCGCCGGCGGCCTGGTCGGCGGCGGCCAGTGCGCGCCGGAACGCGGCGTGATGGTCGCCGGCCGCGGCCAGGTGCCGGGCCGCCTCGCCGGGCGGTGTCAGTTCGGCGAGGCGTAGGTGCAGCTCGGCCCGGGCGGGCGCGTCGAGCAGACCGGCCGCGGTTTCGGCCAGGTAGGTGGAGACCGGCAGGTAGCCGTCCGGCGACTCGACGATCAGGCCGGCGGACAGCAGCGCGGTGGCGCCGGGGCCGAGCAGCGGGGCGGGCGCGGGCCGGCCCAGCAGCCCGAGCGCGGCCAGGGCGGTGCGGGCGGGACGTGGCAGGTCGGCGAGGGCGGTCGCGATGGCGTACGCCACTTGGTCGATGTCTGTGGGGGCCGCACCGCGATCCGCCGCCGCCTGCCGGGCCAGCGCGGTGATCGCGAGGGGGTTGCCGCCGGCGCGGTCGACGACTGCGGCGACGGCGGCCTCGTCGAGGTGTGCGGCGGTGCGGCGGGCCAGGTCGGCGGCCGCGGCCCGATCCAGCGGCGGCACGTCGAGCCACGCGGTCGCGGCGCCGCGTAGCGCCGCCTCGGCGTCCGCGGCCAGCCGGTGCGGGGTGCGCAGCGCGACCAGCACCCGGCAGTGCGCGGCCAGGTGCGGCAGCGCGGCCAGGGTGGCCGGGTCGGCGTACTGGATGTCGTCGAGGACCAGCAGGGCGCCGCGCAGGCGCGAGCGTACGGCCTCGGCGAGCAGGTGGATGTCGTGGGCCGGCAGCCGGGCCCGCACGGCCCGGGACAGTGCGAGCGCGGGTACGGCGGTCAGCATCGCCAGTCCGCCACCGGCGTGGACCGGGCCGGGATCGAGGGCGGCGACCCGGCGCAGGATGGTGCTGCGGCCGCAGCCGGGCGGTCCGGCGACCACGACCAGACCCGGCCGGCGCAGCCAGGCGGCGGCGGACACGGTCACGTCCTGCGCGTCCGCCACCGCGTGACCCCCCTCACCGTCCGTGCCGTGTCTCGTGCGCGCCTGGCACGAACACGGGATCCTGTACGCCTCGCCGGTCCGTAGTCTGTGGTGCGGCAGGCGTCCCGCCCTGCCGAGGTTCCGGCGAAGGGCTGGCAGGTCATGTGGACGACGGCCGCGGTCTGCACATTGTCGCTGACGGTGTGCTCGGCTGACGAGTCATCGTGACGGGTCCGCTCACGGCCCGGGTGGTTACCTTGTGTGACGAAGTCGCCGCACAGGTCGATCCTGAGACCGCTGGCCAGGTACGACACATCGGCGACCGTCTTGGTGAGCCGTTACGTGTGGCGATCGCGGGTCGCCTGAAAGCCGGAAAGTCGACACTCGTCAACGCTCTGATCGGCCGCCGGGTCGCCCCGACCGCGGTCGGTGAGTGCACCCGGGTGGTCACCCGGTTCCGCTACGGCACCGCCGACCGGGTGGACGTGGTGCGCCGCGACGGCGCCCGGCACAGCCTTCCGCTGGACGACGAGGGCATGATCCCGCAGCGGCTCGGCATGCCGCTGGCCCGGGTCGCGTACGTCGACGTCACGCTGACCAGCGAGAAGCTGCGCGACCTCACGGTCGTCGACACGCCCGGGCTGGCGTCGACGGACAGCCGGGTCAGCGCCCGCGCCGAGGAGGCGGTCGGGACGTCGACCGCGCCGTTCGACGCCGACATCGACGCCGACTCCACGTCCGAGGTGGCCGCCGCCGAGGCCGTGGTGTACGTGTTCACCCAGGCCGTACGCGCCGACGATGTGCAGGCGCTGGAGGCGTTCCGCGCGACCTCGGCGCGGCTGGCGTCCAGCCCGATCAACGCGATCGGTGTCTTCGGCAAGGTGGACACGCTGGTCGGCGGCGCCGGGGACCCGTGGCCGGTGGCCGGACCGCTCGCGCAGCAGCAGGCGGCGCTGCTCGCCCGTACCGTCTCCGACGTCGTCCCGGTCGTGGGCCTGCTGGCCGAGACCGCCGAGGCGGGCCGGCTCACCTCGGCCGACTGTGCCGCCCTGCGGCAGCTCGCCGGCGTGCCGGACCTCGGGGTGCTGCTGGCCTCGGTGGACCTGTTCCGGACCCGGCCGGCGCCGGTGAGCGCGGAACGCCGCGAACGGCTGCTGGGCCTGCTCGACCTGTACGGCATCGGCTTCGCGATCGCGCAACTCATCGCGCAGCCGCATCTCGGCACCGGCGAACTCGTGCGCCGCCTGGCCAGCGCGTCCGGGTTCCCGCGGCTGCAGGACACGCTGGAGCAGACGTTCCGCTGGCGCGCCGACGCGATCAAGGCCGGTTGGGCGCTCGCCCGCCTCGACCGGCTGGCCGGGCACACCCGCGACGAACGCAGCCGGGAGGCGCTGCGCGACGGCGTCGAGCGGCTGCTGCGCGAGCCCGACTACCACCGGTTGCGGCTGCTCGAGGTGGCCCAGCGCGTCGCCACCGGCGCCGTACCGCTGCCGCCGGCGTGGGAGCAGGAGCTGACCCGACTCGCCACCTCCGACGACGCCCGCTGGATCCTGGGGCTGCCGCACGCCGGCGCCGCCGAGCTCGCCGAGGCCGCGTTGGAGGCCGCGAACCGGTGGCGCGTGTACGCGTTCGCCGGCGCCGGACCCGCGCAGTCGCGGGTGGCGCAGGTCGCCCACCGCGGCTTCTATCTGCTGTCCCAGCAGGTGCGCCGATGAGAGACATGACCGCCGCCCTGGACGCCGCCGTACGCGACACCCTCGCCTACGTGCGCACCGCCGACCCGGACGCGGGGGCCGAGCTGGCCGAGCTGCGCCGCCGGCAGCTGACCCGCCCGTCGATCGTGCTGGTCGGCGAGACGAAACGCGGCAAGAGTTCCCTGGTCAACGCGCTCCTCGGGGTGCCCGGCCTGTCCCCCGTCGACGCCTCCGTCGCCACCAGCACCTACCTCCACTTCTCCCCCGGCGCTCCGGCGATGCGGGCGTGGGTGCCCGGCGGGCCCGAACCGGTGGACATCACCGACCTGGCGTCCTGGGCGACCGGCGGCAACAAGGCCCGCCGGATCGAGATCACCCACCCGGCGCCGCTGCTGCAGTACGTGAGCCTGCTCGACACGCCCGGCGTCGGCGGGCTCGACCCGGCGCACACCGCGGTCGCGCTCGACGCCGTGGACCGGGCCACCGCGCTGCTGTTCGTAGCGGACGCGTCCGCGCCGCTGTCCCGGCCCGAGCTCACCTTCCTGGTGGCCGCAAGCGTACGCGTCGATACGGTGGTGTTCGCCCTGACCAAGGTGGACGCGTACCCGGGATGGCGGCGGATCTGCGAGGACAACCGGGCGCTGCTGCGTGCCCAGGCGCCGCGGTTCGCCGACGCGCCGTGGTTCCCGGTCTCCGCCCGGCTCGCCGAACTGGCCCTGGGCGTGCCGGCCGGCGAGTCCGGCGCGCTGGTCGACGCGTCCCGGATCGCCGAGCTGCAACACGCACTCGTCGAGCTGGCCGGCCGCGGTCACCAGCTGCAACAGGCCAACGTGCTGCGCGCCGCCCGCGGCGAACTCGTCCGCCTCGACGCCGCCGCCGGCGCCCGGCTGCAGGCCACCGAGGCCGACCCGGTCGAGATGGCCCGGGTCCGGTCCGAACGCGCCGCGCTGGCCGCCCGCAAGCGCACCGAGTCACGGCAGTGGGCGCTGCTGCTCAGCGCGGAGACCCAGCGCGCCCGCATCGAGGTCGTCGGCCTGCTGCGCACCCGGATCGCGGCCCTGCAGCAGGAGTTCACCGCGCGCATCGAGACTGCCCGCGGTGAGGGCCTCGCGAAGCTGCCGGACGCGCTGGACGCCGAGCTGCAGGCCGTGGCCGTGACGCTGTCCCGGCAGCTGGAGGCCACGTTCCGGCAGGTCGGCGAGAAGGTGCTGGCGGAGGTGTTCGACGCCGGGGAGCTGGCAGCCATGCTGGGCCGGCTGAACGCCACGCTGCGGCACGCGCTGGCCGCCGCGCCGCCGCGGGACGGCTCCGGCGACAACATGCTGATCGCGCTGTCCGCCGGCGGCATCGCGTTCATGGCCGGCCGGGGCGCCATCCTGGGCGCGTCCGCGCTGGGCGCGGGTGGGCTGGTCGCGGGTGGGCTGCTGATCCCGGTGGCCGGCATCGGTCTGGGCCTGGCCGCCGGCGGGTACGTGCTCTACCGGCGGCGGGTGCAGACCGACCGCCAGCAGGCCCGCGTCTGGCTGCGCGACGTGTGCGGCGAGGCCCGGGCGGCACTCACCGACGAGATCTCGTACCGGTTCACCGACCTGCAGTACGCGCTGTCGGTCGCCGTCGACGACGCGGTGGAGCGGCGGCTGCGGGAACTGGACGCGCACATCGCCGAGATCGACGCCGCGGCCGCGGAGGACGCGGCGGGGCGGGCGAAGCGGCGGGCCGCGGCCCAGCACGACCGGGATCTGGTACGGGCGAAACTGAAGCAGGTCGACGACGTACTGGCCAAGGCCCGGGCGCTGACGCCCGCCCCGGCCGGCGACGACGGTCAGGAGAGGGCATGAGCGAGCACGGCTGGCCGGACCACCATGACGACCCCGGCTACCACGACGACCACCACGACCCGCTGCACGAGCCGGCCGACAGCGCCCACGACGGCGACGCGCCGCCGCTGCCGGACGACGACGGCTACTGGGACCTGCACCACGACGACGCCGGGCCGGCCCCGGACGAGCCGCACGACCTGGTGTACGAGCACCACACCGGCGCGCCCGCGGAGCCTGCCGCCGAGTACGACCAGCACGTCGACGTGGTGGACACCCACGAGGTCGCGACGGTCGGCGCCGATCCCGACGCGCTGCCCGAGCACGTCGACACCGACGCGGTCTTCCCGCCCGCGGTCGACGTCGGTCCGCTGCCCGAGCCGGTCGACGGGTTCCCGTGGATCGACACCGGCAGCCTCGGCGTCGTCGACCCGGCCGCGCCGCACGCCGTGCCGGTCGAGGACGTGAGCCCGCACGAGCTGGCCGACTATGCCGGCACCGAGCTGCCGCCCGGCGTCGACCCGTGGGCCGCGCTGGCCGACTCCGAGGACCCGGCGACCGCCGCGCTGGCCCGCTGGTGGTCGCAGCAGCATCCGCAGTAAACGCGGGGCTCGGCGCTACGGCGCAAAGACCTCGGCAGGTGGCATCATGAGCGCGCACACCCGAGCGAACCGCTGGAGCGCATCCCCATGGCCGCTACCGACATCACCGCCGCACCGCCCAGCAGCCGCCGGGAACGCACCGGCTGGTACTTCTACGACTGGGCGAACTCCGCGTTCTCCACCACCGTCGTCACGGTCTTCCTCGGTCCGTTTCTGACCAGCGTCACCGAGCAGGCGGCCGGTTGCGCGCTCGGCGCCGACGACTGCCACGGCCGGGTCCACCCGCTCGGCATCACCGTCGCGGCCGGCTCGTACTTTCCCTACCTGGTGTCCCTGTCGGTGCTGCTCACCGTGTTCGTGCTGCCGGTGGTGGGCGCGATCGCCGACCGGACGCCCCGCAAGAAGCTCCTGTTGGCCGCGACCGCGTTCGTCGGGGCCGGCGCGACGGTCGCGATGGCCTTTGTGACCGGCGAGCGCTACCTGCTCGGCGGGCTGCTGTTCCTCATCGCCAACATCGCGTTCGGCGCGTCCATCGTGGTGTACAACTCGTTCCTGCCCCAGCTCGCCGCGCCCGACGACCGCGACCGGGTGTCCAGCCGCGGCTGGGCGCTCGGCTACCTCGGCGGCGGCCTGCTCCTGCTGCTCAACCTCGTCGCCGTGCAACTGCTCAGCCAGGAAGGCAACGACCAGCGCACCCTGGATCTGGCGCGGTGGTCGATCGTGTCCGCCGGCGTGTGGTGGGCCGCGTTCACCCTGGTGCCGCTGCGCTGGCTGCGCGAACACCCCGGCGCCCAAAGCACCACGGCGCGGGGCAACGTGCTCCTCGACGGCTTCCGGCAGCTCGGGCACACCATCAAGGGCCTGCGCGCCTACCCGTTGACCCTGTTCTTCCTGCTCGCCTACCTGATCTACAACGACGGCATCCAGACCGTCATCGCGCTGGCCAGCCAGTACGGCACCAAGGAACTCAAGCTCAGCCAGTCCACCCTGATCATCACCATCCTGCTGGTGCAGTTCCTGGCGTTCGGCGGCGCGCTGCTGCTCGGGGCGCTGGCCGCGCGGATGGGCGCCCGCAAGACCATCCTGCTCAGCCTGGCCCTCTGGCTCGGCGTCATGCTGGCCGCGTACTGGCTGCCCGCCGGCCAACCGCTGCCGTTCATGCTGCTCGGCGTCGCCATCGGCCTCGTCCTCGGCGGCAGCCAGGCCCTGTCCCGCTCGCTGTTCAGCCAGCTCATCCCGACCGGCCGCGAGGGCGAGTACTACGGCTTCTACGAGATCAGCGACAAGGGCACCAGCTGGCTCGGCCCGCTCGCGTTCGGCCTGGTGTTCCAGCTGACCAACAGCTACCGCATCGGCATCGTGTCGCTCATCGTGTTCTTCGTCGTCGGTGGCATCCTGCTCGCGTTGGTGCCGATCCGCCGCGCCATCGTCGCCGCCGGCAACGTCCCGCCGCGACTTCTCTGACCATCGCGGGAGCTCCGTTGGACATCGCCATCGACGCCGATTCGCGGGTACCGCCCTACGAGCAGGTCCGGTTGCGCATCGCCGAGCTGGCCGGCACCGGCGCCCTGCCCGCCGGAACCCGGCTCCCGCCGGTCCGCCGCCTCGCGACCGACCTGGGCCTGGCCGCCAACACGGTCGCCCGCGCCTACCGCGAGCTGGAGCAGGCCGGCTTGGTCGAAACCCGAGGCCGCGCCGGCACGGTGATCACGGCCCGCGCGGCCCGCGTCCCGGCCGAGGCCCAAAAAGCAGCACGACGGTACGCGGAGCGGACAAAATCGCTGGGCGTGCCTCCCGAGACGGCCTTGGACCTGGTCAAGGCCGCTTTGCAACTGCCGGGCTGAACCGCCTCCACAAGCAGGGCGGAAACCCTTACTGCGCGGCGACGGTGTTCGTGGCCAGCAGGACCAGCAGCAGCGCACCCAGCACCAGTCGGTACGCGATGAAGATGCTGTAGTTGTGCCCGGCGATGTACCTCAGCAGCCACGCGACGGCCACGTAAGCGACGACGAAGCTCACGATCGTCGCGGTGATCGTGTTGACCCAGCCCACACCGCTGGAGATGTTGTCGTACTCCTGGACCACCTGCAGCGCGGTCGCGCCGAGCAGCGCCGGGATGGACAGGAAGAACGACAGCCTGGTCACGGTGACCCGGTCGATGTCACGGAGCAGACCGGCCGACATGGTGGCCCCGGAGCGGGACACGCCGGGGATCAACGCCAGGCACTGGACCGTGCCGATGATCAGCGTGTCCTTCCACGTCACGTCGTCCTCGTGGCGGATCTGAGTGGCGGCGTGATCGGCGAACGCCATCACACCGCTCCACACGATCAGCGCCCCGGCCACGAACCACAGGCTGCGCAGCGTCGTCTCGATGGTGTCCTGGAACAGCAGCCCGACCACACCGATCGGGATCGAGCCCAGGATCACCGCCCAGCCGAACCGGAAGTCCGGGTCCTCGCGGGCCCGCCCGTTGAACAGGCCACGCAGGAAGGCCGGCACGATCCGGGCGATGTCGCGGCGCAGGAAGATCACCGTCGCGATGACGGCGCCGGACTGGATGATCGCCGTGAACGCGGTGATGTCCGGGTCGTCGATCGAATACCCGAGCAGCTTCTCCAGGATGGTCAGGTGACCCGTGCTGGACACGGGCAAGAACTCGGTGATGCCCTCGACCGCTCCGAGCAGCACCGCTTCGAGAATGTTCAACCCAACCCCAACTCCGCCTTGTGATCTACGCGCCAACCGCGGTCGAGAATAGGGGTGTGGCTCACCCACCGGCGCGGCGGACCCGCGCGGCCGAGATCGTGTACGCCGGGTCCCGATCCAGATTGTGCCGGTCCCGGTCGTAGCGGCGGGTGGTCCGCGGGTCGGCGTGACCCATCGCATCCTGCACGTCCTCCAGCGGCACGCCCTCCGCGCGGGCTGTGGTCGCGAACGCGTGCCGCAGCGAATGCGGCGACAGCCGCTCCCACCCGGCGATCCCGGCGTCCCGGGCGAGACGCCGGACCAGCCGGAACACGGCGTGCCGGTCGATGCGCGCGCCCCTGGCGGTCACGAACAGCGCCCCGTCGGTCCGGGTGCCCAGGTACTCATCCAGGGCGGCCGCCGCGGCCGGCGTGAGAGCGCGGCGGCGCGGCTTGCCGCCCTTGCCGACGAACCGGACGCTGCGGTGCCCGCGCTCCCAGCCGATGTCGGCGACGTCCAGGCCGACCAGCTCACCCACCCGCAGCCCCAGGTCGGCGAGCAACGCGACAACGGCCCGGTGCCGCGGCGCGGCCGGACCCTGGGCCGCGTCCGCCGCGGCCAGCAGCGCGTCCACCTCCTCGGGGGTCAGGCCGACGGTGGCGGAGTGGTCCCGGGACACCGTGGGCCGGTCCGCGCCGCCGACCGGATTGGCGTCGACGGCCCGCAACTTGGTGAGGAAGTCGTACCAGCTGGACAGGCCGGACAACTTGCGGGCGACGGTGGCCGGCGCAAGCGGCCGACCGGTGCGCGAGTCGGTGGCCGCCTCCAGGGCCCGCGCGTACGCGTTGATGTCGAGGAAGCCGGCCTTCAACGGATCCAACCCGCGCTGCGCACACCAGCCCAGCCACGCCGCCACGTCCCGCCGGTACGCGGCCCGGGTGTGCACGGACAGCCGCCGGTTCGCCAGCCACGCCTCGGTGACCTGCTCGGCCGTCCCGCCGACGACCACCTCGCCGCCCGGCCGCGGCACCAACGACGACATGCCGCCCATCGTCGCAAAGCGGACCCGGATCAGCTCTCGGCGACACGCCCGTCCGCGACCTGCCAGCGACGGGTGCACCGGACATTGTCCGCGAAGTACTCGGCTACGCGAGTAGCCATCCGTTGTCGAGGGCCAGCCGGACCGCCTCGGCGCGGGTCCGCGCCCCGGTCTTGCCGATCGCCGACGACAGGTGATTACGCACCGTGCCTTCCGACAGGTGCAGCTCGCGGGCGATGTCGGCGACCGTGCCGCCGTCGCGGGCGGCGCGCAACACGTCCGCCTCCCGCTCGGTCAACGGCGAGTCACCCTGGGCCAGCGACTGCGCGGCCAGCGCCGGGTCCACCACCCGCAGACCCTCATGCACGCGCCGGACCGCATCGGCGAGCTGCCGGGCCGGGGTGTCCTTCACGATGAACCCACTCGCCCCGGCCGCCATCGCCTGACGCAGGTAGCCGGCCCGGCCGAACGTCGTCACCATCAACACCCGGCACGCCGGCACCGCCCGGTGCAGCTCGCGGGCCGCCGCGACACCGTCCATGCCGGGCATCTCCACGTCCAGCACGGCCACATCCACCTCGTGGTCGCGGACCGCGTCGACGACCTCGTCCCCGCGACCCACCTCGGCGACCACCTTCAAGTCCGGCTCCATGTCGAGCAGGGCGGCCATCGCGCCACGGACCAACGCCTGGTCGTCGGCCAGCAACAACTTGATCATGTCGGCACCTCCACCCGTACCCGGAATCCGGGCTTGTCGTCGCGGCCCCCCACCGTGAGTGTCGCGCCCAGCGCGTCCGCACGCCGGCGCAAGCCCTTCAGCCCCTGCCCGTCGGACGTGCCGGCGGACTCGCCCACCCCGTCGTCGACGATCTCCACGCTGGCCGGCCCCAACCGGACCTCGCAGCGCGTCGCCTTGCTGTGCCGCACCACGTTGGTCACCGCCTCGCGGATGGTCCACGCGAACAGCTCGCGGAACCTCGTCGGCACCTCGTCCGCCGCGCCGGGAAGCTCCGCCTCCACGTGCGCCGCGGCCAGCGCCTCCCGCGCGGCCGCGATCTCCCCGGGCAGCGAGATGCCGCGCACGCCCATGGCGGTCGCCCGCACGTCGGACAGCGCGTCGCGGGCCAGCGCCTCCAGGTCGCCCAACTCCTTGCGGGCCCGCTCGACGTCCACGTCCAGCAGACGCTGCGCCAACTCCGCCTTCACCGTCACCACGGTCAGCGAGTGGCCGAGGATGTCGTGCAGGTCCGAGGCGATCCGGGCGCGCTCGTTCTGCACGGCGAGGTGGGCGATCTCCTGCTGCGCCACCATGAGATTGCGCTGCCGCTCGGCCGCCAACCGGATCCCCCAGCTCGCCAGCGAACCCAGCAGCACCGCCAGGCCGTACCCGTTGCCCTGCCAGCCCGGCACCAGCCGGACCAGCAGCTCGGCGCCGACCAGCAGCGTGACCGCGATCGGGATCGCCTGGTTCAACGCCAGGCCCATCATGGCGCAGGCCGCGATGTACACCAGGCAGGTCAGCGCGTGGTACCCGATGGCCGGGACCTGCAGCGCGGTCAGCGCCAGCATGCCCAGGATGCCCAGCCAGATCCGGACCACGACCGGCCCGCCCCGGCGCCATCCCCCGTTGTTGCGGATCTGGCGTACGACACTGACCGTCGCCAGGTACAGCACCGCGAACCCCGCCAGCGCGGCCAGGCCGACGTCGCGCTGCCAACCGTTGGGATGGTCCAGCAGGGCGGACAGGTTCTCGCCCAGGTAGACCAGCCACACGGCGGCGAAGATCCACCCGAATCGGGCGGCGCGCGGCGGGGAGTCGCTCATGGTACGACGTTACCGGCGCTCACACCCGGGCGGTGTCGCGGCGGAACCGCCACATCGCGCCGACCGAGAAGACCAACGTCCAGGCCACCACGTTCAGCGCGGCCACCCACAGGGTGCCGTCATGGGTCAGCGGGTAGCGGGCGATCTCGCCCACGCCGTACACCGGGGTGAACTTCGCGATCGTCGCGAAGATGTGCCCGAGCTGATCCACCGGCACGAACAGGCCACCGGCGAACGACAGCACCGCCAGCACCGGGCCGAGGATCTGCATCACGTTCTCGCTCGGCAGCAGATAGCCCATGAACAGGCCGAACGCGGCGAACACCAGCGCGCAACCCCAGGCCAGCAGGCCGCACTCGATCCAGGCGTGCGCCGGCAGCTCGGCGCCGGCGAACGCGCCCACCAGGAACGCGACCGCCACCGACACCGCGCCGATGATCATGGCTAGCACCAGCTTCACCGCGATGTACGCGACCGGCTTGAGCGGAGTCAGCCGCAGCTGGCGGCTCCAGCCGGCCGCACGCTCGACCGACACCATCGCCCCGCCGCTGGTGGTCGCGAGCATCGCGCCGTACACGGCCATGCTGATCAGCACGTAGCCGGTGACGTTGCCGGCACCGATCCGTTCGTGGCGATAGTTCGAATTCGCGCCGAAGAGCAGGAAGAAAACCGCCGGCATGACCAGCGTGAAGATCACCGTGCGCTTGTTGCGGACCATCCGCCGCAACTCGAGCTTGATCATGCCGAACGTGAATCCGCCGAACCTCGGCAACGTGCGGGCGGCGGGCAGGGTGGCGGTGGTCATCGCTGGCTCCCAGCGTCGTCGGCGGTCAGGGTCAGGAACGCTTGCTCGAGGTTGCGCGACGTGATCTCCACGTCGCGGGCGTCGGTGTGGTTGAGCAGGTGCCGGGCGATCGTGTCCGTGTCCCGGGCGTGCAGGAAGACGGTGTCGCCGCGCACCTCGACGGAGTCGACCCCCGGAATCGCGGCCAGCGCGGCGCGGCTGGGCTCGCGCATCGTGGCCCGGATCGTGCGCCCGGAGGCGAGCGCCTTGACCTCGGCCGCCGTGCCGTCGGCCACGACCTGGCCGCGGCGGATGAAAACCACCCGGTCGGCGTAGGCGTCGGCCTCCTCCAGGTAGTGGGTGGCGAAGATGACGGTACGGCCGGAGCGCGCGTCCTCCCGGATCGCGGTCCAGAAGTCGTGCCGCCCCGCGACGTCCATGCCCGTGGTCGGTTCGTCCAGGATCAGCAGCTCCGGGTCCGGCACCAGCGCCATCGCGAAGCGCAGCCGCTGCTGCTGCCCGCCCGAGCACTTGCCCACCATGCGCTTGCCGATGTCGGCGATGCCGGCGCGCTCCAGCGCCTCGCCGACCACGCTCATCGGCCGGCCGAACAGCACGGCGGTCAACGTGACGGTCTCCTCGACCGTGTAGTCCTTGAGCAGCCCGCCGGTCTGCATGACCGCCGAGACCAGGCCGAGCGCGACCGCCTCGTGCGGCGGGCGCCCGTACACCTTTACCGTGCCTTCAGTGGGATTCGACAGGCCGAGCAGCATGTCGACGGTGCTCGTCTTGCCGGCGCCGTTCGGGCCGAGCAGCGCGACCACCTCGCCGGGGCGGATCTGCAGGCTGACGCCGTCGACCGCGGTGACCGGGCCGAAGCGCTTGACCACGCGGTCCAGGTCGACGGAGAGGTGCCCGGACCCGCGGGCCAGGGTGTCGGAGTGGGCGGTAAGCGTCATGACGCCATCGTCGGCTGGCGGCGCGACCGGCCCGTGGTCCTCCCGTCACGTTCGTCCCATGACATTTGTCAGACTGCGGCCGTGGACGCCACGCAGAGCGCGCTGATCGTGCCCGTCCCCGAGGCCGAACCCGCCGTAGGGGCGCTGCGCTCCCGGTACGACAGGTCCGCCTCGTGGGGCGTGCCGGCGCACATCACGATCCTCTACCCGTTCCTGCCACCCGCGGAGATCGACGGGACCGTGCTGGCCGCCGTACGCGAAACGGTCCGGACCGTGCCCGGATTCGAGCTGGCGCTGACCCGCACGGAATGGTTCGACGACGACGTCCTGTGGCTGGCGCCGGAGCCCGACGGGCCGTTCCGCGCGCTCACCGCGGCGCTGTGGGCACGGTTCCCGCAGGCCGCACCGTACGGCGGCGAGTTCGACAACGTGGCCCCCCACCTGACCGTGGCGCACGGCCATCCGCCGTCCGTGCTGCGCGAGGCGGCCGCGCGGGTCGCGGCCGCCCTGCCGATCCACGCGCCGGTCGACGCCGTACGCCTGATCGTCGGCCGCCCGGAACCCGGCGACTCGTGGCACTCCCTGGCGGAGTTCCCGCTCGGCCGCTAGGCAGCCGCCACCAGCTCGGCGAAGCGGCGCGCGTCCACGTTTCCGCCAGAGACGATCACGCCGATCCGCGCCGGTGGCGGGTCGAGGCGGCCGGCGAGCAGCGCGGCCAGCGGCGTCGCACCGCTCGGCTCCACGACGATCTTCATGCGTTCGAACGCGAACCGCATCGCTTCACGGATCTCGTCGTCGCTCACCAGGACGATGCCGTCGACCAGCTCGCGGTTGATCGAGAACGTCAACTCCCCGGGGATGTCCGCCGCCTGGCCGTCAGCGATCGTGCGCGGCACCGGAATCGACACCCGCTCCCCCGCCGCCAGCGAACGCTTCGTGTCGTCGCCCGCCTCCGGCTCCACGCCCACCACCCGGATCCGCGGCTGCAGGGCCTTCGCCGCCGTCGCGCTGCCCGCGATGAGCCCGCCGCCACCCACCGGCACCACCAACGCGTCCAGGGCGCCGACGTCCTCCAGCAGTTCCAGCGCTGCCGTACCCTGGCCGGCGATCACGTGCGGATGCTCGTACGGGGGAATCAACGCCAGGCCCCGATCGGCGGCGAGCTTCTCCCCGATCGCCACCCGATCCTCGGTGTACCGGTCGTAGGTCACGATCTCCGCGCCGTAGCCCGCGACGGCGGCCGCCTTCGACGCCGGCGTATCCGCCGGCATCACGATCACCGCCGTGCTACCCAGCTCTCGAGCCGCTAGCGCGACCGCCTGAGCGTGATTGCCCGACGAGTACGCCGCGATGCCCTTGGCGAGCTGTTCCGGGGCGAGCCGGGAGATCGCGTTGTAGGCACCCCGGAACTTGAACGCGCCCACCCGCTGCAGGTTCTCGCACTTGACGAAGACCTCGGCTCCGACCAGGCCGTCGAGCGTGCGCGACCGCAACACCGGCGTGCGGTGCGCGACGCCCTTGAGCTGCGCGGCGGCGGCGCGAACGTCCTCCACCGTGACTGGCGTGGTCGTCGTCATCGTCATCTCCCTGCCTGTTCGTGGGTTCTCCCACGACAGTGGCACGACCGACGCCGGCGTGACTGTCATCCAATTCACGCGCCGCCTCTTTGGACGGGAGGAATTGGCGGGTTGTCGTTGATTCCTTCTTGGTTTGATCTTTCGTTCGGCTGCGTTGCGCTGTAGGCGGGCGCACACTGTGTAATGCGTCCTAGGATGCTAGTTTTCTTCGTACCGGGGTGCGGGTCGGCGGTGCGCGACATCGCCGCAAGAATGGTTCGCGTGGCACCGATCCACACCGCGCCGCCGGCCGGACACACCACGGGCATCGCGCAGACCCGGTCGGCTCTCGGCAAGATACGGCCCGGCCTGCTGGAACGTTACGACGCTGCGGTGCCCGCGGCCCGTGCTGCCGTCCTGGCCCGGCTTCTCGGTGCCCTCGACCGCGAGCCGCTGCCCGGCATCGCGTCCCGTGCCCGCGGCGGCGGCGTCCGGCACGTGACGCTCGCGGACGGCCGTACCGTCTCCTTCCCCGCCGCCGCGGGACGACCCTTCGCTGAGGCGGAACCGGGGCTGGCCGCGCGGGTGGACCGAGCGGTCCCCGGCGGTACGCCGGACCCGGCCACATCGACCGGCGGCGCTGCCGGACTTCCCGGCGTCGCCGCGTGGACGGACGGCACTCCTGGGCCGAACCCGGACGGGTCGGGGACCGGCTCCTACCACGATCCCGGCGATCTGGTCCGGGCGTTGTGGCCCGGCGCCGGCCTCGCCGCCGAGATCGACAACAGCGTCGCGAACCTCGCTCTGGCGCGCGCCGGCCGCCCGGATACCGCCACAGGCCTGCATGAGGTCGCCGGCGACCCCGGCGGGCTCGGCCGGCTCGAGCAGCTCGTCACGGACGGCCATCCGCTGCACCCCTGCTGCCGTACCCGGGGCGGCATGAGCGTCGCCGACGTCCTCGCCTACGCCCCCGAGCACCGCCCGGTCATCCGGCTGCGCCGGCTGCGCGTGCCGGCCGACCGGTGGCACGGCGACTCGCCGCCGCTGCTGTACGCCCACCCGTGGCAGGCCGAGCGCCTCCGCGACGCATATCCCTGGCTCGCCGACGCCGGCGAGACCGGGCCGGTGCGGCCGCTGATGTCGCTGCGTACGGTCGCCCCGATCGACGGCGGCGACCACGTCAAGACGGCCGTCGACGTCCAGATGACCTCGGCCGTCCGTACCGTCTCCCCCGCCGCCGTCCACAACGGACCGCGACTGTCCGCGTTGCTTCTCAAGCTGACCGTGGACCTGCCGCTGACGGTCCTCGCGGAGACCGCGGCCGGCGCAGTCATCGTCGATGGACGGCCCAGCCGGCACCTCGCCCACCTTCGGCGCGAGGCGCCCAGCGTCGGCCCCGGCGAAGTGGTCCTGCCGCTGGCCGCGCTCGGCGTGCCGGGACTGCTGCGCGACGCGGTTGGCGACCGCCCGTACCGGTGGTTCGGCGCGCTCGCCGCCATCCTGTGGGGCCCGCTGATCACCGTGCTGGACCGCGGCGTCGCGCTGGAGGCACACGGACAGAACACGCTGGTGGTGCTCCGCGACGGCCGGCCGGTACGGATCGTCTACCGCGACCTCGGCGGGGTCCGGGTCAGTTCGCGGCGGCTGCGCGCCGCCGGCGTCGAGCCGCCCGACCTGCACGGCGACCTGCCCGCCGATGACCCGGCCGAGCTACGCACCAAGCTTGCCGCGGCGTCGATCGCCACCGTGGCCGCGGAGTTGATCACGCTCCTGGCCCGCCACCACGGCGCCGACCCGGACCGGCTGTGGGGCATCGTCGCGGCCAGCATCCGCGACGCTGGAACCGCGGACGCGGCGGCGCTGCTGTGCGAGCCGCTGCCGATCAAGGCCACGACCGCGATGCGCCTCGCGCCCGACCCGCTCGCCGACCTCTGGGCGTCGATCGACAACCCCGCGGCGCCGCACACATGACCGGGACCCTCTCCTCCGGTCGGCTCGCTGTCGCCGCCGCGCACGCCGAAGCCGCACTGGCCGTGCACGCCCCGCATCTCGTCGACGCGTACACGGCCGCGCTGGGCGTCGCCGCCGACACGGTCGGGCGGCGGCTGCGGGGCGCGCTCGTGCGGGAGGACATCGGCGACGCCCGGGCCCGGCACGCCGGCCAGGGCGTCCCACACGCGTTCGACCGGGTCGACTTCGCGGCCGCCGGCGCGGACGATCCGGTAGACCTGCTCGCCGGCACCGGCTCGGCGGGCTTCGCGGGCGAGCTGCGCAACGCGGTCGTCAACCTCGCCGTCGCGCTGGCCCGGCAGGACGGCCGAGCCGAGGCCGGCGCGGCATGCGGCGACCCGGACGCGGCGGCGGTCGCGGCCGAACGACTCGCCGTCGCCGGGCACAACCTGCACCCCTGCGGCCGGACCCGGCTCGGCTGGGACACCACCGACGTGCTCGCCCACGACCTGGAGGCCGGGCACACCCGGGTCGGGTTCATCGCCGTCCGCGACGACGGGCACATCGGCGACGACGTCGGCGCCGCGCTGGCCGCCGCATATCCGCAGCTCCCCGCGCCGCCGCCCGGCTACCTGCTGCAACCCGTGCACGCTTGGCAGCGCGACGCCGTACTGCCGGTGCGCTACGGCGACCTGCTACGCGACGGCGCCGTGCGGATCCTCGACGCCGAACTCGACGCGGTCCCGACCGCCGCGCTGCGCACGCTGCTGCTGCCCCAGGGCTCGGACGGCCTCCGCCGGTACGTGAAGGTGTCGCTGGACATCCTGGTGACCTCGACCCGGCGCAGCATCAGCGTCGCCAGCACCCGCAACGGCCCCGCGGTGTCCGCGCTGCTGCACCGCCTCGTCGCCGACGATCCCGACGGGCACCGGATGCTGCTGCTCGCCGAGACCGCCGGGGCCGCCGTACCGGCCGGATCGGGCCGCGACATGTCCGCGATCCTGCGCGACGGCCTGACCGGCCGGCTCGACGGCGCGGAGCGGGCGATCCCTGGCGGCGCCCTGCCCATCCTCGCCGCCGGTCTGGTCGCGGAGTACGCCGCAGCGGCGGGCCACCGGGACGACGCCGGAGCGGCCCGCGCGTGGCTCGACGACTACGCCCGGCTCCTGCTGCCTCCGCTGCTGCGGCTCACCACCCGGGGCGTGGCGCTGGAGGCACACCTGCAGAACTGCCTGCCCACGTTCGTCGCCGGGGCGCCGCACCGGTTGGCCATCCGCGATTTCGCCGGCCTGCGCCTGCACCGCCCCCGGCTCGCCGCGAACGGCGTGGCCGTCAACCTGTGGCCCGGCTCCGTCATCGGCACCGACGACGCGACCGTGCTGCGCGCGAAGATCGGCTACACCGCGCTGCAGGCCCACCTCGGCGAAGTCATCATCGGGCTCGGCGAGTCCCACGGTCTCGACGAGGACGCCGCGTGGCGCACGGTCCGGGCCGTCGTCGACGAGACCTACGCGGCGCTGGACGGGCCAGTCGCCCGGGGCGACCACGCCGCGTTCACCGCCGCCCGCGTGCCGCACAAGGCGCTCGTGCGGATGCGCCTCGGCGGCAGCGGTGACACGTACGTGCCGGTCCGGAATCCGCTGCATGCACCCGCCTGAGCACGTCGCCGCGGCGCTGCGCGCGCTGCGACGCCCGGCCTGCGGGTACGTCTACGACACCGCGGCCCTGCGCACCCGCGCCGCGGCGGTCCGGGCGGCACTGCCGGCCGGCGCGGTCCTGCTCTACGCGGTGAAAGCCAACGGCCATCCCGACGTCGTCCGCACGCTCGCCCGTGCCTGCGACGGCCTGGAGGTCGCGTCCGGCGGCGAGCTCGACCTGGCCGTCGCGGCCGGCGCCCGGCGGATCGCGTTCGCCGGCCCCGCCAAGACCGACGCGGAGCTGGCCGCGGCCGTCACCGCGGGCGCACAGGTCAATGTGGAGAGTGCCCACGAGCTGCGCCGGCTGGCGCGGGCCGCGCACGCGGCCGGAGCCACCGCCGACATCGCGGTACGGGTGAACCGGGCGTCCACTAACCTGCCGGGCACGCACGCGATGACCGGGGTACCCACCCCGTTCGGCGTCGACGCGGACCAGCTCCCGGACGTGCTGGCGCTGGCGGCGGCGATGCCGGACATCCGGGTACGGGGCTTCCACCTGCACGCCGTCTCGAACAACCTCGACGCCGCCGCCCACGCGGCGTTCGTCGCCGACGCGGTGACCTGGTCGGTGGCGACCGCCGCCCGGCACGGCATCGACCTGCGCGTCATCAACGTCGGCGGTGGCCTCGGCGTCGACTACCGGACGGACGCCACCATCGACCTGGCCGCCCTGCGCGCCGGTCTCGCCGGAGCGGGCGTTCCGGACGGCGTCGAGCTCGTCTTCGAGCCAGGCCGGATCCTCGCCGCGGACGCCGGCTGGTACGCCGCCGAGGTCCTCGACCTCAAACACACCCACGGCCGCACGTTCGCGGTCCTGCGCGGCGGCACCCACCACTTCCGGCTGCCGGCCGCGTGGGGCTACAGCCACCCGTTCACGGTCCTGCCGGTCGACGAGTGGCCCGACGACCTCCCGCGGCCCGAGGTGACCGGCACCGACGTGGACGCGGTCGGCGAGCTGTGCACGCCCCGCGACGTCCTCACCCGCGGCCAGCGGGTCGATCGGCTCCGCGCCGGCGACCTGCTCGTCTTCGGCCGCACCGGCGCGTACGGGTGGGACATCTCCCACCACCAGTTCCTGCGCCACCCGCCGCCGGACTTCGCTATCGTGTAAGCGGGGCCGCCGGGCCGTCAACGACGCGCCCGCCCGGACGACCGCGCCCGCGGAGCCGCGTTCGTTGACCAATGGCACGACGTTCTCCCTCCAGAATCACTCCGTCGGGAGCAGCGTCAGCCGCCGCCGTGTGAACCGCCGTGTGACACCGGAAGATCAGCGGCGGAACACCGCCCGCCACCGCACCACCAGCGGGTCGTCCTCCGCGGGCAACTCCTGCACCGACTCCTCGCGGAGCCCGCCGGTGGCGAACGCGTCCACCTCGCCGCGGGTCAGCGGCCAGGGCGGGCCGGCCTCGCCCCACGCGGTCGCCGCCGCGGCCACCACCAGCAACGTACCGCCAGGCGCCACGAACGACGCCACCGCCGCGATCGCGCGGGCGCGCAGCGACCGCGGCAACGCCTGTACGTTGTTGCTCTCCACGACAAGGTCGAACGACCGGCGCCACTCGTCCGGCGGCGCGAGCAGGTCGGCGACCCGGTAGTCGACGGTCGAGTCCGGGTGCCGCCCGCGGGCCACCCGGATCGCCGTCTCGGAGATGTCGAACGCGGTCGTCGCGAATCCCAGCCCGGCCATGAACTCGGCGTCTCGCCCCGGGCCGCAGCCGACGACCAGCGCGCGGCGTCCGGCACCCGCCAGGCCGGTCAGCCGCGCCCACTCGACCAGCAACGCCGTCGGCTCCGGGCGATCCCACGGCACCGTGGCGGCGCCGGCCTCGGCCTCGGCATACAGCGCGTCGAACCAGCCGGTGGCGTCGCCGGCGGCGAGCGACGGGGCGGACAGGCGGTCGGTGTCCTCGTGCGGGCTCATGCCCCGATCAGATCACAGGCTCCGGACTCCGATCATGCGCGCGCCGGCCGGACCCGGCGCAGTTCGCGCAGCGCCTGCCGGCGTACGTCGCCGCGAAGCGTGTCGATGTAGAGCCGGCCGTCCAGATGGTCCGTCTCGTGCTGCAACGCCCGGGCCAGCAGGCCGGTGCCCTCGATGACCAGGGGCTCGCCGTACTGGTCCTGGCCGGTCGCGACCACGGACAGGGCGCGCGTCGTCGGGTACGCCAAGCCGGGCAGCGACAGGCAGCCCTCCTCGTCGTCCTGGGTACCGACGAAGTCCGACAGCACCGGGTTGACCAGGTGCCCGACCACGCCTTCGACGTTGTAGGAGAAGACCCGCAGGCTCACGCCGATCTGCGGCGCGGCGACGCCGGCCCGGCCCGGCTCGCGGACGGTGTCCTCGAGATCGCCGACCAGGGCACGCAACTCGGCGTCGAACGACACGACCGGGTCCGCTTCGGTACGCAGCACCGGGTCGCCGAACAGCCGGATGGGGCGAACCGTCACACCAGCGAGCGTACCGAGGTCCTCACCCGAACAACGCCAGCTGGTCCGCGGCGAGCAGCTCCCGCAACTTCGCGAGGGACCGCTTCGTCTGGCTCTTCACCACGCTCGCCGGCACGTCGAGGACCTCCGCGGTCTGCTCGACGCTGTAGTCCTCGAAGTAGCGCAGGATCACGATGGCCCGATCCCTCGGCGGCAGCTGCGCCAGCGCGTCCATCATCGTCAGCCGCAGGTCCGGGCTCTCCCGGTAGCCGCCTTCGCGCAGCACGCCCGTCGCCGACTCCGTCGAGCTCCGTCGCCGCCGGTGGTCCAGGTAGGCCCGCAACAAGATCTTCTGCGCGTACGCGACGAGGTTGTCGGCCTGCGCGGCCTTGCGCCAACCCAGGTACAGCCGGGTCAGTGCGGTCTGGGTCAGGTCCTGCGCCAGATGCCAGTCGCGGCACAGCATGAAGGCGGTGGTGCGCAGCCGCTCGGCTTGGGCGTGCGCGAATTCGGCGAATGCCTCGTCGTCCGTCACCAGGCCGCTCCTAGCCGAATTCCGGCAGGCTGGGGAAGTGTTTCGCGCCGGCGAGGACCAGGTCGGCGTCCATGGTCATGCCCCATCGGGCATCCACCGCGATCGCCACGGCCTGCTTCGCGGTCAGCGCGGCACCGGCGGGCTTGTTCTGCTTCCCGTCCCAGGCCAGGCACGTGGCGATGTCGACCTGCACGATCGTGCCGTCCGGCCGGAACGCGTCGACGACCGTACTTTGGATGCAGTTATCGGCCAGGTGCTCGATGGTCAGCTCGGCCATGTCGGCGCCGTAGCCCGGTGGCGACGCGCCCTTACCCATCGAAACCCGGATCATCCCCGGGCCCCGGCCGCGGTCCAGATACAGCTGTACGTGCAGATCGTCGCCGGTCGCCACGCCGTAGTTGCTCGTCCGCCCGGGCGGCAGCAACCGCGTGAGCAGCTCCAGCATCGCCGCGGACGTCGCCTTCATCTGCGGTCCCCGGCCGCGGTTGACGTCGATGCGCACCCTCGACGCCGTCGCGGTCGCCGCCGGGGGCGCCGGCGCCCCGAGACGCCGCGGCGCCTCCAGGGCAGGCGCGCCCGATGGGGTGGGCGCGCCCGGTGGGGTGGCCGCGGCCGAGGGGGGTGCCGGCGCCGCGGCCGGCGCCTGTACCCCGCCGGCGCCGGCCCCGAAAGGGCCGCTCAGCGTGGCCGCCAGCGCGACGATGCCGGCCACGGCCGTACCCGCCCCGAGCGCCCCGAGGCGCCGGATGCGCCGGATGCGCCGGCCGTCGCGCATCGCGGTCCCGACCAGGTCGCCCAGCGGTGGCGGCCGCTCGGCGCTCAGCTCGGACCGCATCAGCGTCCGCAGTTCTTCCGTCACGGCCGTCCCTCTTCTCGTCGTGCCCGCCGCTGTTCAAGACGCGCCCATGGCCGGGTTCGGTGACACCCGATTGTGCCGACCGCGCGCATCTGTCGGGCCGGCCGGCCGCGCGCATCTGCCGGGCCGGCCGGCCGCGCGCATCTGCCGGGGCTCGCCGGCCGCGCACGGCGGTCGGGCCGGCCGCGCACACCGGTCCGGCCGGCCGGGCGCACCCGTCCGGCCAGCCGGCCGCGCGGATCCGTGGGTCGGCCGGGATCAGCCCGCGACGGCGGCGCGCAGCGGCGCGGCCTTGGCCGCGGCCTCGTCGACCTCGGCGGCCGGGTCGCTGCCCCAGGTGATGCCGCCACCCGCCCACACGTGCACGCGCGCGCCGTCGACGGCGACCGTGCGGATGCTCAGCCCCAGGTCCACGTGATCCGTGCCGACCCAGCCGAGCGCGCCCATGCTCACCCCGCGCCCGACCGGTTCCCAGCGCGCGATCTCGTCGAGCGCCGCGCGTTTCGGCGCGCCCGTCACCGACCCGCCGGGACACACCGCGCGCAACAGGTCGGCCAGGCCCACGCCGGCCACCAGCGGAGCCGACACCACCGACTCGGCCTGCCACAGGTCGCACCAGCGCCGCACCGCGAACAGCTCGTCGACCCGTACCGGGCCGGCGCCGGGCAGCCGGGACAGGTCGTTGCGTTCCAGGTCGACGATCATCACGTGCTCGGCCCGCTCCTTGGCCGAGGCGAGCAGCTCACGGCGGCCCGCGCCGGTGGCCGGGCGGGTGCCCTTGATCGGGCGCGTGATCACCCGGCCGTCGCGCAGCTCGACCAGCGTCTCCGGAGACGCGGTGGCCACGGCCCAGCCATCGCCGGCGAGAACGCCGCCGTAACGCGCGCCCGGCAGCCCTGCTACACGAGCCAGCGCCGGCCGCGGGTCACCCGTGTACGGCGCGGACGCGTGGCCGACCACATTGACCTGGTAGACGTCCCCGCGCCCGATCGCGGCGCGGACACCGTCGACGGCGGCGGCATGGTCGGTACGCGACCAGCTTTCCCACCACCCGCCCAGCCGCCACGGCGGCACGGCTGCCCTCGTGGGTGGGCGCCCCGGCCGGTCGTCGGTGTGCACGTAGAGAACCGCGACGACGTCCGGGATCCCCGGGACCGGGCTGGGCGCCCCCGGCGGGCCGCCGATCATCACCGATCCGGCGGCCGCCGACACGTACAGTGCCGCGCCGCAAACCGTGCCCAAGCCGACCGGATGGAAAAGATTGGCCGTTCGGCCGAGCTCTCGCACCGGCAGCCCGCCCTCTGACAGGTAGGAGGTAACGAGCTCGGCAGGGTCACCCCCGTCGCCTATCGACCATGAGAATGCCGATGACGGACGGTAACGGCCCTGGCAGGAGGCCGGCGAGCCCGGCGGCCTACCGAGCATGGGTGTCGGGAAGTGGTCGGCGCCCGTACTTCCGTGGACCATAGAAAGCGAGGATTCTTTCAACGGAGCGCCGTCACCCGCACGATCCGAAGTCGTTCGGACTAGGGTACGTTCGTCACCGTCGTTGTGAATCATCACACAACCCCCGACCGGAGACCCCGATGTTGTGCCAGCACCAGACGCCTTGTCCACCCGCCGACGCCGTCGACCGCGAAGCGGCGCGGATCGTCGCGACCTGTCGAGAGCAGGGTTGGAGCCTGCTCTGCAACGGCGTCATCATCTTCGAGGACACGGGCGAGATCCTGCCCGACGGAACGATGATCGAACCGCACCGCGGTCCCGCACGGCACGCCCTCGCGGCCTGACCTGAGCCCCCTCGGCGCCAGCCCACCGCCGCCACGGAGCGTAGCCGCGAGACACGCCACGGCGAAGCCGACCGATTCCCGCTCAGCGCCGAGCAACCCTGACGCACCGGCCACCGACCCCCGCGATCGGAGAACCAGAGACTCGCGAGGGCCGGCGACCCCTGCGCGCGCCTTCCTCCCCGCGCGACCAGGCACGACTCAGTCTTCGTACGCCTCGGGCGACGGGCATGAGCACACCAGATGCCGGTCCCCGTACGCGCCGTCGATCCGGCGCACCGGTGCCCAGTACTTCGACGCACGATCCACCCCCGGCGGGAACGCCGCCACCGAACGCGGGTACGCGTGCGCCCACTCGTCCGCGGTCACCGCGGCGGCCGTGTGCGGCGCGTTCGCGAGCGGGTTGTCGTCGCGGCGCCACGTCCCGTCCGCGACCCGGGCGATCTCCTGCCGGATCGCGATCATCGCGTCGCAGAACCGATCCAGCTCCGCCAGGTCCTCGCTCTCGGTCGGCTCCACCATCAGCGTCCCGGCCACCGGGAACGACATCGTCGGCGCGTGGAAGCCGTAGTCGATCAGCCGCTTCGCGACGTCGTCCACGCTGACGCCGGTCGCCTTCGTGATCGGCCGCAGATCGAGGATGCACTCATGGGCCACGAGACCCTTGTTGCCGGCGTACAGGACCGGGTAGTGGTCCTTGAGCCGCGCCGCCACGTAGTTGGCGGCCAGCACGGCCACGCCGGTCGCCGCGGCCAGGCCGTCGGGGCCCATCATCCGCAGGTACGCCCACGTGATCGGCAGGATGCCCGCCGAGCCGTGCGCGGCCGCCGACACCGCGTGCGTGTCCTCGAGCCTGTCCGGGTTCTCCGCGCCGTCCGAAGGACCAGGCGCCGGAAGTGGCACAGCCAGCGGATCGCCCGGCAGGAACGCGGCGAGGTGGGCCCGCACCGCGACCGGGCCGACGCCGGGACCGCCGCCGCCGTGCGGGATGCAGAACGTCTTGTGCAGGTTCAGGTGCGACACGTCGGCGCCGAACCGGCCCGGCTTCGCGAACCCGACCAGGGCGTTCAGGTTCGCGCCGTCGACGTAGACCTGGCCGCCGGCGTCGTGCACCTTCGCGCACAGGTCGGCGATGCCGGTCTCGTAGACGCCGTGCGTCGACGGGTAGGTCACCATGATCGCGGCCAGGTGGTCCCGGTGCGCGTCGATCTTGGCGTCGAGGTCGGCGAGGTCCACGTTGCCGTCTCCGTCGCATGCCACCACCACGACACGCATGCCGGCCATCACGGCGCTGGCCGCGTTCGTGCCGTGCGCGCTGGACGGGATCAGGCACACATCGCGGCCGGCCTCGCCCCGGGAGCGGTGATAGCCCCGGATCGCCAGCAGCCCGGCCAACTCCCCCTGCGAGCCGGCGTTCGGCTGCACGCTCACCGCGTCGTACCCGGTCAGCTCCGCCAGCCAGCGCTCCAGCTGGGCGACCAGCGCCTCGTAACCGGCGGTGCGCGTCGCCGGCGCATACGGGTGGATGTTCGCGAACTCCGGCCAGGTCACCGGCTCCATCTCGGTGGTCGCGTTGAGCTTCATCGTGCACGAGCCCAGCGGGATCATGCCCCGGTCCAGCGCGTAGTCGCGGTCCGAGAGCATGCGCAGGTACCGCAGCATCGCGGTCTCCGAGTGGTGGGTCCGGAAGACCGGGTGGGTCATGAAGTCGGTGTTCCGCTCCAGCGGCCGCAGCCCCGACTCGACCAGGCCGGCGGGCGCCGCACCGAACGCGGACAGGACCGCCGCCACGTGCGCGGACGTCGTCGTCTCGTCGCAGGAGATCGCGACCCGGTCCGGGTCCACGAGCCGCAGGTCGATCCCGGCCTCGGCGGCCGCGGCGACCACCGCGGTGGCGCGGCCCGGCACGACCGCGGTCACGGTGTCGAAGAACGCGGTGTCCGCGACCTCGACGCCAGCCGCGGCGAGACCGGCCGCGAGCGCACGGGCGTGATCATGCGTACGGCGGGCGATCGCGCGCAGCCCCTCCGGTCCGTGGTAGACCGCGTACATGCTGGCCATCACCGCGAGCAGGACCTGGGCCGTACAGATGTTGCTGGTCGCCTTCTCCCGCCGGATGTGCTGCTCGCGGGTCTGCAGCGCGAGCCGGTAGGCCGGCGCGCCGTCCGCGTCCCGGGACACGCCGACCAGTCGGCCGGGCAGCGACCGCTCCAGGCCGCCCCGCACCGCCAGGTAGCCGGCGTGTGGCCCGCCGAAGCCCAGCGGTACGCCGAACCGCTGCGTCGTGCCGGCCGCGATGTCGGCCCCGATCTCCCCCGGCGCCCGCAGCAGCGTCAACGCCAGCAGGTCCGCGGCGACCGTCACCAGCGCCCCGGCGTCGTGCGCGGACGCGACCAGGGCCGCGTGGTCGCGCACCGCTCCCGACGCGCCGGGATACTGCAGGTGCAGGCCGAAGAACGCGTCCGGCAGCGCCACGCCCGCGTCCAGGTCGACGAGCCGCAGCTCGATGCCGAGCGGCTCCGCACGGGTGCGCAGCACCGACAGCGTCTGCGGCAGGGTGTCCGCGTCCACCACGTACACGTTGCTCTTGCTCTTGGACGCCCGGCGCGCCAGCGTCATCGCCTCCGCGACCGCCGTGCCCTCGTCGAGCATCGAGGCGTTCGCTGTGGTCAGGCCGGTGAGGTCGGTGACCATGGTCTGGAAGTTCAGCAGCGCCTCGAGCCGGCCCTGGCTGATCTCCGGCTGGTACGGCGTGTACGCGGTGTACCAGGCCGGGTTCTCCAGCACGTTGCGGCGGATGACGGCCGGCGTGAACGTGCCGTAGTAGCCGAGCCCGATCATCGACGTGGCGACCGTGTTCCGCGACGCGATCTCACGCAGCTCCGCGATCGTCTCCTCCTCGGAGGCGGCCGCAGGCAGGTCCAGCGCCCCGTGCCACCGGATCACCTCCGGGATGGCGGCGTCCATCAGCTCGTCGAGCGAGCCGTACCCGATGGCCTTGAGCATCTGGGTCTGCTCGTCGGGGTCCGGGCCGATGTGCCGGGATGCGAACGTCGTCATGGCGGCTCCTAGAAGAGGTCGACGATGCAACCTCCCCCTCTGTCGTACCCACGAGGGGTCCTCCAGAGTCGCCTGCCCGCGCGGTCCTTTTGCCTGAGAGGTTCCGGGGAGGATTTGCCCCTTCGGCGCCGCGGGCCGGCACGGCCCGCCGGACTCTCCCGCACGGCTGCCCACAAAACTACCAGCGCGGATGTCTTCCGCGCGCGTCCCTAGAGTGTGGCGTGTGACCTACACCCCCGCGGAAGACCGCTACCAGTCCATGACCTACCGGCGCGCCGGGCGCAGCGGGCTCAAGCTGCCCGCGATCTCGCTCGGCCTCTGGCACAACTTCGGCGACGGGCGGCCGCTCGAACGGCAACGCGACATCCTGCGCCGCGCGTTCGACCTGGGCGTGACGCACGTCGACCTGGCGAACAACTACGGGCCGCCGCCCGGCAGCGCCGAGGCGAACTTCGGCCGGATCCTGCGCTCGGACTTCGCGCACCATCGGGACGAGATCGTCGTCTCCACCAAGGCCGGCTACTACATGTGGGAGGGTCCGTACGGCGAGTGGGGCTCGCGCAAGTATCTGGTCTCGTCGCTGGACCAGTCGCTGCGCCGGATGGGCCTGGACTACGTCGACATCTTCTACCACCACCGGCCCGACCCGGACACGCCGCTCGAGGAGACCATGGGCGCACTCGACGCGGTGGTCCGGGCCGGCAAGGCGCTGTACGTCGGCGTCAGCAACTACGACTCCGAACGGACTGCGCAGGCCGCGGCGATCCTGCAGGAGCTCGGCACGCCGCTGCTGATCCACCAGCCGTCGTACTCGATACTCAACCGCTGGATCGAGCGCGACCGCCTGCTCGACACGCTGGAGCGGGTCGGCGCCGGCTGCATCGCGTTCAGCCCGCTGCAGCAGGGCCTGCTGACAGACCGCTACCTCGGCGGCATCCCGGCGGACTCGCGCGTACGCACCAGCGTCTTCCTCAACGAGAGCGACCTGGACGCCCGCACGATGAGCCGCGTCCACGCGCTGAACGACATCGCGAAACGGCGCGGGCAGTCGCTCGCCCAGATGGCGCTGGCCTGGGCGCTGCGCGACCCGCGGATGACCAGCCTGATCATCGGCGCGAGCAGCGTCGAACAGCTCGAGACGAACGTGGCCGCGCTGGACAACCTGGCACTCGCCCAGGACGAGCTGGACGACGTCGACGGCACCGTCCTCGACCTGTGACCGACTACGTCGGGCGGCACACCATCCTCGCGGTCGTGGTCGGCTCTAGGGCGTACGGCCTCGACGGCCCCGGCTCCGACCACGATCGCCGCGGCGTCAACGCAGCCCCGACCCCGCTTTTCTGGCGGCTCAACAAGCCGCCAACGGCCTCGGTCAGGTCACGGGCGCCGACGATCTTCCACGTGAACCCGCTCACCTGGTACAACGCCACGATCAGCGCCCGCCCGGCCCGGGTGCGTCCCCAGATCGTGAGGACACGCGTTCCGCGTTGCGCGAACCACGTGCGGCACCGTCGATGCTGGGGGTGGCGGTACTCAGCTCGGCGACTCTTGCCAGGGATCGACGACGCTGATTCCGGTGTTGGTGAAGTCCTTGGTGTTGCGAGTGGCGAGGGCAGCCGCTTGGGAGCGGCAGATGGCCGCGATCTGGGCGTCGAAGCCGTCGATGGGGTTGCCCAGGCTCTCGCGGACGGTGACGACGTCGGCGTAGGCGTTGGCTGCGGCGAGGTCGA
>DASYTU010000108.1:0-27356 GCA_036001925.1 Actinoplanes sp.
CGTCCTCGAAGTCATCGCCTGGGTCGCCTACGGCGTACCCGTGCTCGTGCTCTTCCTCTGGCGTCCGCGCCGCGCGGCGGCCGCGGCACCCGTACCCACCGAAGCACCCGTTCCGGCGTCCGCGCCGCAGCAGTAGGAGAAACCCGTCTTGCGTACCCCTCGAATCCTCGCGCTCGTCGCGGTCGGCGCCCTCAGCGGCGCGGTCGCCGCCTGCGGCACCACAGCCGACGACGGTACGGCCACCGGTGCCAGCGGGCCGATCGCCGTCAAGGCGACCGACACCACCTGCGAGGTCGGCAGGAACACTCTGGACGCCGGCACGCACATCTTCACGGTGACCAACTCGGGAGCCAAGGTCACCGAGTTCTACGTGTACGCCGCAGGGGACCGGGTGATGGGTGAGGTCGAGAACATCACCCCGGGACTCTCCCGGCAGTTGCGGGTCGAACTGCCCGCCGGCACGTACCAGACGGCCTGCAAGCCCGGCATGATCGGGCAGGGCATCCGGGCGGCGCTGACCGTCTCCGGCTCGTCGGCCCCGCTGACCGAGGACGCCGCGCTGTCGCAAGCCACGGCGAGCTACGGGCGGTACGTCACCGCGCAAACCGAGGCGCTGGTGCAGAAGACGGGCGACTTCGTCGCCGCCGTCAAGGCCGGCGACGTGGCGAAGGCAAAGGCGCTCTACCCGGTCGCGAGGACGTACTACGAGCGGATCGAACCGGTCGCCGAGGTCTTCGGCGACCTCGATGCGAAGGTCGACGGCCGGGAGGACGGCGCGACGCCCGAGCTGCCGTTCTCCGGCTTCCACAAGCTCGAGAAGGACCTGTGGGTGAGCGGCGACATCAGCAAGGACGGACCGGTCGCCGACCAGCTCCTCACCGACGTCAAGGCGATCGTCGCCAAAGCCAAGGCCGAGAAGCTGTCCCCGTTGCAGCTCGCCAACGGCGCCAAGGAGCTGCTCGACGAGGTCGCCAACGGCAAGATCACCGGCGAGGAGGACCGCTACTCACACACCGACCTCTGGGACTTCGCCGCCAATGTGGACGGCTCGCAGGCCGCCGTCGCGGCCTTGCGTCCCGCCCTCGAGCAGCGCGACACCACGCTGGTGAAGCAGATCGACTCAGGGTTCGCCAGCGTCGAGACCGAGCTCGGCAAGTACCGCGTGGGGGACGGCTGGAAACTGCACAACCAGTTGACCCAACCGGAGCTCAAGGGCCTGTCCGACGCGATCAACGCACTCGCCGAGCCGATCAGCAAGATCGCCGGCGTCATCGCCCAGAAGTAGGAGCCGATGTCCGACAACACCGTTTCCCGCCGGCGGGCGATCGCGCTGGCCGGTGCCGGCGTGGCCGGCATCGCCGGCGCCGCCGCGGCCGGCGGCGCGCTCGTCCGGGGCGCCGCCGACCGGACTGATTCGCCGGACGCGCTCGCCGCCGGCGCCGTCGCGTTCCACGGCGGCACACAGGCCGGCATCGTCACGCCCGCGCAGGACCGGCTGCACTTCGTCGCATTCGACGTGCTCACCAAGGACCGCGACGCGCTGGTGCGGATGCTCAAGGCCTGGACCGCCGCGGCCGCGCGGATGACCGCCGGCAAGGACGCCGGTGACATCGGCGCCACCGCCGGCATTCCCGAGGCGCCGCCGGACGACACCGGCGAGGCGATCGGCCTGCCGCCGTCCGGGCTGACGCTCACCGTCGGGTTCGGCCCCGGGCTGTTCCGCGACGCGACCGGCAAGGACCGGTTCGGGCTCGCGGCCCGGAAGCCGGCCGCGCTCGCGGACCTGCCGCACTTCCCGGGCGACACCATCGACGCCACCATCTCGGGCGGCGACATCTGCGTGCAGGCGTGCGCCAACGACCCGCAGGTCGCGGTGCACGCCATCCGCAACCTTGCCCGGATCGGCATGGGCGTGGTCAGCGTGCGCTGGTCTCAGCTCGGCTTCGGGCGTACGTCGTCGACGTCGCGGGACCAGACCACGCCGCGCAACCTCTTCGGCTTCAAGGACGGCACCGCCAACCTCAAGGCCGAGGAAAAGGACCTGCTGCAGCAGTGGCTGTGGGTGCAGCCCGGCGACGGCCCGGAGTGGATGACCGCCGGCTCGTACATGGTCACCCGCAAGGTCCGGATGTTGGTCGAGCCGTGGGACCGGACGTCGCTCGGTGAGCAGGAGACCATCATCGGCCGGAGCAAGGGTGAGGGTGCGCCGCTCGGCTTGGCCAAGGAGTTCGACGAGCCCGACTTCACCATGGTGGGGTCGGACGGCGAGCCGGTGATCCCCAAGACGGCCCACGTACGGCTGGCCCATCCGACCGTCAACAAGGGTGCCCGGCTGCTGCGCCGCGGCTACAACTTCGTCGACGGCTCAGACGGGTTGGGTCGCCTGAACGCGGGGCTGTTCTTCATCGCGTACCAGCGGGATCCGCGGACCCAATTCGTACCAATCCAGCTGAAGCTCGCCCGGCATGACGACATGAACGAGTACGTGCGGCACGTCTCGAGCGCGCTCTTCGCCTGTCCGCCCGGCGTCACCGGACCGGACGACTTCTGGGGCCGAGCCCTCTTCGCGTAGGCTGCCGAAGGCAAGATCGCCCCCGGGTCGCGCGGGCATGGAGGAGACAGTGCAATATTGGACCGCATGAGAGCCCGGGTACTGGTGGTCGACGACGACCCCGCGCTGGCCGAGATGCTCGGCATCGTCCTGCGCAGCGAAGGTTTCTTGCCGTCCTTTGTGGCCGACGGCGAGCGGGCCCTGGCCGCCTTCCGGGAGAGCCGACCCGACATCGTGCTGCTCGACCTCATGCTGCCGGGGATGAGCGGCATCGACGTCGCCCGGGCCATCCGTTCCGAGTCGGGTATCCCGATCGTGATGCTGACCGCCAAGAGCGACACCGTCGACGTCGTGCTCGGGCTCGAGTCCGGTGCCGACGACTACGTGGTCAAGCCGTTCAAGCCGAAGGAACTCGTGGCGCGGATGCGCGCACGGCTGCGCCGCGGCGAGGACGCGGCCCCCGAACTGCTCACGATCGGGCCGCCGGGCAACCAGATCACCATCGACGTGCCGGCGCACACCGTCGCCCGCGATGGCGAGGAGGTCAAGCTGACCCCGCTGGAGTTCGACCTGCTGGTGGCGCTGGCCCGCAAGCCGCGGCAGGTCTTCACCCGCGAGGTGCTGCTCGAGCAGGTCTGGGGCTACCGGCACGCCGCCGACACCCGGCTGGTCAACGTGCACGTCCAGCGGTTGCGGGCCAAAATCGAACCGGATCCCGAACGGCCCGAGATCATCCTGACCGTGCGTGGCGTCGGCTACAAGGCGGGCACCGGGTAACTGTGCTGGCTAACCGCGTGTCAAACCAAGGTGCAGAAAGCGGCTAATCTTGGCCGCAAGATGCGCGCTCCGTCCTGGCTCCCCACGCCCGTGCGCCGCACCCTGCGGGTGCTGCGGCAGTACTGGTGTGTCGGCGCACGGCGGAGCCGTCGTGCCGCCGAGCCCGCGCGCCGCGCCTGGCGGAGGTCGCTGCAGCTGCGCGTTGTCGCGATCACGCTGGTCGCGTCGAGCCTGCTGGTCGGCGCGTTCGGCTGGTTCGTGGCCGACCGCAGCGCGAAGATCCTGCTGAACCGCGCGCAGGACGAGGTCTACGGGCAGATGCGCGGCAAGGTCGACTACGCGTACAAGCAACTGACCGTGCACGTGCAGGCGTTCGACCCGAAGCTGCCGGCGACGATCACCGACACGGTCAACTATCTCGCCGACGGCGATCCCACGGAGAACGGCGGCGCCATCGTGTCGATGCGGGCCGAGCGGTTTCCCGACCTGCAGCCGGTCACGTCGGCCAATGTCAACACCGCCCAGCTGATCACGCCGGAGCTGATCAAGGCGGTCGCGGAACAGGGCCGGGTGGCCCGGCAGATCCGGACCGCCAGCGTCAACGGCGTGACGACCAAATACCTCGTGTACGGCTCGCCGGTACCGACCAGCTTCGGCCATGTCGAGCTGTACTACCTCGTGCCGCTCACCACCGAGGACCGGGCCGCCAACCAGATCCGGACGACCGTGCTGGCCACCGGCCTCGCGCTGGTGATCCTGCTGGGTGTGGTCGCCGCGCTGGTCACCCGCATGGTGGTGACCCCGGTACGGGTGGCCGCGCGTACCGCCCAGCGGCTTTCCGCCGGTCTGCTCGACCAGCGCATGAAGGTGGAAGGCGAGGACGACCTCGCGCTGCTCGCGGCGTCGTTCAACCAGATGGCGGCGAATCTGCAACGCCAGATCGTGCGGCTCGAGGAGATGTCCCGGCTCCAGCGCCGGTTCACCTCTGACGTGTCACACGAGCTGCGCACGCCGCTGACCACTGTACGGATGGCCGCCGACCTCATCTTCGCCGAACGGGACGCGTTCGACCCGGCCGTGGCCCGCAGCGCCGAGCTGCTGCAGGCCGAGCTGGACCGCTTCGAGAGCCTGCTCACCGACCTGCTGGAGATCAGCCGGTTCGACGCCGGCTTCGCGGCGCTGGACGCCGAGCACACCGATCTCGTGCCGGTCGTCGAGCGGGTCGCCGAGCACCTCGCCGGCCTGGCCGAGCGCGCCGGCGTCACGATCGAGCTGCGGCTACCGGACACCCCGGTGATCGCCGAGGTCGATCCCCGGCGGGTCGAGCGGGTGCTGCGCAACCTCGTCGGCAACGCGGTCGAGCACGGCGAGACCAAGCCCGTCCGGGTCACGCTCGCCAGCGACGACGCCGCGGTCGCGGTCACCGTCCGCGACCACGGCGTGGGCCTCAAGCCGGGGGAGGAGCGGCTGGTCTTCAACCGGTTCTGGCGCGCCGACCCGTCCCGCGCCCGGCAGACCGGCGGCAGCGGCCTCGGCCTGTCCATCAGCGTCGAGGACGCGCGGCTGCACGGCGGCTGGCTCGAGGCGTGGGGCACGCCCGGCGGCGGTGCCCAGTTCCGGCTCACCCTGCCGGTACACGCGGGCGACCGGCTGGTGTCCGCCCCCCTGCCGCTGATCCCGCGCGACCGAACCGACAGCGGCCCGGTCGTGATCGACGTCCAGGGCGCCCATGCCGCGGAGGTGGCGGGATGAGGCGGGCGCTGGTCGTCGCGCTGGCGGTGGCACTGCTGCTCGGCGGTTGCGGGATCCCGGACAACACGCCGGTGCTGCCGATCGGCCCCGGCCCGTCCACGGGCACGTCGTCCGGCGACGACGTGGCCCCCGCGCTGCCGCGCCGCGAGGACACCGAGAAGCCGAGCCAGCTGGTGCTGAACTACCTCAAGGCCGCGGCCGGCGACCCGGACGACGCGCTGGGCCGGGTCAAGGCGTTCCTCTCCCCGGCGGCGGCCGCCATGTTCAAGCCGCAGAAGCCGGAGGTCCGGGTCATCCACCTCGTCGAGCAGCCGCTCAACAACCCGGGCAGCAGCGAGGTGAGCTTCAAGGCGTGGCAGGTCGGCACGCTGGGCAACAACGGCATCCTCGACCCGTCGACCGATGCTGCCGTCGGTGAGTACAAGTTCCTGATCAACGCCCTCCCCGGCCATACCGGGCTGTTCGTGACGAAGGCGCCGCCCATGCTCCTGCTCAGCGACGACGCGCTGGGCGACTACTACGACCTGCGCACGATCTACTTCTGGAACACCGAGCGCACCGCACTGGTGCCGGATGTGCGCTACATGCCGAAGAGCGTGCCCCCCGAGCAGCAGCCCACCGAGGTGCTGAACTGGCTTGTCGCCGGTCCGTCGCCGTGGCTCGACGAGGCGGTCGAGCCGCTGCCCGCAGGCACCACCTCCATCGGCAACGTGCCCGCGGTCAGCAACGACAAGCTGCAGATCAACCTCAGCGACAAGGCGGTGCCGCCCAACGACAGCGCCGCGCTCGATCGTCTGCGACGGCAGCTGATGTGGTCGCTGCGGCCGAACCTGCCCGTGCCCGGGTTCCTCGAGCTGAAGATCGGGCACCAGGTCGAGGGCGACTGGGACCAGACCGACTATCTGACCAGCAACGCGTCGTACCGGCTGGGCGAGGAGCCGGAGCGGTTCGTGGTGTACGGCGGCCGGATCCGTCGGCTGAGCCGCTCGGTGTACGCAACGGAGCCCGTGCCCGTGCTGCTGCCGGACGCCAACCGCAACGTCCGCTCCGCGGCGTTGAGCGGCTCCGGCACGCGTACCTACGCCGCGGTGGTGGTCGACGACGGCGGCAGGCAGTCGCTGCGGGTAGCCGGCGTCCGCACCGGGGAGCAGGCCGCGCTGAAGAAGGTGGCTATCTCGGGCGAGCTGGGGCATCCGGTGTGGGCGGTGACCCCCGTGGAGGCCCAGGGCGGGGCGATCGGCCTGATCACGGCCGGCGGGCGTCTCTACAGCTTCGGCTCCGGCGGCGGTGCGGCCCGCGAGATCGAATGGTCGGGTGACCGCCCGCCTGCGATATCAGTCGTGGCCGTGTCGCCTGACGCGCATCGGATCGCGCTCGTCGCCGGTGGCAAGCTGTACGTCACCGTGCTGGTGACCGGCGGAGACGGTCTGCAACTGGCCCCGCCGCAGCAGATCCGGACGCCGATGCGCACGCTGACCGCGGTGGATTGGAGCAGCGAGAGCTGGCTGGTCGTCGGCGGCACCCGGGCGGACACGAATCGGGTAGCGATCATGGACATGACCATCGACGGTGCGATGGTCAGCCCGCGCCTGGCCGATCTGGGAATCGAGCAGGTGAGCTATCTGACCGCGTACCCGGCGAACCCGGTGGACGGGCGGCAGCTCTCCGACTCGATCGCGTACGTCGCCGGCGGCGGCGCGTACGACGCGCTCGCCGACGCCACCAAGATCACCGCGGCGAATCTGGCCGATCCGGTCACCAACCCGCCCGCCGGGGCCGTGCCTACCGCGCCGCTGTTCCTGCGCTGAGGCCGCGCCGCGTGTTGATCCGGATCGGTGCCGAACTCGCGTCGGGGCTGGCCGACCTGGTCCTGCCCAGCCCGTGCGCCGGCTGCGGAGCCGAACGGGTACCGCTGCGCTTCGGGGCGTGCGCCGATTGCGCGACGGCGCTCGAGGCGCTCACGCCCTACCTGACCATCCCCGTGCCGCCACCGCCCGGGATGCCCGCCTGCAGCGCCGTGGGGCCGTACGCCGGACCGCTGCGGTCGGCGCTGCTCGCATACAAGGAGAAGGGCCGGCACCGGCTGGCACGGCCGCTGGGCGCGCTGCTGGCGGTCGCGGTCGCCGACGCGGCGGTCCGGGGCGGCGGAGGTCCCGGCGTACCCGTGCTGATCGTCCCGGTGCCGTCGACCGCGAGCGCCGTACGGCAGCGCCACGGCGACCACATGGCGCGACTGGCCGCCCACGCCGTGCGGCGGCTGCACACCGCAGGTTGGCCCGCCGACGTCGTGCAGCCGCTGCGGGCGCTCCCGCGCCCGGACTCCGCGTCGCTCGACCCGACGGCACGCGCGGCCGTTGCTGAGAATTCCCTGCGAATCCGGACCTCCCGGATCCGGGTTTTACGGCGCGCGCAGGCGATGAAGAACACCCTGATTGTGGTGGACGACATCGTCACCACGGGCGCCACCCTGGCCGCGGTGGCGGCCCGCCTCGGAGAGGCAAACATGCAGGTCGCAGGTGCCGCAGTCCTGGCCGCGACGCGACTGCGAAAGGCCGCCTTGGGCGGTTTCGGTGGATTACCACCCGGGGGTACCGGGTGCACCGATCATCATCTGCGGTGTTCCTCGAACGAGGGGTGACGGGCGGGCATCCGCACGTTAGCGTCTTGATGACGAGGGTACGTGATACCGCTTACCCTCCACCGGAGCGAAGTTGCAAGATCGAACCGCACCGGAAAGGAGCCGTCTCTCAGCAATCGGTGTCGCTGTCTGGGATCGCTCCGAGATCCCTGGACGCCACCGGAACCAGCACACCGCGTCGCAGTTCGGCGCCCCCGGCACCCGTCGTTGGGCGCCCGCAGAACGAAACGTTGGGGGAGGTCACGAGTGGACATTGTTGTCAAGGGCCGCAACGTAGAGGTTCCTGATCACTACCGGGAACATGTCGGCGACAAGCTGAGCAAGGTCGAGCGCTACGACCAGAAGCTGATCCGGGCCGACGTGGAGCTGTTCCACGAACGCAACCCGAGGCAGTCCGACATTTGCCAGCGAATCGAAATCACCGTCATGACAAGAGGACCAGTGGTACGGGCCGAGGCCTGCGCCAAGGACTTCTACGCCGCCCTCGACTGCGCCATCAACAAGCTTGACGCCCGGCTCCGTCGCTCCGCCGACCGCCGCCGGGTCCACCGTGGGCGTCACGCCCCGGTCTCCGTGGCCGCCGCAACCGCGGGTCTGCCCACCGACCTACCGAGCCTCGAACCACCCGACGAAGACTCGACGCACGCCTCGCTTGTCGAACACGACGACAACCAGCCGTGGCGCATCGTGCGGGAGAAAGAACACTCCGCCGATCCGATGACCGTCGACGACGCCCTCTTCCAGATGGAGCTCGTCGGCCACGACTTCTACCTCTTCCACGACAAGGAGAGCGGCCGGCCCAGCGTCGTCTACCGTCGCCGCGGCTACGACTACGGCATTTTGAGCTTGCAAAGCTGATCTACGGGCCTCGCTCCGCTCGGCCGGGATTGCGCCCTCTTACGTCCTTGGCTGCGTCGATGGCCTCGCCTCGGCTCGGCGGGATTCGCCCCCTGAGGCCGCTGACATGGGGCGCGCGGCAGACTTCGGCTTCGCCTGGTCTGCCGCGCACCCGTGTCAGCGACGGGCGCACTCCCGTGGTCAGCCGTCCAGGCGCGGGCCGTCTCGCACTACCTCTTCGGCCAGCAGGGCGAACTGGATGTCGTCGTTGCGGGTGCCGTCGGGGCCGGGTAGGCGCGAGCGCAGGTAGGCCTCGCGCTTGAAGCCGGCCTTCTCCAGTACGCGCTGCGAGCCGGCGTTGGTTGGCAGCGCGCCCGCGATCAGCCGGGCGATGCCGGTCTCGGCGAACGCCCACAGCGCCACCAGCTGGGCCGCTCGGGTCGGGAAGCCACGCCCGCGCCAGGCCGGCAGCATGCTGTAGCCGATCATGGCCTGGGCGGTCGGCGGCTCCTGGTAGAACAGTCCGATCTCGCCGGCCGGGGTGCCGGTCGCGGCGTCCGTGATGACCAGATCCACGCGATCACCGGCGAGCCATTGTGCCGTGGCCCAGGCGCAGCGCCGGACCATCTCCTCGCGGCTCGGCGGCACCGGCGGCACGCTGGTCGCGACCACGTCGGGCAGCGCGTGCAACTCGGCGTAGAAGTCGATGTCGTCCCCGGTCAGCGGGCGCAGCGTCACCACGCCGTCGGTCAGTTCGCCGCCGGGTAGATCCGGCAGCAGCCGCGGGGTGGGACCGGGCGGGTCGCCGGCCAGCCGGGCGAACACGAGCAGGTCGTCCCGGGTGCCCTCGCGATTGGCCAGCGCGCCGCGGCGTACGCCCTCGCGCCGGAAGCCCGCCGCCAGCGCGACGCGCTGGCTTGCCACATTCTCCGCGTGGGCGAGCAGTTCGATCCGGGCGGTGCCGGTCCGGAACGCGTGCGCGGACAGCGCGCGTACCGCCGCGGTGGCCACGCCACGGCGGCGCGCCCACGGCCCGACCCAGTAGCCGAGCTCCGCCTGCTGGCGGTTCGACACGGCGTGCTCCAGGCCGACGCCGCCGAGCAGCCGGTTCGAGTCCGGGTCGGCGATCGCGTACAAGGCTCCGCCCTCGGCGGCGGCGGCGAGTGCGGCCTCGCGGATGTACCACTCGCCGTGCTTGCGGGTGAACGGTGTCGGAAGCGCGCGCATGAAGCGCCGGGTCAGCGCGTCGCTGTAGCCGGCGACAAGGTCGTCGAGGTCGTCGGGGCGGTAGCCGCGCAGCCGTACCGCCCCGCCGTCGATCTCGACCGCTTCCACGCGGCAATCCTGCCCGACACGCGCGGACCCGCCAAAAGGTTGCACCGGTGGGCCGGTGCGCTCTCAGCGAACTCCCAGCCCAGTTTTGCGTGCTTTGCGCGCTTACCGGAGGGCTCGGTTCACGGCAACCCGGGCGAGACGCCTACGATGGTTCGGCAGACTGTCTAGGGGAGCGCTGACCCGTGTCGATATTGGAAAAGGTCCTACGCGCCGGCGAAGGCCGCTTGGTGCGCCGGCTCAAAGCGATCGCGGACGCGGTCAATTCGATCGAGGACGACTACGTCGACCTGACCGACGACGAGCTGCGGGAACTCACCGAGCAGTACAAACAGCGGTACGCCGATGGCGAGTCGCTGGACTCGCTGCTGCCGGAGGCGTTCGCGACGGCCCGCGAGGGCGCCCGCCGGGTGCTCGGCCAGCGGGCGTTCGACGTCCAGATCATGGGCGCGGCGGCGCTGCACTTCGGCAACATCCCGGAGATGAAGACCGGCGAGGGCAAGACGCTGACCGGCGTGTTCCCGGCCTACCTCAACGCGTTGAGCGGCAACGGCGTGCACATCGTCACGGTCAACGACTACCTCGCCCAGCGCGACGCCGAGTGGGTCGGCGCGGTGCACGTGTTCCTCGGCCTCACCGTCGGCGTGATCCTGCCGAACCGGCCCGCCGCCGAGCACCGCGCGGCGTACCAGTGCGACATCACCTACGGCACGAACAACGAGTTCGGCTTCGACTACCTGCGCGACAACATGGCGTGGTCGGCGAGCGAGCTGGTCCAGCGCGGCCACCACTTCGCGATCGTCGACGAGGTCGACTCGATCCTCATCGACGAGGCCCGGACCCCGCTGATCATCTCCGGCCCCGCCGAGCACTCGGCCCGCTGGTACGGCGAGTTCGCCTCGCTGGTCAGCCGGCTGCAGCGCGGCAAGGACGGCGAGGGCGACTACGAGGTGGACGATGCCAAGCGCACGGTCGCGGTCACCGAGCGCGGCGTCGCCCGGGTCGAGGACCGCCTCGGCATCGACAACCTCTACGAGTCGGTGAACACCCCGCTGGTGGGCTACCTGAACAACGCGATCAAGGCCAAGGAGCTCTACAAGCGCGACAAGGACTACATCGTCAACGAGAACGGCGAGGTCCTCATCGTCGACGAGTTCACCGGTCGCATCCTGCACGGCCGCCGCTACAACGAGGGCATGCACCAGGCCATCGAGGCCAAGGAGGGCGTCGAGGTCAAGCAGGAGAACCAGACCCTGGCGACCATCACGCTGCAGAACTACTTCCGGCTGTACGAGAAGCTGGGCGGCATGACCGGTACGGCGCAGACCGAGGCCGGCGAGTTCAACAAGGTCTACAAGGTCGGCGTCGTCTCCATCCCGACCCACCGCCCGATGATCCGCATCGACCACCCCGACGTCATCTACAAGACCGAAAAGGCGAAGTTCAACGCGGTCATCGAGGACATCGCCGAGCGGCACGCGACCGGTCAGCCCGTCCTGGTCGGCACGGTGTCGGTGGAGAACTCCGAGATCCTGTCCCAGCTGCTGCGCCGCCGCGGCATCCCGCACAGCGTGCTCAACGCGAAGTTCCACGCCCAGGAGGCGCAGATCATCGCGCAGGCGGGTCGCAAGGGCGGGGTCACGGTGGCCACCAACATGGCCGGCCGCGGTACGGACATCCTGCTCGGCGGCAACCCCGAGTTCCTCGCCTCGGCCGAGCTGCACCAGCGCGGCCTCGACCCGATCGAGGACCCCGAGGAATACGCCAAGGCGCTCGAGGAGGTCCTGCCCGCCTGGAAGGACGCCTGCGAGGCGGAGGCCGCAGAGGTGATCGACGCCGGTGGCCTGTATGTGCTGGGCACCGAGCGGCACGACGCCCGCCGCATCGACAACCAGCTCCGCGGACGCTCCGGCCGGCAGGGTGACCCCGGCGAGTCCCGGTTCTACCTGTCGCTGCAGGACGACCTGATGAAGCGGTTCCGGGCCGGCGCCGTCGAGGCGGTCATGGACCGGTTCAACATCCCCGAGGACGTGCCGATCGAGTCGAAGATGGTGACGCGCCAGATCCGCAGCGCGCAGACCCAGATCGAGGCGCAGAACGCCGAGATCCGCAAGAACGTCCTCAAGTACGACGAGGTCATGAACAAGCAGCGCCAGGTCATCTACGCCGAGCGCAAGCGCGTACTCGACGGTGAGGACATGCACGACCAGGCGCGGCACATGATCGACGACGTGGTACACGACTATGTCGTGGCGGCCACGTCCGAGGGTTACGCCGAGGACTGGGACCTCGACCAGCTGTGGGCCAGTCTGCGGCGGCTCTACCCGGTCAGCATCACGATCGACGACATCATCGAAGAGTCCGGCGGCGAGCGCAACGCGATCGACCAGGACTTCCTGATCCAGCGGCTCAAGGACGACGCGCAGGCGGCGTACGACACCCGCGAGGAGGAACTCGGCGCGGACGCGGTACGTGAGCTCGAGCGTCAGGTCCTGCTCGCGGTCATCGACCGCAAGTGGCGCGAGCACCTCTACGAGATGGACTACCTGCAGGAGGGCATCAACCTGCGGGCGTACGCCCAGCGCGACCCGGTGGTCGAGTACCAGCGTGAGGGCTTCGACATGTTCAACCAGATGATGGAGGGCATCAAGGAGGAGGCGGTCGGCTTCCTGTTCAACCTCGAGGTCCAAGTCGAGGAGCAGCCCACCGTCACGGTCGACCCGAGCAAGGCCGTCCCGCTGCCGGCCTCGGTGGCGACCGAGTCCGAGTCCCAGATCGAGGTGCGGGCCAAGGGCCTCGGCGGCGGCCGGCGCCCGCAGAGCCTGCAGTACACGGCGCCCGCGATCGATGGCGCGGCCGGCGCCGGAACCCCCGTCATCCAGCAGGACGCGGCACCCGCGCTGGGCATCGGCGCGGGCGGCTCGCCGGTACCGGCCAGCCCGGCCCACTCGTCGGCCAGCCGCCGCCGTCAGCCGGCGCAGGCCCAGTCGAGCGGCGGCCCGTCCCGGAACGCGCCCTGCTACTGCGGCTCGGGCAAGAAGTACAAGCGCTGCCACGGCGCGCCGGGCGCGACCGGATAGCGACGCCGCACACCACGACGGCCCGTGCGGCCGGCAACCTGCCGGAGTCGCGCGGGCCGTCGGCGTCCGTGCGCGTCCGCGCGGGGCCGGTGAGGTAAGGCCCGGGACATCCGCCGCCTTGGCTGCTGAACGGACGCCCCGGGGGCTCCTGGCGGCGCTAGATCAGCCGGAGGACGGTCGCCGCCCAGGTCTGCTGGTGCAGCTCGAGCCGGACCGCCATGGCCCACGTGCGCTCGCCGGTGACCAGCAACACCGCGGCCTCCACGACGCCGCTCCGCGGCTCGCACAGGCGTTCCCCGATGACGCAGACCGGGCCCGGGCGGCGCGCGCGCCGGTCGGCGGGGTGGGCCGCCCGCCGTAGCTCGGCGACCCGCCGGGCGCCGGCGACGCCCTGGGCCACCACCGCGGCCGCCTCGGCGGGTACCGAGAACCGGCGCAGGTGGGCCGCCGGGCGATACCCGTTGAGCACCTCGACGCACATGCGCACGAAGCGGCGCACCGCGAGCCTGGCGTCTCCGGACGCGCCCGCGACCGGAGACGCGCGGGGTGCCTCCACCGCAGGCGGCGGGGCTGGCGCCGGCAGCGCTCGCCGCGGCTGCGGAGAGAAGTCGAGGGCCAGCTGCTGAGCCGTCGCCCACACCTGCGGCTCCAGCTCGTCGTCGAACGGCGGGTCACACCGCGGCACGGGACGGATCCGGATCGGCGGCCTCGGGCCGCGCCGCGCCACCTCGACCGATCGCATACGCACCCCGTCAATCATTGCGTTTGCCTTCGTTTGCTTTCGATGGCTCAGTCTGCCGGGCATACGCACGGACGTCAATGCCCTCTGGTGACGGCTAACCGGTTACTCCGGTTCGCGCTCGGTGAGCGGGTTCTGCTGCACCCAACCGGCGGTCTCGGCGTACTTCTGCTGGATGTACTCCTCCAGCTTGGCGCGCTCCACGCGCCACTGGCCCCGGCCGCCGATCTTGATCGCGGGCAGCTCGCCGCTGCGGACCATGTGGTAGACCTGCGAGTCCGACACGTTCAACTCGGCCGCCACGTCGGACAGCAGCATGAACCTGGCCTCCACGCGGTCTCCCCGGCTCGACGGCATCTACCTCAGTTTGCCACCGACAGCCTGCGATGGCTTCCCGAACCTACTCCCGGTCGGGTAGCCCAACCAGACGACGCCATCACCAGCGCAACCCGGGTAGCCGGCGATGGCCTGCGGGTGTTGATGCCACAATCCGGACACGACTGGTGGATCGGCCCTTCCGGACGGCTCCGTGTCGGTGTACTACGGGGGACGGCCGACCGCAGGAGGAAGAGTGGCGATCACCGAGCTGGTCCGCGTGTACGTGCCGGCCACCGTTCCCATGCTCGCGGCCTTACGCGCGTCCGGGCAGCTCGGCAACGGCCCGACGATCGCGCACGCGGTCACCCCGGCGCTGCGCGAGTGGTACGCCGAGGGCGACGAGGAGGAGCTCGAGTACGTCGCGTTCACCCGGGCCGCCCAGGCCGCCCTGCAGCTGCTCCGGCACGATCCGTCCGCGCCGCGCCGCCGGGTGGTCGTGTCCGCCGACGTGGACTCAACCGACCTCATCCGCGAGGACGTCGAGCTCGGCTCGAGCACGGTCCGCCTCCCGCAGCCGCTCGCGTTGAAGGAGGTCGCCTCCATCCACGTTGACGGAGCGGGAGCGGCCGCGGAGGTCGCGGCCGCCGCCGACGTGGTCGAGGAAGCCCTGGCGGGCGACCCGGACGCCCAGTTCATCGTGGACGGCGCCGAGGACCACGAGCTCGAGTGGTACGCGGTCTCCGAGCTGGACGAACTGACTTAGCCCTCGGGAGCGGGCTCGTCCTCGGGGGCCGGGGTCATGGTCCGGCCGACGGCGATGATGGCGGTGATCGCGCCGACGAACAGCACGATCAGCGCGCTGTTGAGGCGCGAGCCGCTGAGCATCCGCTGCACGGCCAGCTCCAGCTCGCTCACCTTGCCGGCCAGCTCCAGCACCCGAGCGCCGGCGGTGCGGGCGAGTCCCTCGGCGAGCACGAGCAGCAGGCCGGGGCCTGCCCCGGCGAGTGCGTACAGCGGCCAGCCCACGTCCGTACCGTCGCTCCGGCGCCGGGCGCGCCGCAGCGACCGGTACGCGACCAGCCCGGCCGCGAGGCCGCTCAGCAACGCCTGGGTGAACGAGAACCAGTTCGCGGCGTTCGCCTGCGAGGCCGAGCTGCTGCCCGAGCCGAACAGGTTCAGCAGCGGCGACTGCAGGTAGTTGAGCACGAAGCCGACGGCGAAGACCGCGATCGCGGCCCAGCACGCCGCCGCGACCACCCGGGGCTCGCGGAAGCCGGCCAGCGCGCCGCCGATCGTCGCCGCCGCAGCCACGGTGCCGCCGATCACCGCGTACACCCAGCCGTCGGTGTTGATCGTGATGATCGAGACCGCGCCCAGCAGTCCCAACACCAGCCCCGCGCCGGTCGCGATCGCGAAGCGCAGCGTCGCGCCCAGCGTCCGGCCCTCGCGGCCCGCGACCGCGAGGACGGCGAGCGCGACGGCCGCACCCGCGACGAGACTCGCGGAGACCGCGCCGGGCAGGGCGTACGCCGCGGAGGTGACCTCCATCTCGGCGTCGGTGCGGCCGGTGATGGTGGCGCGGGCGGACCAGAGCATCGCGGCCATCCAGAGCACCCCGGCGAACGCGAGCACGGTGCCGGCGGAGGACGGCCGCTCCACGGTGCCGGCCGTTGCGGTCGACTCCTCCTGCGTCGTCATGCGCCACAGGGTACGCGTGAGGCCCCTGAACGGTCGTTCCACCCGTGCGAGGATGGTCGAGTCGGCCGGAGACCCCGGAGACCGTGAGAAGGAGTGCGAGATGGACGCCCAGCTTTCCGTTCCCGTGCCACGGAACGAGCCCGTACGCGGCTACGCCCCCGGCAGCGCCGAGCGGGCCTCGTTGCAGGCCCGACTGGACGCGATGCGCGGCGACCGCTTGGACCTGACGATGACGATCGGCGGCGTGCGTTCCATGGCGGGTGGCCCCACGATCGAGGTCGTCGAGCCGCACCGGCGGCATCATGTGCTCGGCGTGGCCGGCAACGCCACCCGCGCCGACGCGGCCGCAGCCGTGGCCGCCGCGAAGGAGGCGGCGCCGGGCTGGCGTGCGTTGCCGTACAGCGAGCGGGCCGCGGTCTTCCTGCGCGCGGCCGAACTGCTGGCCGGCGGGTGGCGGGACACGCTCAACGCGGCCACCATCCTGGGCCAGTCCAAGTCGGTGTACCAGGCGGAGATCGACGCGGCCTGCGAACTGATCGACTTCCTGCGCTTCAACGCCGCGTTCGGGCGGCGGATCCTCGGCGAGCAGCCGGAATCCTCCAAGGGGATGTGGAACCGGTTCGACCATCGGCCGCTCGAGGGTTTCGTGTACGCGATCACGCCGTTCAACTTCACCGCGATCGCGGGTAACCTGCCGTCCGCGCCCGCGCTCATGGGCAACACCGTCATCTGGAAGCCGTCCCCGACCCAGCAGTTGGCCGCGCACTTCACCATGCGGCTCTTCGAGGCCGCCGGGCTGCCCCCGGGTGTCATCAACCTGGTCACCGGCGATGGGTTGGCCGTCTCCGAGGTGGTGCTCGCGGACCCGGACCTGGCCGGCATCCACTTCACCGGTTCCACGGCGACGTTCCGGCACCTGTGGCAGGAGGTGGGCAGCCACATCGACCGGTACCGGTCGTACCCGCGTGTGGTCGGCGAGACCGGTGGCAAGGACTTCGTCTTCGCGCACGCCAGCGCGGACGTGGACGCGCTGCACACCGCGCTGGTCCGCGGCGCGTACGAGTACCAGGGCCAGAAGTGCTCGGCCGCGTCCCGCGCGTACGTGCCCCGCTCCATCTGGGACGGCGGCCTGCGGGACCGGCTCGCAGCCACGGTCGGCGCCATCCAGTACGGCGACGTGACCGACCTGTCCACGTTCGGCGGTGCCGTGATCGACGGGCGGGCATTCGCGAAGCTCGCCGCGGCGCTGGACCGGATCAAGAACAGCGCATCGTGCACCGTGCTGGCCGGTGGGACCGCGGACGACAGCGAGGGCTGGTTCGTCGCTCCGACGCTCGTCGAGTGCAGCGACCCGACCCACGAGGTGTTCAGCACCGAGTACTTCGGTCCCCTCCTCGCCGTGTACGTCTACGACGACGGCGACTTCGAGACCACCTTGGAGCTGGCGGACTCCGCCTCCCCGTACGCGCTCACCGGGTCGATCTTCGCCACCGACCGCACGGTCATCGAGCGGGCCGGTGCCGCGCTGCGCTTCACCGCCGGCAACTTCTACATCAACGACAAGCCGACCGGCGCGGTGGTGGGGCAGCAGCCGTTCGGCGGCGCCCGCGGCAGCGGCACGAACGACAAGGCGGGCTCGGTGCTGAACCTGTACAGATGGGTATCGCCCCGGACGATCAAGGAGACATTCGAGCCGCCGGTCGACTGGCGCTACCCCCACATGGGGTGATTGTTCGGTTTGACTTTTTACGCAGGGCAGTCCGTACCGTTTAATAACGTTTTCTGACCTGTAGCGTCGTCTGGGCGTTTCCCTGCGCCATTCTACCTCGTGAGAGCGCTCCGCACGGGTAAAACGCCCGGTCCCGACCTTCCTGGTCGGACTGTCGGCGCGGGACAGTCGCATGTGGAGACGCAAACTGGACGGAACGGGCGAAATTCTGGACGCCGAGGCTACAAAGTGGCAGCTTAGAAGCCATGCCCGACTCTCAAATCAATCCCACAGCTGCCGCTCTGCTCGGCCTGCTACACGATGGGCCGATGACCGGCGGTCAGCTGATGGCGGCTGCCGAACGTCGCCTCGGGCCCTACTGGTCGATGACGCGGAGCCAGGTCTACCGCGAACTGCCTGTGCTCGCCGAGATGGGTTACGTCCGTCTCGGAAAGCCCGGGCCACGCTCCAGCCAGCCCTATGCCATCACGGCCGCCGGCAAGCGCGCCTTCAGCCGCTGGCTCGCCGAGGCGCCCGGCCGCGACGCCATCCGCAATCCGGTGGCCCTGCGGGTCGCCTTCGGCCAGCAGCACTCCGGCAATCAGCTGAAGACGCTCTACACCGGCGCCAACGAGTACCACTCGGAAGCCTTGGCCATGGCGCGCGAACAGGCCAAGGAGGCCAAGAAGGCCGGCGACGCGTACGGCGCCGCCGCGCTGGAGTTCGCGGTCGCGTATCACAAGGCGGCCCTGAACTGGCTCAAGGTCGCGCCCGAAGACTGACGCAGTCGCGCCCGTCCGGCCGGGAGATCGCCGCCGGTGAGATGGCGTGCCGATCGCGGCGGCTGCGGGGTGTGCAGCTGTTGCGATTGGTGCGCCATCTCAGCGGTTATCAGGCGATCGCCGCGGAGCGAGGCGGAGCCAGCAGGCTCAGTGATCGCCGCTGGTGAGATGCGTGCCGGTCGGGGCGGCTGCGGGGTGTGCAGCTGTTGCGATCGGTGTGCCATCTCGGCGGTTATCAGGCGATCGCCGCGGAGCGAGGCGGAGCCAGCAGGTTTAGTGACCGGCCGGGCGGCGTAGTCTTGATTGTTGTGACCGCTGCCGATTTCCCAGAGCAACTCAAGGCCCTCGACGCCACCCTGCGCAACATCGAGAACGTCATTGACGTCGACAAGCTGCGCCGGGACCGGGCGGAGCTCGAGGAGCAGGCGTCCGCGCCCGACCTCTGGGATGATCAGGCGCGCGCGCAGGAGATCAACTCCCGGCTGTCCTACGTCTCCGGCGAGATCAGCCGGCTGGAACGGCTGCGTTCCCGGCTCGACGATGCCGCGCTGCTGCTGGAGATGGCCGAGGCCGAGGGCGACGAGTCCTCGATCGCCGAGGTCGGCGACGAGCTCACCGCGCTGCAGAAGGCCATCGACGAGATGGAGATCCGCACGCTGCTCTCCGGCGAGTACGACTCGCGGGAGGCGGTTGTGGCGATCCGGGCGGGCGCGGGCGGCGTGGACGCGGCCGACTTCGCCGAGATGTTGCTCCGGATGTACCTGCGCTGGGCCGAGCGCCACGGCTACCCGACCGAGGTCTACGACACGTCGTACGCCGAGGAGGCGGGGCTCAAGTCGGCCACGTTCGCGGTCAAGGTGCCGTACGCATATGGGACCCTGAGCGTCGAGTCGGGCACGCACCGGTTGGTCCGGATCAGTCCGTTTGACAACCAGGGCCGCCGCCAGACGAGCTTCGCCGGCGTCGAGGTGATGCCGGTCGTGGAGCAGACCGACCACATCGACATCCCGGAGAACGAAATCCGGGTGGACGTCTACCGTTCGTCGGGTCCTGGTGGACAGAGCGTGAACACGACCGACTCCGCTGTGCGTCTCACGCACATTCCGACGGGCATCGTTGTGACGTGTCAGAACGAGAAGTCACAGCTGCAGAACAAGGCCTCCGCGATGCGCGTCCTGCAGGCGCGACTGCTCGAGCGCAAGCGCCAGGAGGAGGAGGCGAAGCTCGCCGGCCTCAAGCACGACAGCACCGGATCCTGGGGCGACCAGATGCGGTCCTACGTGCTGCATCCGTACCAAATGGTCAAGGACCTGCGCACGGAGCAGGAGACCGGAAATCCCGCGGCCGTCTTCGACGGCGACCTGGACGACTTCATCGAAGCTGGCATCCGCTGGCGCAAGCAGTCCAGGAACAGCGACTGAGGGCGCCCCCGCCCGCGACCTCGCAAAAGACGAGATCGTCTCGGGAACCCGGTCGTCCGACTTGGCGATTTCGTTACACCGCGTAGACTCTGCTCCCGTGATTCAGCTCGAGAACGTGACGAAGACGTATCCGAAGGCGTCTCGGCCGTCGTTGGACGATGTCAGCGTCGGTATCGAGAAGGGTGAGTTCGTCTTCTTCATCGGCCCCTCCGGTTCCGGCAAGTCGACGATCATCAAGCTCCTGCTGCACGAGGTGTCGCCCACCCGCGGCAGGGTCATGGTGAACGCCAGGGACGTGACCTCGATGCGGTCCTGGAAGATCCCCCACTTCCGGCGCTCGATCGGCTGCGTCTTCCAGGACTTCCGGTTGCTGCCCAACCGCACCGCGTACGAGAATGTGGCGTTCGCGCTCGAGGTGATCGGCAAGACCAAGGCCGTCGCCCGCCGGGTGGTGCCCGAGGTGCTGGAGCTGGTCGGCCTCGGCGGCAAGGAGCACCGGTACCCGCACGAGCTCTCCGGCGGCGAGCAGCAGCGCGTCGCGGTGGCCCGGGCATTCGTGAACCGGCCGCTGATCCTGCTGGCCGACGAGCCGACGGGCAACCTCGACCCGGACACCTCCATCGAGATCATGCGGTTGCTCGACCGGATCAACCGGACCGGTACGACGGTCGTCATGGTCACGCACGACTCCAACATCGTCAACCAGATGCGCCGCCGCGTCATCGAGATCGAAAGCGGCCGCATCGTCCGCGACCAGGCCCGTGGTGTGTACGGCTAGAGCCGAGCTCCGCCCCCTAGATCGACTGTTCCTAAGCAAGACGCGGAGTCCCGGAAGGAACCCCCGATGCGTTTGAAGTACGTCTTCAACGAGGTCCTGGTTGGCCTGTGGCGCAACGTCACGATGACCGTCGCGATGATCATCACCCTGTCGGTCTCGCTGACCATGCTCGGTGCCAGCGTGCTCATGTACATGCAGGTCGACCGCATGAAGAACTTCTACTACGGGGAGATCGAGGTCTCGATCTTCCTGCGTGAGGACGTCACCGACGCGCAGAGCACAGCGATCAGCCAGGCGATCGATCGGAGCCCGCTGGTGGCGAGCAAGTCGTTCGAGAGCCGCGAGCAGGCGTTCGAGAAGTTCAAGGTGCTCTGGCGCGACTCGCCAGACTTCATCAAGTCGGTCGGGCCGGAGAGCCTCCCCGCGTCCTATCGGGTGAAGCTCAAGAACCCGGAGCAGTACAAGACGTTCGCGGCGGAGGTCCAGGGTCTGCCCGGCATCCAGGACATCGTCGATCAGCGGCAACTGCTCGACAAGGTCTTCAACATCTTCAACTCCATCCAGGTGATGGCGTTGGTGGTGGCCGCCTTCATGGCCTTGGCGGCGTTGTTGCTCGTCGGTAACACCATCCAGGTGGCCGCGTACAGCAAACGTCGCGAAGTCGCGGTCATGAAACTGGTCGGCGCATCGAACTGGTTCATCCAGGCACCATTCGTCCTCGAGGCGGTGGTCGCCGGCGTTGTCGGTGCCATCCTGGGCTTTATCGCGCTCTTCGTCAGCAAGATCGTGCTCCTGGATGGCCGATTGCAGGCGCTCACCAACGTGCTGACGCCCATTCCGAACGGCAACGTGTGGCTGATGCTGCCGCTGCTGGCGGTCGTCGGCGCCGGCGTCAGTGCGATCACGGCATGGATCACGCTGCGCTTCTACATCAAGGTCTGATACGTATGACGACAAGGAGGGCCGCGTGCGGCTCTCCTTGTCGTTGCGTATCTGCTCGCGTGCCAGTGTCGAGGGACGAGTAAGATGGGAAGGTCCGGCGGAGACCGCCGGACCTTTTTCATGCAAGGAGTCGACATGCCACGCGAACAGGGGCGCAAGGTCGTGGCCTCGAACCGCAAGGCGCGCCACGACTACGCGATCCTCGATACGTACGAGGCCGGCATGGCACTCACCGGCACCGAAGTCAAGTCGCTGCGGGCCGGCCGGGCGTCGCTCGTCGACGCGTTCGGCCACGAGAGCAACGGCGAGATCTTCCTGCATGGCATGCACATCCCGGAGTACACCCAGGGCACCTGGACCAACCACGAGCCGCGCCGGGTCCGCAAGCTGCTGCTCAAGAAGACCGAGATCCAGAAGCTGATCGGCAAGCTCCGCGAGGAGGGTCTCACGCTGGTGCCGCTGTCGGTCTACTTCAACGATGGCTGGGCCAAGGTCGAGCTCGGGTTGGCCAGGGGCAAGAAGGCGTACGACAAGCGCCAGGACATGGCGGCCCGGGACGCGCAACGGGAGATTTCTCGGGCGATGGGCCGACGCAGCAAGGGCATGGATTGAGCTACGGTAGCGGCCGCACTGATCATGAAGCGGAGGGACGATGCCCGGCAAACACCATGCACTGCTCGATTTGCCGCTGCATCTCTCGCCCCGCCGCCGGCTGACCGTCGCGATCGCCCTGGCCCTGCTGGTGGTGGCCGCGATCGGTTTCCGGACCGGGACGAGCGGGCACAGCCCTGCTCAACCGCTGCCGGTCACGTCGCCTCCCGCTTCGGCCTCCGCCGAACCGTCGCCGTCCTACCCGCCGAGCCGCTTCGCGCGGGTCGCTTCGCCATCCACCGCATCGCCGTCCGCTTCTCGGTCCGCGCGGAGGACGCAGACGCCCGCGCCGGCCACCACGGCGCCATGCACCGACCAGCGGTACGGGGGGTTCGGTTCAGGCTGGGGCTACCGCCAAGGAACGGGATGCCCGGGGCAGACGGCGGGCGCGGGTTACCCACCGTTCGGCGGCGGCGGTGGGCCTGGCGGATGGGGTTTCGGAGGTTTCGGACGCTAGATCGCTCCAGTGCGCTGATCAACTGCGTCCTGGGATAGGGCACAATCTCGTCGGACTCCCCTCCGCTCCTCGAAGGGATCGGCATCCTTGCCCGGCAAGCACTCCACCTCGCGCCTCGACCGTGCCCGCTTATCCGTGGCCCGCTGGGCTGCGCGATCTTGGAGTGGGTTAAGAGTCCAGGATCCCGTTCGGCTTGGGATCGTCAGGCGTGGGTGGGCCGCGACGGCCGTACTGCTGGCCGCCGCCGCGATCGTGGGGTCGGTGGTGTGGATCGGATCGTCCGCCGGCGCACAGCCGGGACCCGTACTGGTGGAGCCGCCTGTCCCGACACCCGTGGCTACGACGCACACCACCTCGGCCGCGACTTCCACCCCGGTCACGGCCAGCCCGCGCGTCCGGCACACCACTGGACCTGCTTTGCCCGTACCCGCGAAATCTCTTGTCACGATCAAGCCGGCGCCGCAGCCGCGGACCTCGCCCACCGCGAAGGCCGCGCTGAGCGCGAACTACGGGGTCAGGTCGAGCTGGGATACGGGCTTCATCGGTACGGTGCAGGTGCGCAACGAGAGCGAGACGCCGCAGAACTGGACGGTCGCGGTGCGTTACGACGCAGCGGACGGCGTCCGGATCACCCAGGCGTGGAACGGCTCGCTGTCGCGCCGAGGCGATGTGACGATCTTCAGCGGCGGGCCGCTGGAGCCCGGCGCGACGCAAAGCCTCGGCTTCGAGGCGACAAAACAGGCCACCGGCGAGGTACGACCGACGTCCTGCACCGCCAACGGATCATGGTGCCGGATGAGCTAAGATTGTTTGTTCGAGGGGGTGACTGGTTTCGACTTCGTAAGTGGAGACAGGGGAAGCGAGCCGAGGAAGCCGACGTCGTCTCGAGAATCGGTCGTCGGAAACCAATAAGCGCCAAGCAGGATAGCGCTGACTCTTACGCTCTCGCCGCCTGAGGCAAGTAGCGGAGTCTGTCGGTCTGGGAGCGCCTCCGTCCCAGATACCGGCATCAGCTAGGAGGCTGGCCAATCGGACCCGGTCGCGGGGTCCGTGCGGCGAGATCAATCAGCGACTGGGCCCGTCACACCAACTTGCTCACGTGATTGGTGGGGCCGAGTAGAGGCATAGTGAGCTGCGCTCGGAGAAGCCCTGATGAAACAACGAAGGACCCGGGTTCGATTCCCGGCACCTCCACGGAGATCGTGTACGGCGCTCCCGCCCCACAGGGCGGGAGCGCCGTTGGCGTCTGCGGCGAAAGTCCTACGGTGTGTCAAACCATGAGGAGTTCGACGTCGTACTTCTGGATGTCCGCGTCGCGAGTGACCAACGTCAAGGTCCTCGATCTGTGCCTGGGCGACCCGATCGATCGCCACTTCAGGGCAGGTCGATGGGGAGCTTGATCCCGTCCAGGGCGTGGGCGCACGGGCACTTGCGCTTGGTCGGCAGCCTCGCCACGGCCTCCAGGAGGAGCCCACGCAGGATCGCGGTGTTCTCGGCGAACACCCGGAACACCTCCTCCTGGGTGACCCCGCGGTCACCCTCGACGCCGGCGTCCAGGTCGGTCACGAGCGCGATCGTCGTGTAGCACAGCGCCAGCTCGCGGGCCAGCACGGCCTCCGGATGACCGGTCATGTTGACGACCGCGCCGCCGATCGAGGTGTACCAGCGCGACTCCGCCCGGGTGGAGAACCGCGGCCCCTCGACGACGATCATCGTGCCGCCGTCCACCGGGCCCTGCCGCGCCGCAGCCCTCAGCACGGTGGCACGCCCGTCCGGGCAGTAGGGGTCGGCGAACGACACATGTACCGCGCCCGCGTCGTAGAACGTCGGCTCGCGCCCGCTCGTACGGTCAATCAGCTGGTCAGGGACCACAAAGGTGCCGGGACCGAGGTCGGGCCGCAGGCCGCCGACCGCGCAAGGCGCGATGATCTGACGTACGCCCATCGCCCGCAACGCCCACAGGTTCGCCCGGTACGGGATCTTGTGCGGCGGGAACCGGTGATCGCGCCCGTGTCTCGGCAGGAACGCCACCCGCCGCCCGACTACCTCAGCCACCGTGATGGGGTCGGACGGCGGCCCGTACGGCGTGGACACCGCGTGCTCAGTGGCTCCGTCCAGGAGTGCGTAGAGGCCCGATCCGCCGATGATGCCGATCTCGGCGGTTCCGGGTGGCTGGTTCATGCGCAGACCTTATCGGTGGCCTGAGACGCAGGCTAATCTGCGATGCATGGCGTTGCTGGAAAGGGCCGAGCGCTTGCTCGCTTCGTACACGCTGGCCTGGCGGAGGTGTCGTGCATAGCGAGGGACAGCGAATCGGAGGTCGATCGATGGAGTCGATGACCGGTCAGTTGCTGGTCGCGACCCCGACGCTCAAAGACCCCAACTTCGACCGTACGGTGGTGTTGCTGGTCGCGCACGAGCCCGGCGGCGCCCTCGGCGTCGTCCTCAACCGCGCCACCGAGGTGCCGGTCGCCGACGTCCTCGGCAACTGGGGTGACCTCGCCGGCGATCCCGCGGTGCTCTTCGAGGGTGGCCCGGTGCAGCCCGAGTCCGCGATCTGCCTAGCCCGGACCCGTCCCATGGTGAAGAAGCGGGTGAGCGGCTTCCACCAGGTCGCCGGCGCGCTCGGAACGATCGACCTGTCCGCGGACCCGGACCGCCTGCGCGAGACCGTCGCCGGTATCCGCGTCTTCGCGGGCTACTCCGGCTGGTCACCGGGCCAGCTCGAGGACGAGATCTCGTCGGGTTCATGGTTCGTGTTCGACGCCCTGCCCGGCGACCCGTTCGTGAACCGGCCGGACGATCTTTGGGCCATGGTCCTGCGCCGCCAGGGCGACATCCTGGCCGCGGTGGCCCACTTCCCCCCGGACGTGTTGCTCAACTGAGGGGGCTGCGTGGGGGAGGCATGCGCTGGTGTGTACTATTCCGTGAGTGCCCGAGCGACCGGGTGCCATAAGGGGCTGTGGCGCAGCTGGTAGCGCACCACACTGGCAGTGTGGGGGTCAGGGGTTCGAGTCCCCTCAGCTCCACCAGCAACGAAGGCCCGGACTGACGTCCGGGCCTTTCTCGTTGTGCCAGATCCGTGCCAGATCACTCGTTGGCCTTGCTACGGGCTTCCACGATCAGCGCGTTGAGAGCCGCCGCGATGGTGTCGTCTCGATCACGGCTCGCGTGTTGATAGATCATGGCCGCCCGGGTGCTCGAATGGCCGATCCGGGCCATCAGCTCTTTGAGTGTGGCGCCACTCTGGGCTGACCATGTGCTGCCCGTGTGACGGAGATCGTGGAGGTGAAGATCCGTCTCGTTCGGTACGCCAACAACCTTCAGCGCCGCATGCCATATGCGGTTGAAGTTGCGGCGGCGAGGGATGCCGCCTTGCGGGCCGACGAAGAGCCTGCCGGTCGGCCCGGGTTGTGCGTACCGGCTGAGGTGGACCTCGATGTCGCCGCGGAGACCTTCGGGCAGACTGATCGGACGCTTGCCCGCCTCTGACTTAGGGTCGGCGTCGAACTGGGTGCCGTCCTGCATCTCGGCGGTAGCCCGACGTACACGCAGTTCCATCTTCGCTAAGTCAATGTCATTGCGGCGAAGCGCTATCAGTTCTCCGAAGCGGAGCTGCGCAAAGGCCGCCAGCAGAATCATCAGGCGGTAGCGAGGCTGAATTGCCTCAGCGATACCGAAAACCTGGTCCAGCGTTGCCGTAGGTCGTTCGTCGGCATTGTCCTGGCCCGCGCCCTTAATTCGGCAAGGATTGCGACGTATCAAGTCGTCGTCAACTGCACTTCTCGGCCAATTGTCATCCCTTTCTCGTTACCAATCATGCGACCTGCGACAATGCTTCATAGCCAAGAGCCGTCCCTACTTCATGGGCGAGTTCTTCCCGTCCCACGTCATGTCGAGCGCGGGCCATCACCGCGGCGGTCTTGGCGAGCAGGGCGTCGCCGGTGGTGCGCCAGCCGACGCCGGCGAAGGTGAGCGCGCCGACGATTAGGGTGGTGGGGTCGTCGAGGTGCTCGACGGCGCGGATGGTGCCGGGGTCGACGGCGGCCCGGTCCCGCTCGGCGGTGCGCCGGAAGCTGATGCGGGTGTCGCGCAGCAGCCGGAGGGTGACCGAGTAACGGCGGGCCTTGGTGAGGAAGTGGCCGCCGTAGCCGAGCATGTGGGCCCAGCGACGCAGCCGCGCATACGGGTTGACCGCCCCGGGCTTGTTGGCGGGTTTGGTGTCAAGGCGGGCTTGACGCTGGGCGACGCAGACGGGGCAGGCGCGGTAGCGGGTGTGGGTGCCGCAGTCCGGGCAGCCCCAGGGCTCACCGAACGGGTCGTAGGCCGACCGGGTGGGCCGGTCGTGCGGGGGTCGGCGGGTGAGCGGGGCGGGTGTATGGAGGGGTCGGCCGAGCCGCCAGCAGGCGTCGATGAGCCGGGCGGTGTGGCCGCCGTCGGGGTCGGCGTGTTCGCCGATGGTGTCGCCGGTGATGCGGGTGGAGTTGTGCCCGGTGGCCTCGGTGCTCTTGGTGGCGTACTTGGCCAGGTAGCCGGCCTTGGCGAGGTGGTCGGCGGCGGTCTGGTCGGTGATGCTGCCGTCCCCGGCGAGGGTGAGCGGCCGGATGTCGACCTGCTCGCCCCAACGCCATGGGCCACCCGTCGGCCCGGTCGGGGTGGGCCGGGGTGGTGAACGCGACCTGTCGGGCGGCGACGTCGAGGGCGTCGACGAGGTCGACGAGCCCGATCCCGGCGGGTGGGGGGACGACCGCGGCCGGGTCGCCGGGGTGGACGCCGTCGAGGCGGACCAGGGCGTGGAAGTGGATGGCGCCGCGGCGTTGCATCTCGGCGGCCTTGCCGTGGGACAGCCGCACCGCCGGCACATAGCGCACCCGGCCGGTGGCGGAGCGGACCGG
>DASYTU010000109.1:0-91315 GCA_036001925.1 Actinoplanes sp.
CACAACGCGAGATGCGCGCCCTCGGCCGCGAGGCCGCGGGCGATCGCCAGCCCGATCCCAACGGTCCCGCCGGTGATGACCGCGACCTTGTCCGTGAGCTGCAGATCCATGCCGAGCCTCCCGATCTCTTCGTGCAGGGGCAGACAATGCACGTTCTCACAGCTGCTCAGCGTGCCGCGTGTTCCGCCCGGGCCGGCGCGCCCACCTCATGCAGGTGGCGCAAGGCTTGGCGATACGACTCGATCAGGCCGGCCTGCTCGTAGGGGACACCGATCTCGGCGCAGTACGCCTGCACGATCGGCTGCGCCTTACTCAGATTCGGCGAGGGCATGCCCGGGAACAGGTGGTGTTCGATCTGGTAGTTGAGGCCGCCCAGCGCCGTGTTGACGAGCCACCCGCCGCGCACGTTTCGCGAGGTCACGACCTGCTTGCGCAGGAAGTCCTCGGTCCCGGTCGGGTGTGGCATCCCCTTGTGGTTGGGCGCGAACGTCATGCCCAGGTAGACGCCGAACAGCGCCTGGTGGACCAGGAAGAACGCGACGGCCTGCAGCGGCGACAGGACGATCAGCAACGCCGACAGGTACACGGCGGCGTGCAGGATGAGCAGCCCGCCCTCCAGGCCTCGACGCTTCACTGTGCCGTTGTGCAGCGCCTTGACGCTGGAGACCTTCAGGTCGATACCGAGCAGCGTGAGCAGCGGGAAGAACAGCCCCGCCTGGTGCCGGGTGATGAAGCCCTTCAACCCGCGCCGGCCCAGCGCGGACTCGGTGGCCCAGATCAACACCTCGGGCGACACGTCCGGGTCGAGATCGTCGTGGTTCGGGTTGTTGTGGTGTCGGGTGTGCTTGTCCATCCACCAGCCGTAGCTCATCCCGATGCCGAGGTTGCCGACCAGTCGCCCGGCGATCTCGCTCGGCCGCTTGGTGCGGAACACCTGCCGGTGCGCGAGGTCGTGGGCTACCAGGGCCATCTGCGCGAACGTGATGGCGAGCCACGCGGCAACCGCGAGCTGCCACCAGGACGAGCCGATCAGGAAGAACGCGGTCCAGCCGCCGATGAGCATGAGCGCGACGGCGGTCAGCCGTAGCGCGTAGTAGCCGGGGCGGCGGTTCATCAGCCCTTGGGCGGTCACCTGGCGGGAGAGAGCGGCGAAATCGCTGCCGGCTTTGGTCCGGGCAGGCTCGATGGTGATCGTCATGTCTCCAGGTAACCGCCCGCGCGCGCAAAGCACAGGAGTGCCACGTCCCCTGCCACGGTGGTGCTGGCACCACCGCCGCCCGGCCCGACTTCGGCGAGAATGGGACCGTGGACACCGCCCAGACCGACGAGCAGGCCCACCGCTGGGTCTGGGACGGGGTGCGTGCGGTACTGCGCGGCGCCGCCGCGGTCGGCCTGGGGATCACCAACCTGCCGCTGGCGGTGGTGTTCCTCGTCGCGCTCGCTCTGAGTCCCGTGCCATTCCTCGGCCTCGCGCTGGTGCCGTGGGTCGCCGTCCTGGTGCGCAAGCGTGCCGATCTGGAACGCCGGCTGGCCGCGCGGGCCGGCGTCGTCATCGCCCGTCCGTACGAGCCGGAGCCCCAAGGCGCGCTGCCCGGCGGGTGGCAGCGGTTCCGGTGGGTCGTCACCGACCCCGCGACCTGGCGCGATCTCGCCTGGCTGGTGCCCGGCGCCGTGGTCGGCATCGGCCTGGGGCTGGTTTCGCTGGCGATACCGCTCTACGGCCTCGAGGGCATCACCCTGCTGCCGCTCTGGATCTGGCTCGGCACAGGCTGGTACGGCTACGGCGCCATCTGGCCCATCGAGAGCGTCGGCGACGGTTTCCTGGCGCTGCCACAGGGCCTGCTGATCCTCACGATCGGGCTCGTGGTCGCCCCGTTGCTGCGCCTGGTGGACGCTCGCTTCGCCAAGCTCTTCCTCCGCCCGACCAGGGCCGCCGAGCTGCGGCTGCGGGTCGCCCAGCTCACCGTCACCCGGGCCGACACCGTGGACGCGCAGGCCGCCGAGCTGCGCCGCATCGAACGCGACCTGCACGACGGCGCCCAGGCCCGCATCGTGTCGTTGGGCATGACGATCGGCCTCGCCGAGGAGCTGATCGAACGGGATCCGGCGGCCGCCCGCAAGCTGCTCGCCGAGGCGCGCGAGTCCAGCAGCGCGGCGCTCGTCGAGCTGCGTCACCTCGTCCGGGGCATCCACCCGCCGGTGCTCGCCGAGCGCGGTCTCGACGGTGCGGTCCGCGCGCTCGCGCTCAGCCTCCCGATGCCGATCACGGTCGACATCGATCTGCCCGGGCGGCCGGACACACCGGTCGAGTCCGCGGCGTACTTTGTCGTCGCGGAGGCGCTCGCCAACGTCAGCCGGCACAGTGCGGCCAATACCGCATGGGTGCGGATGCGGCATGCGAACGGCGTTCTGTTCATGACCGTCGGTGACGACGGCGTCGGCTGCGCCGATCCCGCGGCCGGCACCGGCCTTCGGGGCATCGAGCGGCGCCTCGCAGCTTTCGATGGCACGATTGCGTTGTCCAGCCCGCCCGGCGGACCGACCGTCGTGACCATGGAGCTGCCGTGCGCGTTGTCCTCGCCGAAGACCTCGCTCTCCTCCGGGACGGACTGACGCGGCTGCTGGAGGCGTTCGACTTCGAGGTCGTCGAGGCGGTCGACAACGGCCCGGCCTTGCTGCCCGCGCTGATCAAGCACAAGCCCGACGTGGCGGTCGTCGACGTGCGGCTGCCACCGACGTTCACCGACGAGGGTCTGCAGGCCGCACTCGCGGCCCGGACCGAGGTGCCCGGCCTGCCGATCCTGGTGCTGTCGCAGCACGTCGAGCCGCTGTACGCGCGGGAGTTGCTCACCGACCGCAACGGCGGCGTCGGCTATCTGCTCAAGGACCGGGTCTCGAACGTGGCCCACTTCGTCGACGCGGTACGCCGGGTCGCCGACGGCGGCACCGTGATGGACCCCGAGGTGGTCTCGCAGCTGCTGGCCCGGCGCGAGCCGCTCGCCGTGCTGACGGCGCGCGAGCGGGAGGTGCTCGGTCAGATGGCCGAGGGGCGCTCCAACGCGGCGATCGCGGCCAAGCTGTACGTCACCGAGAAGGCGGTGAGCAAGCACATCAACAACATCTTCATGAAGCTCGGCCTGCCGCCGTCCGACGACGACAACCGCCGGGTGCTGGCGGTGCTGGCGTACCTGAACGCCTAGACGGACGGCAGCCGCCATTCGTGATGATGGTTGGAGTTGCGTCGATGCGTGCGTGCGCACAAGAGTTGCTAGGCTGCGGTGGTGCAGGACACCGACACGGCCGCCTGGGCGGCGCTGCTTCGGGTACACGCCGCGCTAGTGCCAGCGCTGGACCGCGAGTTACAGGCGGCCCACGGGCTGCCCCTGAGCTGGTACGACGTGCTCCTGGAGCTGAACGCCGCTCCGGAGCGCCGGCTCACCATGGGCGAGCTCGGCGAGGTCGCGGTCGTCAGCCGAACCCGCGTGAGCCGGGTGGTCGACGAGCTGGTCCGGGCCGGGCTGGTCAGCCGGGAGACGAATCCGGCCGACGGCCGCTCGGCGTACGCGACGATAACCGAGGCCGGCCGCCGCCGGCTGCGCGCCGCCGCACCCACCTACCTCGGCGGGATCCAGCGGCTGTTCACCTCAAAGCTGACCGGCCGGGAGGCGGAGACCATCGCGCGCGCGCTCGGCAAGGTCGTCAGTTCGCCAGGCGGTCGACGACCTGAGCCTCGTAGAGCGGCTCGGGCATCAGCGCGCTCGACCTGACCTCGATGCTGCCCCAGGGGCCCGGCGCGTAGAGGCGGCCCCGCATCCGGCCCGCTGCGCGCGCGTCGGGGATCAGCGGAGCTTGCGGAAGAAGCCGCGGATGTCCTCGATCAGGAGATCCGGGGCGTCCTGGGCGGCGTAGTGGCTGCCCTTGTCGTAGAAGTGCCACGAGACGATGTTCTTGTGGTCGCGATCCGCGAACCGCCGGATCGACTGGAAGTCGTACGCGAAGTTGGCCAGGCCCAACGGCACCGTCGTCGGCTCGCTGGGCTTGTCGGCGTGGAAGTCCTCGTAGTACAGGCGGGCCGCGGACGCCGCCGTGTTCGTGAGCCAGTAGATCATCACGTTGGTGAGCACGTAATCCGGGTCGAGCTCCGGCCCGAGCAGCTGCGCGTTCCAGCCGAGCTGGCCCACGGGCGAGTCGGCTAGGGCGTGCGCGAGCGTCTGCGGCGCCGTCGACTGGAGCTTGTCGTACGCCCCGCCGTTCTCGTTCCACCACTGCAGGAACCGGATCTTGCCCATCTCCTCCTCGCTGAGGCCCTCCAGCTCGGCCGGGTCGCCGGACGGGAACGAGAACACCTGCGTGACGTGCACCCCCATCACATGCCTCGGGTCGGCGCGGCCCACCTCGGGGCTGATGAGCGAGCCCGCGTCGTTGCCGTGCGCGCCGTACCGCTCGTATCCGAGGCGGCGCATCAGCTCGGCCCATGCGCGGGCGATGCGGTACCGGTTCCAGCCCTTCTCGCCGGTGTGCCCGGAGAACCCGTAGCCGGGGATCGACGGGATGACCAGATGGAACGCGTCGGCCGGGTCGCCGCCGTGCGCGCGCGGGTCGCGGAGGCGGTCGATGATCGGCAGGAAGTCCACGACCGTGCCGGGCCAGCTGTGCGTGAGCACTAGCGGCGTGGCGTCCGGCTCGGGGGAGCGGACGTGCAGGAAGTGCACGTTCTGCCCGTCGATCGTGGTGGTGTACTGCGGGTACGCGTTGAGCCTCGCCTCCCAGGCGCGCCAGTCGTACTCGTGCCGCCAGCGCCGGGCCAGTTCCCGGACGCGTTGGAGCGGCACGCCGTAATCGGCGCCGGCGTCCGGCAGCTCGTCGGTCCAGCGGGTGCGGTCGATGCGGTCAGCCAGGTCGTCGAGGGCGGACTGCGGGATGTCGATGCGGAACTCCTGGATATCTGTCATGGGGATAGCCTGTCAGCCAAAGAGGAAGACTCCGTTCCTAATGAACCAGGAACCTCGACGCCATGTTGGAAACGTCGGCGCGGCTGCTGCGCCTGCTGTCGCTACTGCAGACCCCGCGCGCCTGGACCGGTGCCGAGCTGTCCGAACGCCTGCAGGTGAGCGGACGTACCGTGCGCGCGGACATCGACCGGCTGCGCCGGCTCGGCTATCCCATTCACGCCACCCGCGGCGCGGTCGGCGGCTACCGGCTCGGCGCCGGCACGGTCCTGCCGCCGCTGCTGCTCGACGACGAGGAGGCGGTCGCGATCACGGTCGGCCTGCGCACGGCTGCGGGCGGCGCGATCCAGGGCATCGAGGAGGCGTCGCTGCGCGCGCTTGCCAAGTTGGAGCGGGTGCTGCCATCGCGCTTGCGGCGGCGGGTGAGCACGCTCCAGGCGTACGTGGTCCCGGTGCCTCGCGACGGCGCCGGCCCGATGGTCGACCCGGCCGCGCTGTCCGCGATCGCCGCCGCGTGTCGCGACCATGAGGGCCTGCGCTTTGACTACGACGACCACGCGGGCGCGGCGAGCCGCCGGGCGGTCGAGCCGTACCGGCTGGTCAACTGGGGCCGCCGATGGTATCTGCTGGCGTTCGACCCGGACCGCGCCGATTGGCGCATCTTCCGCGTCGACCGCATGCACCTGCGGACACCGAACGGCGCGCGTTTCGCCCCGCGCGAGCTGCCGTCGGCGGACATCGCCGGTTACGTGTCCGGCCGGGTGTCCGCGGCGGCGTGGCGCTACCAGGCGGCGGTAACGGTGCGTGCCCCGGCGGCGGTCGTCGCTGACCGGATCACCGCGGCCGTCGGCACGGTCGAGGCGATCGACGATCACACGTGCGTGCTCCACACCGGCGCGGACGCGGTCGAGACGCTCGGCGTCTACCTCGGACTGCTCGACGTCGACTTCGACGTGTCGGAGCCGCCGGAGCTCGTCGCCCACCTGCGGCGATTGGGCGCCCGCTACACCCGCGCCGCCGGCTGACCGCGCGAGGTCAGCCGCCGTGGCGCCAGTGCAAGACCGCCACGCGGCCCTGTTCGCCGGAGGCCCAGCACGCGCCGTGTGCGGCGCACGCGACGGCGTCGAAGCTGCCGGTGTCGAAGAGCGTCCACGTGCGGCCGCCGTCGAACGTGAGATCGCTACCAGTGGGGCCGACCGCGAGTGCGGTCGAGCCGGCCACCCAGGCCGCACCCGAGCGGTACTCGCCGGGGACGATGGCCGACGTGTTCCAGGTGCGGCCGCCGTCGCGGCTCACCGCGGCCGCGTCCGGAGCGACCGTCGGCGTCGCGAAGTCGCCGCCGACCGCGATGCCGTGCCGCCGGTCCTTGAAGGCCAGGCTGTAGATGCCGGCCGTGGGGCCGCTCGGCACCGGGGTGTCCACGACGCTCCACATGCGACCGCCGTCCGCACTGGTGAAGACGCGCGCCGCCGAGCCCCCGCCGCTTGCGAACCATGCTCGGCCGCCGGCCGACACCAGGCACGTGCCGCTCGCCGCGAACGCGAACTCGCCCGCCAGCGCGTCCGGCATGCCGGCCGTTGACCGCACCTGCCACGACCGGCCGCCGTCGGCCGTGGCGAGGATCCGGAACTTGCCGTTCACCGGGTCGGAGAGCGCGAGGCCGTGCCGCCGGTCGAGGAATGTCATGCAGTCGTAGAACGCGGCCGGCTCGTCGTTGCGGAACGTCTCCATCCAGGAACGGCCGCCGTTCGATGTCACGTACACCCGGGATTGATCGCCCTCGCCGATCGTCAGAGCGACCGCATGATCGCGGTCGAACGCCTCGATGTCACGGAACTGCAGGGCCGCCGCTTCCGGTGGGCCGACGCTGCGCCAGCTCCGGCCGCCGTCGATCGTACGCAGGATGGTGCCGGCCGAGCCGGCCACCCAGGCCACCTCGGCGCTCACCGGCGCGAGGCCACGGAAGCGGGCCGTGACGCCCGTGTCGCTCAGCGCCCACGACGGCTTGCTCCCGCCCGTGGCGAAGCCGCCCGTGGCGGCCAGCAGCAACAGTCCCAGTCCGGCGACGGCGATCCTGCGCAGCGACCTCATGGCTCGGAACCTACCCGACCCCACCGATATCGGCAGCGATTGATTGATCCCGCCTTGCCTACCGGTCGAGCCGTTGGCCAGGCTGGCCGCGTGTCCAGTCGATCTGGCTCCTCGCGCCGCCGCATGAGGGCCGGCCCCTCGCGCCTCCGCGCCGGCATTGTCGCGCTCGCGTTGCCGGCGCTGGTCGTGACCGGCTGCGCCGCGGGCCACGAGACCGCCGCGACGGCGAGCCCCACCGGGCCCGTTCCCGGCGTACCGTCCGGGCCCGGGACCGCCGCCTCCCCGCCGGCTCTCCGCGACGCGCCCCGGCCGACCGCCGCCGCGCCGGCTACCGCCGGTCAGACGGGCAGGCGCTGGATCCCGGCACCGGGTACGACCTGGCAGTGGCAGCTCACTGGGCGGGTGGACCTGACGGTCGACGCCGACGTCTATGACATCGACGGCTTCGACAACGGCGCCGACGTCGTCGCCGAGCTGCATCGTCGTGGCCGCAAGGCGGTCTGTTACATCGAGGCCGGCGCGTACGCGGACTTCCGGCCGGACCGCGGCGACTGGCCGGCCGACCTCATCGGCAAGCCCAACGGCTGGCCCGGCGAACGCTGGATCGACATCCGTGACCCGGGACGCCTCGAGCCGGTGTTGAGCAAACGCTTCGACATGTGCCGGGACAAGGGCTTCGACGGCGTCGAGCCGGACCTCATGGAGCATTTCACGAACGACACCGGGTTCCCGATCACGGCGCGGGACCAGCTTGTGTTCAACCGGTTTCTGGCGCGGCTCGGGCACGACCGTGGTCTCTCTGTGGCGCTCAAGAACGACGTCGAGCAAGTGTCCGAGCTCGTCAGCGACTTCGACTTCACCGTCAACGAGGAGTGTTTCGCGTTCCATGAGTGCACGGCGTTGCGGCCGTTCATCGCGGCCGGCAAGGCCGTGCTGCACGCCGAGTACGACGTCGCGCCCGGCACCTACTGCCCGCAGACCACCGGCCTCGGCCTCAGCTCGATCCACAAGGACCGGGACCTCGACGCGTCCCGCCAGACCTGCTAGCGGCGAAGGCCCGAACCTCGACGGAGCCCGGCTGCCGGGCCGCCCATCGCCAGCTACCGGACTGAGCCAGCCACCGGACTGAGGAAGCGCTCGTCTACAGCAGCGCGATGATTCCGGCGCCGATCGGGCCGATCCAGGTCGCCAGCGCGTGGATCGACTGCAGGACCGCCGTACCGGCCGTCGCCAGCGCGCCGGCGTCCTTCAAACCCTGCACGAACCGGGACAGGTGCGAGCTCGCCGCGGCGCGATCCGGCTCGGGGCGCTGGATCGCCTCTTCCGCTGCCGCCAGTTCCCGGTCGGCCGCCTGCCGCTCCGCGCCCGTGAGCCGCAGGCCGTCGAGCGATTGTCGGAGACGCGCGAGCTCCGCGATAACTTCTGCGGGCGCGCCGATCACCTGGTCGCGGCCCGCGATGTACTGGTCGCCGCCGGCGATGTTCTGCGTCCCCGAGCCCGCGTTGACCGGCCCGTGCACGGTGCCGAAGCTGAACTGATCACCCATGACGGCCCTTCTCAGTCGTGACCCCGCCGGCGCTCGTGCCGCTTGCGTGCGGCCCTGGACATGGCGCTGCCGATGCTGGCGACGAAGCCGCCCACCACGAATGCACCGAAGCCGACCGGGAGCATCGGTACGCCGGGCAGTATCTCGATGGCGAACGGCGACTGCCCGATCGGGTCGTCGATGCTCGCGCCCATCGCGGAGAAGATGACGTACGCGAACATCGCGAACCCGGCGAGGCAGATCAAGCCGCCGACGACGATCAGCACCCGGCCGAAGCCGCGGCCCTCGAACAACCCGTCCGCCGTGTCCGCCTCGGTCCGGTACGTGCGCCGGTCGTAGTGGACGCGGTCGCCGATGTGCTGGTCGCGGCCGGCGATGTACTGCCTGCCGCTGCCGGCGTTGACCGGCCCGCCGACGTCGCCGAAGCCGTAGCTCGCGGCAACCGATGACGGCGCGCCGCTCTCGAACGCCATCGACACCTGCCCGAGCCGGACCGTGTCGCCGGGGTGCAACTCCTGTGCCCCGTACAGTCGACGATCGTTGATCCACGTGCCGTTCGTCGACCGGAGGTCGGTGAGCACCACGTGACCGCCGTCGCGCGCCACCGATGCGTGCCGGCGGCTCACGCTCTCGTCGTCCACCACGATGCCGGTGGCGGACTCGCGGCCGATGGTGCTGAGGCCGGGCGGGATGTCCCAGCAGGCGTGCGCGAGGCGCCCGTCGAGCGCGACGAGCCGGGGCGCGGCCGTTCCCGATGACACGCCTTCAGCCTGCGCCTTTGTGCGCGCACGCGAGCACGATCTGTCAGCAAGGCGACGCCGACACGCACCGGAAGCGGCCGGGATATGCCCGAGCAACGTGGGGGCACGGCGCGCACACCAGAAAACCGGCCCCCTGGTTCGCCAGCGGACCGGCTTACCGCGTGCCTCGGCCGCTGCGAGCGTGAGAGCGAACCCCGTCGATCGCGAGGAGCGGCCGTGAAAACCAAGATCATTCAGAGTGAGCCCGAGGCACGCCGGCCCGACCAGGGCATGGCGGGCTGGGTCCGCCGCCACCGGCTCGTCAGTTTCTTCCTGCTCGCGTACGTGCTCGCATGGTGGTCCTGGCCGCTGTACCAGCTGGACATGTGGCCCCGGCAGGCGTTCAACGCGATCGGTGCGCTCCTCGCCGCGGTCATCGTCATCGCGGTGGCCGAGGGCAAGCCCGGCTTCGCCGACCTCGGCCGGCGGATGATCCGCTGGCGGGTGCCCTGGTACTTCTATGCGTTCGCGTTGCTGCTGCCGCTCGCGCTCAGGTTCGCCGTCGCGCTGGTGAACACCGCGCCGACTCCCGATTGGACGAACCTGGCCTGGACCAGCTTCGCACTCGCGTTCCTGATCCGGCTGGTCAACCCACTGGACGGCCCGATGGCCGAGGAACCGGCGTGGCGTGGCTTCGCCGTACCGAGAATGCAGGCAACGCACGGACCGCTGTGGACCGCGGTGGTCCTCGGCGTCCTGGTCGCGGTCTGGCACCTGCCGCTGATCGGCGACACCGGCGCGATCGGGATCGTCAGCACGTTCTCCATCACGATCGTCTACGTCTGGTTGTTCAACCGGACCGGCGGCAGCGTGCTGCTCACGCTGCTGTTCCACAACGCCCAGGGCTTCATCACGATGGGCGACCTCGGCTACCGCGGCACGGATCTGGCCCGGCAGGAATGGCTCGAGTTCGTCGCCTGGTCGGCAGTGGCGCTCGCCTTGATCGTCTTCGATCGCGGCGCCTGGCGGGCTGCGCCCACGACCGCGATCTATCGCCACCACGAACGGAGCCAGGACCTCCTCGTCGGGTGAGCCGTTCCAGAGGCCTGCACCCAGTGGGGTGCAGGCCTCTCTCGTGGTCGTCAGCGCGTGGCGTCGAGCAGCTCCCGGAGGCGGACCGTGTCGGCCGCGGTCCAGCCGGGCGGGGCCGCCAGCGCCGCCCAACCGTCAACCACGCCGGAACCGTAGACGTGGCCGTGCCCGGCCGGCACGCCGGTCGCGAAGACCTGGTCCACGGCGGTCTGCCAGAACGTGACGCCGGGGTACCAGTGCATGTCCGGCGAGACGTCCGGCCCCCGGGGATCGTCGAGCCATTCGGGGCGTTGCACCAGCAGCTCCGGGCTCCACCACACGATCGGGTCGGAGGAGTTCTGCAGGTACACCACCTTCAACGGTCGCCCGGTGGGCGTACGGAGGTCGGCGGGGTTCTGGGTGAACTCGACCGGGTCGGCGGGATAGACCGGATCCCAGATCGGACTGCCCGCGGCGCGCGCCGCGACGAGTTCATGCCGGATCGGATTCGCGAACGGCGGCCCGACGAGCAGCACGCCGTCGGCGCCGTCCGTCATGCTGCGGAGGTCGCGGTAGGCCGTCTCGGTGCCGAACGAGCCCAGGCTCTCGCCGAACAGCAGCAGCTTCGGCCGCGTCGCCGCCGGAAGGGTCACCCACTTGGCGTGCACCGCGCCGATCAACGCCGTCGCCGCGTCCGAAACCTTCGACTGGTCGACCATGAACGAGATCACGCTCGGCAGGTACGAGTACTGCATCGACACCAGCGCGGTGTCGCCCGCGTACATGTACTCGAGCGAGTCCGTCACGTCGCTGTCCACCCAGCCCGTCCCGGTCGGCGTGATCACCGCGACCACGGCGCGATCGAATGCTCCGGTCCGCTCCATCTCGCGCACGACGAGCCGGGCTCGCTCGTCGACCGAGCCCGCCGAGTCCAGGCCCGCGTACAGCCGGATCGGCTCCTGGGCCGGCTTTCCGGCGAACGTCGTGAGCTGCTCCAGGCTGGGCGCCGTCGCAACGAACTCCCGGCCCTGTTTGCCGAGCGTGTGCCACGGCGCCGCGGAACCGTCGCTGCCCGACCGCATCGCGGAGGTGGGTGCGACGACGCCGGGGCTGGTGGTGCCGTTCGTCAGCGACGCCGTTTGATCCGCGACCGTGATCAGGTTGTCCATCAGGAACCCATTGATAAAGCCGACGACCAGATAAACGGCGATGGCCACGCCGAGGCCGTACGCGACCGGCTTCGGCACCCAGCGGCCGAACAGCCGGATCAGCCGCCGTGTACCCAGCCGCAGACTTCGGGCGATCAGCAGGAGGACCGCGAACGTCAGGATGCTGACCGCCACGATCCGCACGATGTCGTAGGTCGCCATCCGCTCCATGTCGACGCGCTCGCGCAGCTCCTGCTGCCAGCCTGTGCCCAGGGCGAGGAACAGCAACCCCAGCAGCGGAGCCACCACGAGCAGGGTCAGCCAGGCGATCCGGGTCGCCCGCGGGTACGTCCGCCGCCAGACCTTGCGGACCAGCGCGCCCAGCGTGGCGCCGACGCCGTACCCCATCGCCGCCGTCAGGCCGCTGACGATGCCCTGCAGGTACCAGGCGCGCGGCAGCAGCGACGGCGTCAGCGACGCGAGGTAGAACGCCACGGCGACCGCCGATCCAGCGATGCCGAGTCTGGACCGCACGACTCGGGTCCGGGGGTAGGGCGGGCGGGCTCGGGCCGCGCGCTGGCCGGTGTGCACGGTGGCGTTCATGGCTGAGCCTCCTTGGCCATGCCCTCATGGCCCTCGCTGCGCTCGGTGCATTCGGTCATGGCTGAGCCTCCTTGGCCATGCCCTCATGGCCCTCGCTGCGCTCGGTGCATTCGGTCATGGCTGAGCCTCGATCGACACCGCACCCACCTGGGTGCTGATCCGGATCCGATGGGGGGACGCCGGATCCTTACGCACCGACACCGTGGACTTGCCGACGTCGGTGTCCACCTCGACCGCGTAGGCGGCATCACCCGGGACGTGCACATCGACGGCGCCCACCTCGGTCGTGGCCTGCAGCGTCGACGGCGCCTCGGTGAACTCCAGCGAGGTCGCGCCCGCCTGGGTTTTAACGATCACCGTATCGCCGGACAGGCTGGTCCCTTCGACCGCGCCCGCTTCGGTGGTGACGTGAACGTCCCCGGCCAGGCCGTGGACCTTCACGGCGCCCGCGTGGGCGGTGATCTCCGCGGTGGTCGCGCTCGGCGTCCGGATGCGGAATTCGGTATCGCAGCGAACGTCGTCCTTGCCGCAACTCGTCTCGGTGAGCCGGAGGGTCTGGCCGTCCACCCGATGGGCCGTGGCCGGCTTGGCGTCCGAGTAGCGGTGCTTCTCGGTGACGGTCACCGGCCCCTCGCCGGCGTCGATGACCACCGACGCGGCCCGAGCTTCGATCACCAGCGCCGTGACGGATTGGTCGATCGAGTACGAGACCTCGTCGGTCGTCGTGGCACCGCCGCCGCAGGCCGTCAGCGGGAGGAATGTGAGCGCCGCCAGCGCGGCGGTCGTCCGTCGATTCACGGCGGTCACCTCGCACAGAAGGATCGGTCGAGGAGGTCGTAGTACGCCGTGAGAGCGGGTCCGCCCACGGACTGCGGGTCTTCGTTGATCATGAGGACGGTCTCGTGCCGGGTGTCCCGGCTGACCCACGTGTAGACCAGGTATCCCGCCACGTTGCCACTGTGTCCCCAGGCCACGCCGCACGGGGTCCACCGCTGCACGCCGAGTCCCGATCGGCTGGGCAGGTCGCTGTCCTCGACCGCGATGGTCTTGACCATCTCGCGCAGGACGGCGGGGCGGAGGATCCGGCCGTCGAAGAGGGCACGGAAGAAGGTCGCGGAGTCATCGGCGGTCGTGGTCAGTCCGCCCGCCGCCCACGCGTACGGATACAAGTAGGTCAGGTCCGTGTCGACCGGCGGATCGCCGAAGACGAGGTAGCCATGGGCGTGCGGGCCCCGGATCTCCGGTGTGGTCGGCAGGTTCGTGCCGCGCAGCCCGAGGGGGCGCAGGATCCGCGCCCGCAGCTCGTGGTCGAAGCTGTGCCGGGTGACCGCTTCCACGATGTACGCCGCCAGGAAGAAGTTAGTGTCCGAGTAGTTGAACCGGGTGCCTGGCGGGAACAGCGGCGCGTGCTCGAACGCGATGTCCAGCAGCTGTTGCGGGGTCCATACATGACCCAGGTCGCCGGCGAGGTACGGCTCGAGGACGCGGGGATCATCGTTAAAATTGAAGAGCCCGCTGTTGTTCTGCAACAGGTGCCGCACCGTGACTCCCTTGCCGTACCCGTGCGGGATCACGCCGGGGATCAACCGGTCCACTGGATCGTCCAGGCCGAGCCGGCGCTCCTGCACCAGCTGGAGCACGACCGCGGCGGTGAGGCTCTTCATCTGGCTGGCGGCGCGGAATCTATCCGTCGGACGCATCTGTCGCGGCGCGGCGATGTCGGCGTATCCGCTGGCCAGCCGTAGCGTGTGAGGCCCATCCCGATCGAGCAGGATCGCGCCGGGCGATCCGGCGGACACGATGCCATCGAGCGCCGCCTGGAGTTGCCGTTCGCGTCCCCGGTGCGACGCGGAGCCGGCGGCGCCCGTCGCGCCCGCCGGCATGGTGACCGCCAAAGCCGTCACCGCGATCAGGATTTTTGCTGCGAATGCGGTCATGGATGTCACGCTCGCAGCCGGCGCAACCGACGGTAAGGCGGCGTACTGGCGGTTTGGGGGGCCGGGTTTCTGGTGTCCCGGCCGGCGGGCCAACAATCTGGAGCGGCTCCGGGCAGCGGCGTAGCGTGAAACGATGCCGAGGGGGTGGCCGATGCTCCGCCCGACCGTTGCGGTGCTGACGACGATCGGCGCCCTACTGCTGGCCGCCCTCGGCCTGATCGTCGAGCTTGGCGTGCGGGCCGGCGTCTCCACCGTCCACGTCGCGATCATCTGCTGGCTCGTTGTCACCTACTCGGTCAGCGGCCTCGTCGCATGGCGATGCCGGCCCGGCAACCGCTTCGGGCCGCTGATGGTCCTCACCGGATTCGCCGCGCTCGCCAGCTCGTTGATCTGGGCCGGCGAGGACGGGATCCCGCACACGATCGGGCAGGCACTGGACGTGCTCCCGCTCGTCCTGATCGTGCAGGTGTTTGTGACGTTCCCGACCGGGCGGCTACGCGGGCGCGTCGAGAAAGTGATCATCGGGTCCGGTTACGCGGCGGCCGTCAGTGGCCAGTTGGTCGTCATGGCGCTCGGCGGCCTCGGCCCGCACCGGCTCGCGGTCGTCGACGAGCCGGGCGTCGCGGTCGCCGTTCACAACGCGGAGCTTGCGGTGGTCAGCGCGGTCGCGCTCGCCGGCGTCGCGCTGCTGACGGTACGGCGGCGGACCCTGGGCCGGCCGCTGCGGCGATCGCTGACCCTGCTCATCGACTCGTTCACGGTCGGCCTCGCGATGATCGCGTTGCTGCTGCTGGTCGGCGTGTTCGGCGGGCCGGCATTCCCGGTCGTCCAGCGGATCAGCCTCTTCCTCCTCGGCGTCGCGCCGGTCGCGTTCCTCGCCGGCCTGTTGCAGGCCCGGCTGGCGCGTACGGCGGTGGGTGAGCTCGTGGTCGAGCTGCGCGGCGATCCTTGGGACCTGCGGGCCCCGCTCGCCAAGGCGCTCCGCGACCCGTCGCTGGAGCTGCTGTACTGGCTGCCGCCGTTCGGCACCTGGGCGGACCAGGACGGCCGGGCCGTCGAGCTCCCCGCGGACCACGCCCGTGTCACGGTGATCCACGACGACAGGGGCGAGCCGATGGCGGCGCTGGTCCACGATCCGGCGCTGCGGGACGAGCCGGCGCTGCTGGACGCGGTCACCGCCGCGGCGGCGATCGCGCTGCGCACCGGCCGGCTCCAGGTTCAGCTGCGGGCCAATGTCGAGGAGCTCCGCGGATCCCGGGCCCGGGTGCTGGAGGCCGGCCAGCGCGAACGCCAGCGGTTGGAACGCGACCTGCACGATGGTGCTCAGCAGCGCCTCGTGGCGCTGTCGCTCAACCTCGGCGTGCTGCAGACCCGGCTGGACGGCGACGCCGCAGCGAAGGCGTTGCTGGCCGAGGCCCGCACTGAAATCGCGGTGTCCTTGGCCGAGCTGCGCGATCTCGCTCGCGGGCTGCACCCGGCCGTAGTCAGCGCGCACGGCCTGGCGGTGGCGATCGAGTCGCTGGTGGCGGCGGCGCCCGTGCCGGTCCGGCTGAGAGTCGACCTGCGTGGCCGCGTGGCCGAGTCCGTCGAGGTCGCCGCGTACTACGTGGTCTGCGAGAGCCTCACCAACATCGGAAAGCACGCCCACGCCACCTCGGCCTCCGTCGACGTCTCGCGGACCGGTGGCCGGGTGGTCGTCGAGGTCGTCGACGACGGCGTCGGGGGAGCCGACACCGAGCGGGGCACCGGCCTGCGCGGCCTCGCCGACCGGGTCGAGGCGCTCGGCGGGCGCCTGCGGGTGTGGACGCCGCGCGGCGGCGGCACCCGGGTACGAGCGGAGCTGCCGTGCGGTTAGCCCTGGCGGAGGACAGCGTCCTGCTTCGGGAGGGGCTCGCCCGCCTCCTCGCCGACGCGGGATTCACGGTCGTCGCCCGCTGCGGCGACGCCGACGAGCTGCGGGCATCGCTGCGGGCCGAGGTGCCCGACGTGGTCATCGTCGACATCAGGCTGCCGCCTACGCACACCGACGAAGGGCTGCGTGCGGCGATCGAGCTGCGTGCCGCCTACCCCGAGCTCGGCGTCCTGGTCTTGTCGCAGTACGTCGAGGTCGGTCTGGCCATGAGGCTGCTCGCCGACTCGGCCGAGGGCGTCGGTTACCTGCTCAAGGACCGGATCAGTGACGTGCCGGAGTTCATCGGCGCGGTCCGGCGGGTCGCGAACGGCGGCTCGGCCGTCGATCCGATCATCGTCTCCACGCTGCTGTCCCGGCGGCGGCGCGACGACCCGCTCGAACGGCTCACGCCGCGCGAGCGCGAGGTGCTCGAGCTGATGGCCGGCGGCACCTCGAACCAGGGCATTGCCGATCAGCTGGTGATCACGCTGCGCGCCGTGGAGAAGTACGTGTCCAGCATCTTCGGCAAGCTCGGCCTGCCGGCGACCGGCAGCGAGAGCCGCCGCGTGCTGGCCGTCCTGGTCTTCCTGCGAAGTTAGCCGTCGAGCAGGGCACGCAGGCGCACAGTGTCGGCGACCGTCCAGCCTGGCGGGGGCGCCAGCGCCGCCCAGCCGTCCACCACTCCGGACTTGTAGACGTGGCCGTGACCCCTGGGCACCTCGTTCGCGAAGACCGCGTCAACCGTCGTCTGCCAGAACGTAATGCCGGGATACCAGTGCATGTCGGGCGAGACGTCCGGACCGCGCGGCTTCCGCAGCCAAGCGGGCGATGTGTACAGCAGTTCGGGGCTCCACCAGACGATCGGGTCGGTCGCGTTCTGCAGGTAGACGACCTTGGGGGAGGGCCACGCCGGCACGCGTAGCTCGTCCGGCACGGCGGCGAACTCGATCGGCTCCGGCGTGTACGCGGGATCCCAGACCGGAGTGCCCGGGTCCCGGCCGGCGATGATCTCGTTGCGCAGCGGGTTGGCGAACGTCGGTCCCTCGAGCAGGATCCCGTCCGCCCCGCTCGCCATCCGCTGCACGGTCCCGAACATCTTCTCCGTGCCCAGCGTCCCCAGGCTCTCGCCGAACAGCAGCAGCTTCGGCCGCCGCGCCGCGGGCATCGCGGACCACCGCTCGTGGACCGCGGCGATCAACGCGGACGCCGCGTCGATGACCTTCGAGCGGTCGGCGATGAACGAGATCCAACTGGGCAGGTAGGAATACTGCATGGACGCCATCGCGGTGTCGCCGGCGTACATGTACTCCAGGGAGTTGGTCACGGCGCCGTCCACCCAGCCGGTGCCCGTGGGGATGATCACCGCGACCACCGAGCGGTCGAACGCGCCCGTACGGTCCATCTCCCTCAACACAAGCCGGACGCGGTCCTGGACGGTACGCGCCGAGTCCAGCCCCGCGTAGACCCGGATCGGCTCGGTCGCCGGCCGGCCCGCGAACGCCGTGAGCTGCTGCCGGCTCGGTCCGCGGGCGACGAAGTCGCGGCCCTGCCGGCCCAGCGTGTCCCAGGGCGCGAGCGAGAACGGACTGCCCGAGCGCAGGCTGGAGCTGGGCCGGATCACGTCCGAGTCGGTGCCGTTGTTGCGTAGCTTTGCCTGGCGGTCGGCGATCGCGAACATGTTGCTCACGACGAGGCTGTCGAAGGCGGTCACGGCCAGCAGCGCCACCACGACGACGCCGGCACAGTACGCGACCGGCTGCGGCGTGAACCGGCACAGCAACACGGCGAGACCCCGCGTCGCCAGCCGCAGACCGCGCGCGATCAGCACCAGCACGACGAGCGTGACCAGGCTGATCACCACCATCCGGAACAGGTAGTAGGTGTCGAGCCGTGCCATGCCGAGCTGGCGCCGCAGCTCGCGCTGCCATCGCGTACCCAGTGACAGCGAGAGCGCGACCAGCACCGGCGCGGCCACGATCAGTACGCGCCACGCGAACCGGGTCAGCGCCGGCATGTGGCCGGGGAACAGTCTCCGCGCCGCCGCTCCGATGGTGGCGCCCACGGCGTACCCCATGGCGGCCGTGATGCCGCTCACCGCGCCCTGCAGGAACCACGGCCGCGGCAACAACGACGGGGTGAGCGACAGGCAGAAGAATCCGACGGCGATCGCGACGCCGGCAAGGCTGAGTTCGCGCCGGACGATGCGGGGCCGGGACCACGTCGTCCGGCGCGGCGGGTTCGGCTCGGCCGCCTCCTGGGCCCGATCAGTACGCGTCGGAACGCTCATGACACGGTCTGCCCTCTCCCCCTAGTGGTCGCGCACCTACCAGCAGCGGCGCCCCTTCGGCCTGTCGTACCTTGATCCGATGGAGACCGCCGCCCGCCGCCGCGCCGCCGACACCCTGCGGCGGTTGCTCCCCTCCTTGGCCGTCGAGGCCGAGCGGCGGTTGGGCCGCGCCGAGGCGGTGGCGTTTCTCGCCCGCCTTGAGACCAATCTTGTCGACATCTATGAGCCTCTGGAAAGGGTTTACCGCGAGGACCTTCTGGAGCGTCTGGTGCGGGTCACGCTGGACGCGGCGGAGCAACGTCCGGCCGAGTTGCGGGAGCTGGACCGGAAACGGGAGATCGACCGCATTTGGTACCAGCGCGCTCGGATGGTGGGCTACGTCTGCTATGCCGACCGGTTCGCCGGTTCGCTCCGGGCGCTAACCGACAAATTGGACTATCTCGACGAGCTGGGCGTCACCTACCTGCACCTCATGCCGCTGCTGCGGCCGCGGCCGGGCGAGAACGACGGCGGATACGCGGTCATGGACTACCGGTCCGTCGACCCCAAGCTCGGCACGATGGACGACCTCAGCGCGGTGGCCACGGCGCTGCGCGAACGCGGCATGAGCCTCTGCGTCGACCTGGTGCTCAACCACACCGCGAAGGAGCACGCTTGGGTGCAGGGCTGGCTGGCCGGCGACCCCGCGTACGCGAACTTCTACCTGGCCTTCCCGGATCGGGAGCAGCCGGACGCGTTCGAGCGCACGATCGTCCCGGTCTTTCCGGACCGCGCCCCCGGCTCGTTCACGTGGTTTCCCGAGGCGAACAAGTGGGTCTGGACCACGTTCTGGAGTTATCAATGGGACCTCGACTACTCGAACCCGGCGGTGTTCGAGGCCATGCTCTCCACGATCCTGTGGCTGGCCAACCGGGGCATCGACATCTTCCGGCTGGACGCCGTCCCGTTCATGTGGAAACGGCTCGGTACCACCTGCATGAACCAGCCCGAGGTCCACCTCATCGTGCAGGCCTTGCATGCGCTGACCCGGGTCGCGGCGCCCGCGGTGATCTTCAAAGCCGAGGCGATCGTCGCCCCCGACGACCTTGTGCCCTACCTGGGCGGCCACGATCGTTACCGGCCCGAGTGCGAGCTGGCGTACCACAACCAGCTGATGGTGATGCTGTGGAGCAGCCTGGCCACCAAGGACGCCCGGCTGATGGCGCAGTCGCTGCGTCGCCTGCGTCCGATTCCCACCGAGGCGTCCTGGGTCACCTACGTCCGCGGGCACGACGACATCGGCTGGGCGATCAGCGCCGAGGACGCCGCGGCCGTCGGCTGGGACTGGTGGAATCACCGCAACTTCCTGAACGCGTTCTTCTCCGGCCGGTACTTCGGCTCGTACGCCCGCGGCGCCCTGTTCCAGGAGAACCCGGCGACGTCGGACGCCCGGATCTCCGGCACCGCAGCCTCGCTGTGCGGCATCGAGGCGGCGTCGGATCCGGCCACCCTGGACGTCGCGATCCGCCGGTTCGTCCTGCTGTACGCGGTTGCCTTCGCGTTCGGCGGCATCCCGCTGATCTACATGGGCGACGAACTGGCGATGCGCAACGACCATACGTACCTGCAGGACCCGGCGCTGGCCGACGACAACCGCTGGTTGCACCGCCCGTACATGGACTGGGCAGCGGCCGAGCGCCGGCACGACGAGTCGTCGCTCGAGGGCCGCGTGTTCGGCTGGATGCGACGGCTCGCGGCCGCCCGGAAGGACATCCTGGCCCTGCGCACGGGTGGCGAGAGCGCCGTCCTCGGCGTCGACAACGGCGCCATCTTCGCGTGGCGCCGGCGCCACCCGCGCAGCGGCAACTTCGTCGGCCTGGCGAACTTCTCCGAGTCGGCGCAGTCGGTGGACACCGCGGCATTCGGCCATTACGGCTGGCTGGAGACGGTGCTGAGCAGCGACGGGCCGCTGGAGGTCCATGAGGGACGCGCCCACCTGCCGGCCCTGGGCTTCGTCTGGCTCGTCGAACGCTGAACCGCGCCAGCCAGCACGCATTCCCGAGCGTCGATGTAGCTGTTAGCGTCCACGTCACGAAGTCAGCCGGTTGCTCCGCTCGGGGAGGTGCGACCACCCACCGCGGGGCGCGGCCCAGTTACGTGGGGAGGCGGAGATGGATCGAACCATCCGTTGGGGAGTCGCGCTGGCGGGCAGCGCGTTACTCGCGATCGTCGGCCTACCGGCCGCCGCGAACGCGGCACCCGCCGAGGCGGCCGTCGTCGCGGCGCCGGGCGCGGAGGTCGTACCGAACAGTTACATCGTGGTGCTCAAGCCCAGCCGGGCCGCGGTCGCCGGCCAGGTTCGTACGCTCGCCGGCAGGCATTCCGCGACCGTACGGATGACCTGGTCGCACGCACTCCGGGGATTCGCGGCCACCATGTCCGCGCAGCAGGCGCGCCGGATGGCCGCCGAGTCCGACGTCGCGTACGTGCAGCCGAACGTGATCCACCGGGCGAGCGAGACGCAGGCCAACCCGCCGTCGTACGGCCTGGATCGGATCGATCAGCGCAGCCGGCCGCTCGACTCCGCGTACACGTATTCCACCACGGCGTCCAATGTGCACGCATACATCATCGACACCGGCATCCGCGCCAGCCACGTGGACTTCGGTGGCCGCGCGGTGAGCGGCTTCGACGCGATCGACGGTGGCACTGCGGACGACTGCAACGGCCACGGCACCCACGTCGCCGGCACGGTCGGCGGCACGTCGTACGGTGTGGCGAAGGCGGTGCAGCTGGTCGCCGTACGGGTGCTCAACTGCCAGGGCAGCGGCACCACCGCGCAGGTCGTCGCGGGCATCGACTGGGTGACCGCCAACCGGGTGTTGCCGGCGGTCGCCAACATGAGCCTCGGCGGCGGCGCCGACACGGCGCTGGACAACGCCGTGAAGAACTCCATCGGCGCCGGCGTGACGTACGCGATCGCGGCCGGCAACGGTTTCCTGGGGCTGTTCGCGCTCGACGCCTGCACCCAGTCGCCGGCCCGCGTCCCGCAGGCGGTCACGGTGTCCGCGGTCGACAGCAACGACCGCAAGCCGAGCTGGGCCAATCGCGGCACGTGCGTGGACGTCTTCGCTCCCGGCGTCAACATCACATCGGCGTGGGGCACGGGCGACACGGCCACAAACACCATCAGCGGCACGTCGATGGCCACGCCGCACGTGACGGGCGCGGCGGCGCTCTACCTGGCCGGCCACCCCGGCGCGACGCCGGCAGAGGTTCATGCCGCGATCGTCAGCAACGCGACGACCGGCGTGGTGACGAATCCCGGCTCCGGCTCTCCGAACCGGCTGCTCTTCACCGGCGCGTTCTGAACTGTCCCCAGCGGCGCGGGAGGCCTCGGCCCTCCGCGCCCACTTTTAGGTTGCTAGTCCAGCCTGACATATGTCACGCTGGACGGCGTGTACTTGGATATCGTGATCTTGAGCCATCTACAGGGCGGGCCGGTGCACGGTTATGAGCTCAAGCGCAACGTCGCCGAGACCACCGCGTTCGCCCTGCACAACAACACGCTGTACCCGGCCCTGCGCCGCTTCGAGGAAGCCGGTGCGGTCACCAAGACCGCCGAGCAGCAGGAGGGCAAACCGCCCCGGCACGTGTACGCGCTGACCGACATCGGCCGTGAACTGTTGCACGACATGCTCGCCGACCTGCCGCCCGAGCTGGCCGGCGACGAGTCGGAGTTCCTCACCCGCGTCGGGCAGTTCGAGCAGCTCACGCCGGACGAGCGGCGGCGCGTACTGGCCGCCCGGGCGCAGGCGCTGCGGGCCAGAGCCGAGCACATGCGGCAGCTGGCCCAGAAGACCGAGCGCAGCGCGCACCACCGGTACTGGGGCGGCGTGGTCGTCGCGGAGCTGGCCGGCCGGATCGAGCGCGAGCTCGCCTGGATCGCGCGGCTCACCGAGGATGTCGGTTGACCCATGGCCACCGAGGTCACCGCGACGCCGCGGCTTACCGGCCTGATGCAGCTCGGCCTGCTCGCCGGTCCGCTGCTGAGCATGGTCGACTCGTCGATCGTCAACGTCGCCACCCCCGACATCGCCCGCGAGCTGCACGCGGCCCTGCCCACCACGCAATGGGTGGTCAGTGGCTACCTGCTCGCGCTCGCCGCCGGGCTCGCGGCCACGTCGTACCTGGCCCGGCGGTACGGCACGATGCGCGTCTACGGCGCGGCGCTCATCGGCTTCCTGATCGCCTCGGCGGCGTGCGCCGCGGCGCCGGGCATCGCCGTGCTGATCGCCGCACGGGCCACGCAAGGTCTCCTCGGCGCTCCGCTCGTGCCGCTGGCGATGAGCGTGCTGCTCGGCCGCCAGGGGGCCGCCCGCCGCATCCCGGTCGCCGCGGGGCTGCTGTTCTTCCTCGCGCCGGCGATCGGCCCGTCGGTCGGCGGCCTGCTCATCGCGGCCGGCGGTTGGCGCTGGATCTTCCTGATCAACCTGCCGGTCGGGGCGCTGGCCCTGCTCGGGTTGCGGCGCCTGCCGGACGACACGGCACCGGGGGCCATCGCCGGCGCCCGGCCCGACCCGATCGGCCTGGCGCTGCTCAGCGCAGGCCTGGTCGCCACGCTGTACGGGGCCAGCCGCGCCACGGTCGACGGCTGGACCGAGCCGCAGGCGGTGGCGGGTCTGGCCGGCGGGATGGCGCTGCTCGCCGCGTACACGGTCTGGGGTCTACGCGCGCGCCACCCCGCCGTCGATCTCACGTTGCTACGGCACGGCCGTTCCGCGCTCGCGCTCGGGCTGAGCGTGACGTCGTCGGTGGTCGCGTTCGCCGCGGTCTTCCTGCTGCCGGTGTTCACCCAGACGGTCCAGCACCACAGCGCGTTCACGACCGGGCTGGCACTGCTGCCACAAGGGCTCATCACTGGCGTGGGCACCGCGCTGGGGCAGCGGCTCGGCCAGCGGATCGACGTGCGGGCCCTGGTGTGTGGCGGATTCATCGTCCTCGCGGTGGCCAGCGCCGGCCTGTTGTTCCTGACGCCCACGACGCCGCTGTGGGCGACGGCCGCGATCCTGTCCGGCCGGGCCGCCGCGATCGGGCTCGGCATCACGCCCCTGCTCTCGGTCATGCTGGAACCGCTCACCGATGATCAGATGGCCGACGGGAACACGCTGTTCAACATCGCGCAACGGCTCGGCGGCTCGCTTGGCGTCGGCGTCCTCGGCTCGCTCCTCGCCGCCCGCGCCCTGCGGGTCGGGCCGATCGCCGGATTCCACGAGATCGGCGCCGTCCTGACCGGCCTGGCCCTGGCCGCGGCGGCGCTGGCCATCCTGTTGCCGCACCGGAAGCCCGTGCCGGCGCCGGCGTGAGGACGCTACGAAGCCTGGGTGAGCTGGATGGCGATGTCGATGATCATGTCCTCCTGGCCGCCGACATAGCCCGCTTCGCCCACGCGTTGCAGGATGTCGTGCGCCGGCACCCCGTAGCGCTCGGCCGCTCGCTCGGCGTGCAACAGAAACGAGCTGTACACGCCCGCGTACCCCTGCACGATTGCCGAGCGGTCCGCGACCGGCATGCGGGGGATGATCGGGCGCACTACGTCCTGGGCCGCGGCCAGCACGTTCGGGACATTCAGGCCGGTCTTGAGGCCGAGGCGCTCGAACGTCGCCGCGAGCACCTCAGTCGGGGCGTTGCCGGCACCGGCGCCGAGCGCGCACAGCGCGCCGTCGATCTGGCGTGCGCCGCCCTGGACCGCGAGGACGCTGTTGGCCACGCCGAGGGACAGGTTCTGGTGGCCGTGGAAGCCGACCTCGGCCTGATCGCCGATCTCCTCGACGAGGGCGCGGACCCGGGCCTGCGCGTCCGCCAGGATCAGGGCGCCCGCGCTGTCCACGACGTAGACGCACTGCGCGCCGGCGTCCACCATGATCCGGGCCTGTGCGGCGAGCTCGGCCGGGCCGATGCGGTGGCTCAGCATGAGGAATCCGACCGTCTCCATGCCGAGGTCCCGGGCCGCCCCGAAGTGCTGGATCGACACGTCCGCCTCGGTGCAGTGAGTGGCGATCCGGGCGACCGACGCGCCGACGTCGCGGGCGTGCCGCAGGTGGTCGATGGTCCCGACGCCGGGCAGCAGCAGCACCGCGATCCGCGCGTGGGTTGCCTCGTCGACCGCGGCCGCGATGAGGTCGAACTCGTCCACTTTGGAGAAACCGTAGTTGAAGCTGGATCCGCCCAGGCCGTCGCCGTGGGAGACCTCGATGACCTCGACGTTGCCGCGGTCAAGCGCGTGCACGACCGCCCGCACCTGCTCCTCGGTGAACTGGTGGCGGAGCGCGTGGGAGCCGTCCCGCAACGTCGAGTCGGTGAGCCGCACGTCGTTCACGGAGAAACCTCCTCCGGGGTACGGGCCAGCAACGAACCCACTTCGGCCGCCGCCGACGTCATGATGTCGAGGTTCCCGGCGTACTCGGGCAGGTAGTCGCCGTTGCCCCGCACCTCGAGGAACACCCCGACCCGGCCCATGTCGCGCCACAGGTCGGACGGCGGGTCGAACTGCGGGTCGGCACGCAGCGCGTAGCCGGGCACGTAGCGCTGGACGGTGGCGACCATGGCGTAGATGTTCGAGGAGATCGCGTCCCGTGCGGATGCCGACTCGACGACCCGCCCAGGCACCGCGCAGAACACCGTGTTGCGCATGATCATCGGTGGCTCGACCGGATTCAGCAGGATGATCGCCTTGCCCCGGTGCGCGCCGCCGACCACCTCGAGCGCCCGCGCGGTCGTCTCGGTGAACTCGTCGATGTTCGCCCGCGTCCCCGGCCCCGCCGACCTGGACGCGATCGATGCCACGATCTCCGCGTAGACGACCTCGACCGCCCGGCTGATCGCGGCCACCATCGGCGTCGTCGCCTGCCCGCCGCATGTGATCATGTTGAGGTTGGGCGCCGACGTGTTCACGTCGAGATTGACCGGGGGGCAGACGTACGGACCCACGGCGGCGGGCGTGAGGTCGATGGCGCGGATCCCGGCCGACGCGTACCGCGGGGCGTGCGACAAGTGCGCCTTCGCGCTGGTCGCCTCGAACACGATGTCCGGCAGGTCGTCCTGCGCGAGCAGCCAGTCGACCCCGTCGGCGCTGGCGGACAGGCCGAGCCGCCGGGCACGCGCCAGACCGTCCGAGGCGGGATCGACGCCGATCATGTACCGCGGCACCACATCGCCGTCGCGCCGGAGCAACTTCATCATCAGGTCGGTGCCGATATTTCCGGAGCCGACGATGGCGGCGGTCAGCGAGCGCGTCATGAGAACACCGCCGTGACCGAGCCCAGACGGTCGATGGACGCCGTGACGGCGTCGCCGGCCGACACCGGCACGGCCGCGGTCACCGAGCCGGTGAGGATCACGTGGCCCGCCGCCAGCCGCACGCCGCGGGCGGTCAGCGTGTTGGCCAGCCAGGTGGCCGCGTGCAGCGGCGAGCCGACCACCGCCGCGCCCGCGCCGGTCTGCACGATCTTTCCGTTGTGCCGGAGCACGCAGCCCACCAGCGCCAGGTCGACCCCGTACACCGGCACCGGGGTGCCGCCCAGCACGAAGCCGCCACTGGACGCGTTGTCCGCGATCGTGTCGACGAGCGTGATCCGCCAGTCCGTGATGCGGCTGTCGATGATCTCGATGGCCGGCAGCGCGTACCGCACCGCGCCCACCACGTCCGCGACGCTCAGGCCGGGCCCGACCAATTGCTGGCCCAGGACCAGTGCCACCTCGGGCTCGGCACGCGGCTGCAGGAACCTGTCGATCCGGATCGGCACGTCGGCCGGGCAGGTCATGTCGTCGAACAGCACGCCGTAGTCCGGTTGGTCGATCCCGAGCTGCTGTTGCATCGGCGCGGACGTCAGACCCACTTTGAAACCCACGATCCGCGCACCCAGCGCGATCCGCCGTCGGGTCTGGATGGTCTGGATCTCGTACGCGTCGTCGAGCGACAGCCCGTCGAACCGGGACGTCAACGGCTCCACCGTCTTGCCCGTGTCGTAGGCGTCGAGCAGGTCGCCGGCGACGACATCCAGGTCAATCATGGAAACACCTCCTGTTGAGATGAGCCCAGAGCCGGGGCAACATCTCGCCCGAGACCGCCCGCCACGAGGCGATCTCGGCGTCGTTCAGGCCGTGGCGCTCGTCCGGATGCGTCGACGTCCACGTCTGGCAGGCCGCGGCGAGCAGCCACATCCGCGCCACCGCGAGGCCCGGCGAATCCCCGACCGTCGCCGCCCCGTTTCCGCGCAACAGCAGCGCTTCGCCGTCCGGCAACGCCCGCGCCGCGGCCTCCGCCAGCGCCGGGCTGCGCACCAGGCGGGCGTCGTCGTACACCGGCAGGCGAGTCCCCAGCCAGCAAGCCTGCCCGTACAGCGGATGAAGGGTCTTGCCGGGTGCCGCCGCCGCGAACGCGGCCGGCGGCTGCGCCCGCGCGATGGCCGCGACGTCGGGCCGCGCGCGGTAGAGCGCGACGTGCAGCCAGGCCTCGGCCGGCGCGCCGGCCGGCAGGGCCGCGGCCGACAGCGGGACCGTGACCAGCTGGTCTTCGTTGACAACTGCCAGGTCCGTGGCGGGCGTGATGACAAAACCTTCTTCGGTACGGGCGGAGACGTGCCCAAACGCAGCGACCAGGCCCAGACTCGAGAGGACGTGTGCGGCTTCGACGATCTGCCCGGCACGTCCCGCCTCTTGCGTGTTCGCGGTCACGGCCTAAACTGTATACAGTTTGGCGCGAAAGGGGAAGACATGATCTCTGGACTGCATCACTACGCGCTACGGGTGCCCGACCTCGCGGTGGCCGACAGCTTCCTGCAGGACTTCGGTCTCGAGACGGCCGACAAGTCCGGCAGTCTGGTGGCCCGCTGCCCTGGGCGTGGCCAGGATCAGGTCCGCCTCATCGAGGGAGGCGCCGCCAAGCAGCTGCACTACGTCTCGTTCACGGTGCATCCCGGCACGCTCGACGCGGTGCGCGAGTCGCTGGCCCGTGACGGCGCGGTGGCCATAGAACCGCCGGAGGGCGCGCCCGAAGAGGGACTGTGGACCCGCGACCCCGACGGCACCGCCGTACAGCTGCTCGACGCCGAGCCCGCCAAGTCGCGCCCGGTGGCCGAGGCGCTGGTCAACATCGGCGCGAGCAAGCAGCGGATCGGCGTGGCCCAGTGGCGTAACGCGGCCGAGGACGTCCTGCCCCGGCGGCTCGGACACACGCTGCTGTTCACGCCGCAGCCGGCCCGGATGACCGAGTTCTACACGACGGTCCTCGGCCTGCGGATCAGCGACACCATCCACGGCGGCATGGTCACGTTCCTCAACGCAGGCCCGGGCGACCACCATGTGTTCGGCTTCATCTCCAGCACGCATCCCGGCTTCCACCACTCGAGCTTCGAGGTGCCGTCGATCGACGCCATCGCGCTCGGCGCCCAGCGGATGCGTTCCCAGGGCCGGGAGCCGGGCTGGGGCCTGGGCCGGCACACGATCGGCTCGAACTACTTCCACTACAACCCCGACCCGTGGGGCAGCTGGATCGAGTGGTTCTCGGACATCGACCAGATCGACGAATGCTGGGTAGCCGGCGACTACGACGTCCCGCCGCACCTGTGGGGCGGCCCGCCCCCGGAGACGTTCCTGGCCAACCAGGAGCCCCGCCGCGATTGACAGGATCCGTCGGCCGGGCTGGTCAGCGCGTGACCTGCCCGACCCGGTACGTCACATGCGTGGCCTCCGGGGTATCCACCGTGTCGAGTCGTTCGAGCCCCGGGCCGGCACCGTCGAACAGGGCGGTGCCGGACCCCAGCAGTAGCGGGGCGATGTGCAGGCGCAGATGATCGACCAGGCCGGTCCGCAGCGCCTGCTGGACGATCGACGCACCGCCCATCACGTGGACGCGCTTGTCGCCGGCGGCGGCCGCGGCAGCTTCGATCGCGGCGGCGACCCCGCCGGTCACGAACGTGAACGTGGTGTCGCCCTTGCGCACCGGCTGGTGCGGCCGATGGGTCACGACGAAGACCGGCATCCGGTAGAAGCCGTCGTCGCCCCAGCCGCCGGTCAGCTCGTACACCGATCGGCTCGTCACGACAGCGCCGGACGCGGCGAACGTCGCCTGGCTCAGTCGGCGCCCCTCGTCGTGCTCGAGCCACGCGTGCAACCTCTCGCCGCCCTTGCCCAGCCCGGGCCATTTGTCCAGGTCGGGCCCGGTGACGAAGCCGTCCACCGACATCGAGATGTCCACCTCAACAATCGCCATACCCGAGTAGACGCACTCCGGCCGGAAACTCTCCGATGATCCGGCCGACCTTTTTCGTCGGTACGGGTATGAACGTTGTTGTGGACGCCACGAGCTTCGCGGACCTGACGCGCCAGTACCACCGCGAACTGCAGGTCCACTGTTACCGGATGCTCGGGTCGTTCGACGCGGCCGAGGACCACGTGCAGGAGGTGTTCCTGCGAGCGTGGCGGTCCAGGGCAGCGTTCGAGGAGCGTTCCAGCGTCCGGACCTGGCTGTACCGCATCGCCACGAACACCTGTCTGGACACCCTGCGGCGCACGACTCCGCCCCGGCAGCCGTACCCGGACCAGCTGCTCGACGAGCGTCCCGGCCCCGACGCGGTGGCCGTCGGCCGCGAGACGATCTCGCTGGCGTTCCTCGCCGCGATCCAGCTGCTGCCGCCACGGCAGCGGGCTGTGCTCATCCTGCGCGACGTGCTGTCCTGGTCGGCGAGCGAGGCGGCCGACCTGCTCGACACGACCGTGCCGGCGGTCAACAGCGCCCTGCAGCGGGCCCGGGCGACGCTGCGCGAGCGGTGGCCGGGCGGTCGCCTGGAGTGGTCGCCCGCAGGCGAGCCGGACCCGGCGCAGCGCGAGCTGCTGGAGCGGTACATCGCCGCGCACGAACGGGCCGATCCCGAGGCCCTGGTCGACCTGCTTCGCGAGGACATCCGGCTGACCATCGAACCTGGCGTCGGCGAGTGGACCGGCAAGGCCACCGTCGCCCGGGCGCTGCGCAAGGACATGAATTCCCCCGGCCAGTGGCGGATGCTGCCGACGGCCGCCAACCGCCAGCCGGCGGTCGCCGCCTACGTCCGCGGCGCCGGCGACACCGCATTCCGGCCCTTCGCGCTGATCGTGCTGAGCCCGGAGGCGGGCCTGCTCGCCGCTGTGGACGCGTTCGAGACACCCGGCCTGTTCGCCGCGTTCGGCCTCCCGGCGGTCCTGGGCAACTAGGTTCACTCTCGCGGATCTTGGTGTTCGGGGACGGTCGCGGGGTGGCTGGAGGCGCACCGCGTCAGCCGGGTGGAGAGTCGCGTGGTGGTCGGCCCTGCCTGCGCAACTCTCTGGCGTGTTTGGGCAGTCGGCCAGCCTCGGACAGGGCGCGGCGGAGCAGGAACTCGATCTGGGCGTTGGTGCTGCGCAGTTCGTCGGCGGCCCATTCGGCCAACGCGTCGTGGACGGCCGGGTCCAGGCGCAGCAGTACGCCCTTGCGCTCAGTCATGGGGACTCCGTGCGGACCGTCACTGGTACAGCGAGCCGGTGTTCACGACCTGCTGCGTAGCTTGTTCGCTACACAGGACCACGAGCAGGTTGGAGACCATGGCGGCCTTTCGCTCCTCGTCCAGGTCGACGACGTCCTCGTCGGCAAGCCGCTGCAGGGCCAGGCGTACCATGCCAACGGCCCCTTCGACGATGCGCTGCCGCGCGCCGACGACCGCGTTTGCCTGTTGTTGGCGCAACATGGCCTGAGCAATCTCCGGCGCATAGGACAACCGGGTGAGGCGTGTCTCGATGATCTGGACACCCGCTGGCCGTACCCGTGCGGTCAGTTCGGCCGACAGCCGCTCAGTGATCTCATCGGCGTTGTCGCGCAGTGACATCGCGCCGCTGCCGCGGCTGTCGTAGGGATAGCTGGACGCGATGTGCCGGACGGCGGTCTCCGTCTGAATGGTCACGAACTTCGTGACGTCGTCGACGGAGTAGGTGGCGCTCGCGGTGTCTCGAATCCGCCAGACCACGACAGCCGCGATCTCTATCGGGTTGCCGTCCGCGTCATTGACTTTGAGCTGCGCCGACTCCTGGTTGCGGATCCTGGTCGAGACCGCGATCCGGACAGCGAACGGGTTCACCCACCGCAGGCCGGGTTCGCGGATGGTGCCGCGGTACCCACCGAACAGTTGGACGACCCGCGCCTGACCGGGCACGACGGCGGTCAGGCCGCGCAGCACAAGTACGCCGGCGAGAAGGACGAGTGTGCAGAGCAGGAACAGGCCTAGCGCGGCGGCACCCGAGTAACGGGGTGCGACTACGGCCAGCGCCGTGCCGGCGAGCACGGCGACGATACCAAGTACCAGCATCCGCAGGCCGGGCAGGAACCGCGCGGGTACCTCGGTGACCTGCTGGCCCGAGCGCCAGATCCTCTCTGCGTCTAGGTCCTGTGCCATCTGACCCACCTCCGTTGACCGGGCTGATACCAACTGAATATCATAGCGATATCAGTTTCTGGCGGCCGGGGGGCGACGAACCGACGGCGTCGGCGCGGTACCGGCGGGATCGGGCCTCGGCGGAACGACGTCGGGCAAGCGAGACGGCCCGGACGTCGCGGGAGGGCGGCGTGATGCACAGCCACGACGGCGGGAAGGGAGCCGGTCCGGCGCTTGTCGTCCGCGGTCTGAGCAAGCGCTTCGGTGACCGAGTCGCGTTCGAGAATGTCTCATTTGAGATCAACTGCGGCGAGGTCTTCGGTTTCCTCGGGCCGAACGGTGCCGGGAAGACGACCACGGTGCGGACGCTCGGCACGCTCATCGCACCGACCTCGGGCACCGCGATGGTTGCCGGATTCCCGCTCGCGCCTGAGAACGGGATGGAGATCCGCCGGCGAATATCGATCATGCCCGAGTCCCCGGGCCTGTATCTGCGCCTGAGCGTTGCTGAGAACCTCGAGTGTTTCGCCGACCTCTACGAAGTACCCGACCCGGGCGATCGCATTGACCGCGCCCTACGGGCGGTCAAGCTGACCGACCGGGCGCAGGATACCTGCGGGTCCTTGTCCAAAGGCCTGCGTCAGCGGGTCGCCATGGCCAGGGCGCTGCTCAGTGACCCGCAGGTGCTGTTCCTCGATGAGCCGACCGCAGGACTCGATCCGGTCGCTATCCGAGACGTTCACGAACTGATCGACGAGCTCCGCCAGCGCGGCGTGACGATCTTCCTGACGACACATCGCCTGGAGGAGGCCGAGCGCCTCTGCGATCGAGTCGCGATCCTGAACACGACGTTGCGCACCATCGGCCGGCCCGACGAGCTGCGCGACCAGCTGTTCGCCAAGACGCTCGCAGTCAGGACCATTGTCCCGCTCCGCGACCCCGACCGGGTCTTTACCGGCCTCCCGGCCGTCGACGGCTTTCGCGAGGACGGAACCGCCGGCTACGTCCTGACGGTGACCGACTCGGCGGTCGCCGCACCTGCACTCACCCGGGCGCTTGTGGCGGCCGGCGCCGACGTGCTGTCGATCAGCGAGTCGCACCGCTCGCTCGAGGACGTCTACCTCGAGCTCGTCGAGTCCGACGAGGAGGCGGGACGGAGATGAACATGAGTACCAGGCGCATCCGGGCCATCGTCCGCAAGGAGCTCCGCGAGTACCGCCGCAACGGCTCCGTCGTCTGGGCGATGGCGATCATCCCGCTGATCTTCGTCATCCAACCGCTCGTCGTCGTCTTCGCATTGCCCGCGTCGGCATCGAACGACCTCGCGCACGAGCATCTTCTGCTGTACATGCTGGGCATCCCGGCGCTCGTGCCGGCAGTGAGCGCCGGCTACGCGGTGGTCGGCGAGCGTCAGCAGGGAACGCTCGAGCCGGTGCTCACGACCCCGGTCCGTCGCGACGAGTTTCTGCTGGGCAAGGCGCTGGCGTCGCTCTTCCCGTCGACGGGGGTCGCGTACGCGGTCTACGCCGCCTTCCTCGCCTGTGTCGGGCTCTTCGCACATCCGGCCGTAGCGGCGGCGCTGCTGCGATGGCCGCAGATTCTCGCTCAGGCGCTCTTCACGCCGCTCCTCGCCGCCTGGTCGATCTGGATCTGCCTAGGGATCTCCGCAAGATCGAGCGACGTCAGGGTCGCGCAGCAACTCGGCATGCTCGCGAGTCTCCCCGCGGTCGTCGTGACATCGCTCATCGCGTTCAACGCAATCCCGGTAACTCTCGGCCTTGCCGTCGGCATCGCCGCGGCACTGCTACTCCTCGACGGACTCGGCTGGCGGGCCATGTCGGCGACGTTCAACCGGGAACGGCTCGTCACCGGTAACCGCTGACGAAACGCGGTCCGTGCGCGCCTGGTGTGCGGGCTCGCCGCTCCCGTCACCACGGCGGTGCGGTCCGCGAGCCGCCTATCACGACCGAGCCGCCGTTGGCATGGACTCTCCGGCGGCGATCTTGCGCATCGCGGTCAGCGTGGCCTCGACGGCCTTGAGGTAATCGCCGGTCATGCTGTCCGCGTACTTCTGCTCCTCGGGCGATCCGCCCTCCACGCCGCCCACCACGAGAGCGAAGCTGAAGCGCAGGAACAACTCGTCGTCGTCGCCTTCGATCTCGTTCGCGATGGTGCCCAGGACCGGGCCGGCGATCCGGGTGAACACGACACGATGCCGCGGCTCGAGAGTGATCCGCTCGGTCATCCGGTCGCCGCGGAAGTCGATGTCCCGGTCGAAAACGTTGTCGGAGAGCCGCTGCGTCACCTCGCAATACGTCATCGACGGGACGAAGGGCAGGGCGTTGTTGGCCTTCATGACCAGGCCGTCCCAGACGGCGGAGCGGTCGAGATGCGGGTGGCCCGGGGCGTTCACGGGCAACCGGTGCGACACGAAGATCATCGGTCTTCTCCTTCCGCGTCGATGACGCGATTGCTGATCTCTCCGAGGCCGTCCACGGCGACCCGGACCACATCGCCGGGGCGCAGACACAAGCCCCGGCCGGCGCCGACGCCGGACGGTGTGCCGGTGCAGATGACGTCTCCCGGCTCGAGCGTGACGATGGAGCTCGCGGCGGACACGAGCTCGTCGATGCTGCAGATCATGTCGGCGGTGGATTCGTCCTGCTGCAACTGATCGTTGACCCACAGCCGCAGCCGCAGGCCGTGCGGATCGGGTACGGCGAACGCCGGCGTGATGCCCGGACCCATGGGCAGCGAGCCGTCGATGGCCTTGGCGGCGAACCAGTCGTAGACGAACGCCTCGACCGGTACGCCGTTGCGCTTGTGGTAACCGCGCGCCGTCACGTCGTTGGAGACGGTGTACCCGGCGATGTGAGCGCGGGCGTCGGCCGGCACGATGTCGCGTCCGCCCAGGCCGATGATGACCGCGAGCTCCGCCTCCCAGTCGTACCGGGCGTTCGCGCCGTCGTGCACCACGATCGGGTCCGTCGGTCCGATGACGGTGGTGGACGGCGGCTTCATGAAGAAGAACGGCCGCCAGTTACCGTCCGGCTCGGCGCCGCCCATCTCCCGGATGTGGTTGCGGTAGTTGATGCCGGCACAGAGCACCTTGCGCGGCCACCGGATGGGCGCGAGCAGCTCCGGATCGGGCACCGCCGGTCCTTCGTCGAGCGCCAGGGCGGCGACGATGCCGGACGCCGCGGTCCAGTCGTCGAGCAGCTCGAGCATGCCGGCCCACTGCTTGAGCTCGGTCGGCGCGAGGACCGTACCGTCGGGGCGCCGGAGGCCGAGCTGCGGCTCGCCGTCGGTACGGTAGGTGACCAGCGAGAAGCTCACGCGGGCTCCTTCGCGGCGGACAGCGCATCGGCGCCGGTGATCTGGTCGTACACGGCGGAGATGTCGAGCTGGTCCCAGCCGGCCGCCATGGCCCGGTCGAAGACCGTCTTGGCCGCCGTGAAGACCGGCGCCTCCGCCTCGCCGACGAGGTCCGACACCTGGTCGAGGATCTGCTCCAGCGTGGCGATCGGTCCCGGCGCGGGGGTGTAGCGGCGTTCCCGCATGAGCGGTCCCCGCTGCTTGAGCAGGGCGGATGCGGCGATCGAGTTGTCCAGTGTGCGCTGCACCAGCTCGAGATCGAGGCCGCTGCGCCGGGCGAACGCGAGGGCCTCGGCCGCGGCCACGGTGTGTACGGCCATCAGCATGCAGGAGACGTACTTGAGGCTGGCGCCGGCGCCGAACACGCCGGCATAGACCCACGGGCCGGAGATGGCCTCGAGGACCGGCCGCACCCGCTCGATCGATTCCGCGTCCCCGGATGCGAACGTGGTGGCCAGTCGCGGCTCGACCATGTGCGGACTACCGCTGATCGGCGCGTCCAACATGTCGCCACCGGCCGCGCGGACCGCGTCGCGGACCTTCGACTTTCGCGCCACGTCGACCGTGCTCATCTCGATGTGCACGGTGCCCAGGCGCATCGACTGCAGCGTCCCGAACGGCCCGCACACGACCTCCTCGACGGCTGCCGCGTCCGGCAGGATGGAGAGCAGCACGTCGGCCCGGGAGGCCACGTCGGCCGGGGATTCCGCCGGCGTGCCGCCGGCGGCGGCCAGCTCGTTCGAGGGCGTACGCCGGAAGCCGGTCACGCCGAAGCCCTTAGCCATCAGATTGCGCGCAATCGGCATGCCCATCTTGCCGAGCCCGATGATCCCGACGTTTGTCATCGCAGCACCCTCCTCAGCCCCACGTGTATGTGCCGGTCCCGAGCGAGACCCGCAGTTGTATCGCGCCCTCGTTGACCCGCCAGCCGAACACCTCGGCGGTGCGCAGGCCGGCCGTCACGAACGGGTCGGTGGCGGCGATCTTCGCCGCCTCTTCCGCGCTGTCGGCCCGCAGCACGGTGATGCCGGAGCCGGGGCCCACGCCCGGTCCGCTGGTGAGCGGTCCTGACATGAACGCCACGCCGTCGGCCTCGAGCGCCAGCAACCACGCCAGATGAGCGTCGACGTGGCGCTCGATGTCCGCGGCCGTCGTGGCCGGTTTCGGCGTGGCGAGCACCAACCAGTAGTCCCGCCCGAGCAATGCACCGCGATCCGGTCCCATGCCCAAACTGTATGCAGTTTTACGCCGCCGTCAAGACTCTGTTTCTACGACCAGGGTGTATGCAGTTATCCCGCCACATCGGGGATAATGTCTCCATGCCGAAAACCGCAGCCCCCGCACCGCAGCTCGCCAAGGTGCACCTGCCCGAGATCCGCCAAGCCATCCCGGCCCTGCACGCCTACCTGCGCGAGTGCATCCTCGACGGCACCCTGGAGCCGGGCACGAAGCTGTCCCAGGTGGCGCTCGCCGAGCAGCTCGGCGTGAGCCGGACGCCGCTGCGCGAGGTGCTGCGCATGCTGCAGGAAGAGGGCCTGGTCGAGATCGAGCCGAACCAGCGCACCCGGGTGGCCGGCCTCGACCCGCAAGAGCTGGACGATCTGTACGCCAGCCGGATCGTGCTGGAGACCCTGGCGCTGTCCATGACCATCGACACCTTCTCGGCCGCCGAGGCGCGCTTCGCCCGTGGCCTGCTCAAGGACATGCGCGTCGCGGCCAAGCAGGGCGACGTCTCCAGTTGGTTCACGAAGCACGCGCAGTTCCACCGCCTGATGTACACCGGGGTCGGCGAGGCGATGCAGCGGCAGCTGACCGCGTACGCGGACCGGTCGGTGCGCTACATCCGCATCTACCAGCTCTCCGAGCCGGGCAACTGGCAGGCCGCGGGCGACGTCGAGCACACCGCGATCCTCGACGCGATCGTGGCCCGCGATCGGCGCACCGCGCTGACCGGGTTGGCGCACCACCTGGCGCGTACGGCCGAGCGGGTGTTGCGGGACTGCGCCCCGCAGTACGAGATCACCTCGGTCCCGCACGCACTCGCACTGGTGGACCGCGATCAGCTGGCCACCACCGCGGCGTAGGTGTCACGCCAGGAACGGCTCGACCACCGCCAGGAAGTCGGCCGTCTTCTCGATCATCGTCCAGTGTCCGCAGCCGCCGATGACGTGGAGCCGCACGTCCGGCAGCAGGTCGACGAGCGGCAGCGACGATCGCTGCCACGGCACCACCTTGTCGTCCCGGCCATGCACCATGAGCACCGGCTGCCGGATGGCCGACAGCTCCGCCCCCGACAGCGCCAGGTCGTCCACCCAGCGCTGGCGCGGCGGCGGGAACATCGAGTGCCAGGAGTCGCGGACCGGAGGGTTCCGGCTGGACTGGTAGCGCATCTCGATGAGCTCGTCGGTGACGAGCGACCGGTCGTACGCGAACAACTCGATGACCTCGCGCATGCCCTCGACGCTGGGTTCGTACGCCCAGACCCTGTCGAGGCCGTCGGGCAGCGCCATGGCCACGCCCATCGTCCCCATGAGCACGATGCGCCGGACGGCGGCGGGGCGCGCGGCCGCGAGTGACAGCGCGATCGCCCCGCCCATCGAGTTGCCGATGATGTCGACCTCGGCAACGCCGAGCGTGTCGAGCAATCGCAGGGCGTGCGCGGTCCACGCCGCGCGGCCGTAGGTGCGCGGCTCGCCGGTCGCCGTACCGCCGAACCCGAGCTGGTCCGGCGCGATCACCCGGCGGGTCTTCGCGAGGGCCGGGATGATCGGACGCCAGTTGGCCGCGGCGCTCACGCCCGGCCCGGAGCCATGCAGCAGCAGCGTCGGGGGAGCGTCGCCGGCCGGGCCGGTGTCGAGCACGGCGGTCGCGACGCCGCCGACGTCGACGGTGGCCGGGGCGGGCACGGTCACGGGACCTCCTCAGGACGGGCGTTGGGGCTGGCTGGTGGTACGGCGGGTCGGGCCGAGCCACATGTCGATCGAACCGCGCTCGTCCGGGTCGAACGTGCGGGGCCGCCACGCCGCCTCGTCCTCGATGCGCCGCACGCCGAACGAGTACTCGTACGTGAAGCCCTCGGGGCCGAGGAAGTAGAGGAAGACCGCGGTCGACTGCGGATGCCGGCCCGGGCCCATCTCGATCTCGACGCCGTGCTCGACCAGGAAGTGCCAGTTGCGGAACACGTCGTCGATCGTCTCGACCTGGAAGTTCATGTGGCAGAGGCCGGGGCCGTCGGCCTGGAACACCGCGAGCTTGTGGTGCACCGGGTCGATCCGCATGAGGCATGCCTTGTCGCCGATCCAGTCGGAAACCCGCGCGTTGAAGCGGGTGCTCCAGAACCGGTATGCCTCGTGCACGTCCGGGGCGTCGAGGCAGAGGTGGCCGAACTCGGTGATGCCGGCGTGCCGGGTGAACTCCACCGGGCGGGTGACCGTCTCCTGCTGGCAGACCAGCTCGAGGCGGTTGCCGAACGGATCGTCGAAGCCGATGAACTGCCGGACCCGCCGCGACCGGGCCGCGGCGGGGTCACCGCGCCGCACCGTGATGCCGGCGCCTTCCAGCTCGGTTTCGGCCGCCGCCAGCGCATCCTCGTCGGCCACCTGGAATCCGGAGGCGATGACCCCGGAGACCCCCTCCTCCAGCGCGAGGCAGTGGTGCCGGTAGTCGGCCCGCAGGTGGGCGATCCGGTCGCCGCCCACCGGATGCGCGAGTTGCAGGCCGACGATGTCCGTCGCGAAAGCCAGGGCCTTGTCGAGGTCGGCGACACCGGAACGGACGTACGCGATGTCGACGAGCTCGATCATGGCGCGAACACCGGCGCGAGGTCGATGTAGATCTGCCAGTTCTTGACCCGGTCGCCCTCGAAGACCAGAACGTCGGCGTTCGGGACGGTCACCGACTTGCCGTCCAGCCGTTCGTACTCCACGTCGAGTCGGGCGATGGTCGTGTCGCCCACGTCGTAGCTCTTGAGCAGGTGATGGTGCATGCCGTTGATGGTGGTCCAGAACCCGTTGACGGCCTCCCGGACGGCGGCGTGGCCCACGACCGGGTCGCCGTTGCCGAACCGGAACACCACGTCCTCGGTCAGGTGGGCGAGGAACTTGTCCGCGATCATCGAGTCGATGTCGACGAAGATCTCCTTGACGTCTCTCATGGCAGTGCTCCTAGTACGCAGGGGTGATGGGGTAACCGGTGCGGAAGAGGTTCGCCGGGTCGTACTCCGCCTTGATCCGGCCCAGGCGTTCGTACTTCTCCCGGCCGAACGCCTCGACCACCCGGTCCAGCTCGTCGACGTTGAGCATGTTGAGGTAGACGCCCTTGCCGACCCAGGGCTGCAGGTCGCGCACGATGGCCCGGCTGCGTTCCATGAAGTCCTCGTCGTTCGCCGGGTCGTCCCACGCCATCGCGAAGTTGAGCCACATCAGGTAGTGGCGGTTGGAGAACGCGCTGGCGTCCTCCGCGACGTCGCCGATCGCGCCGCCGAGGCCGAGGATCTCCACCTCGCCACCGAGTCCCGGCGGCATCGCGCGCCAGAACTCGACGAGCTTGTCGATGGCCCCGTCGGCCAGCTCCTCGAGGTGGGCCTCCTTGGTGTAGTACCGGTGCCCGTCGCGGAAGTCCTCGTCGATGAGGTGCTGCACACCGGCGCCGAACGGCAGCACGGTCGAGGCTTTGACGCACGGGTTGCCGACGCTGGTGAGCCGGTCGATCAGCGCGACGCCCTCCGGGGCCTCGGCGTCCTCGAGGTACATGCCGATCAGCATCAGCAGCGGCTTGCCGACCAGCTCCGGCGGCACGAACGGCAGCCGCGACATCTCCGGCTTGAACGCGGCGTGCCAGCCGACGTCACGACCGAGCGCCGGGTAGATCTTGGCATACTCGCGCAGCGCCGCGGCGGCGTCGTCCGGCTGGTAGAGCGAGACGCCGATGCGCATGCTCGGCCCGAAGTCGTACGTGCGGTACGTAAACCGGGTGACGATGCCGAACGTGCCGCCACCGCCCTTGAGCGCCCAGAACAGGTCGGGATGGGAGGTCTCGGAGGCCTCGACGACCTCGCCGCTGGCCAGCACGACCTGTAGCGAGACAAAGTTGTCGCAGGTGAGGCCGTGCTTGCGGGAGAACCAGCCGATGCCGCCGCCGAGAGACAGGCCGGCGACGCCGGTCTCTGACATGATGCCGGCCGGCACGATCATCGCGTGCGGACCGGTGGCCGCGTCGACGTCGCCGAGCAGGCAGCCGCCGCCCACGTGGGCGAGATGGTTCTCGACGTCGACCGTTACCTCGCGCAGGTTGCGCAGGTCGATGGTGAGGCCACCGTCGGACATCGCGCGGCCGGACACCGAGTGACCGCCGCCCCTGACCGCCGGGGCGAGGTCGTTCTCGCGGGCCAGGTTCACCGCGACGACCACGTCGTCGACGTTCGCCGGCCGCAGGATCAGCCCGGGACGCTTGTCGATCATGGCGTTCCAGAGCTGCCGCGCCTGCTCGTACTCCGCGTCTTCGGGCGTGATCACTTCGCCCTGGAAACTGCCCAGCTGCCCGACCAGGCGGGCGGCCAGATCGCCGGAGATCGTGGAAGTCATGGGGAATCACCTCTCGAGGAGCGCGACGCTGCGGGGACGGCTCTGCCGTTGGGGTTCGAGCCCAATGACAGCGGTGTCCATGACCAGCGCGGCGGTGTGGGATATGGCCTCGCTTGGCCAAAAGTGTATGCAGTTTGGGAGTGAAGTCAAGGCGTCCGGCTACTCGCTCCACGGCGCTTTTCCGGGCACGCTCAGGACATGCGAATCCTCATCGCCGGTGCCGGGATCAGCGGCCTGACCCTGGCGGCGGCGTTGCGCAGGAAGGACCCGACCGCCGACATCGAGATCTACGAACGCGATCCGAGCTGGGCCGAGCGGCCCCAGGGCTACAGCATCGGGCTCAAGGGCGACGGCGGGATCCCGGTGCTGCGGGAACTGGGCGTGTTCAAGGCGCTCGCGCCGTACGCCGTACCGGTGCGGGATTTTCTGTTCGTGGACCAGCGCGGCCGGCAGCTGATGGCCCTGCGTTCGCGGCCCGGTGTCGAAAACGCGGACACCACGCTGCGGGTCCGCCGCGACGCCTTGCGCGCGGCCCTGCGGTCCGCGGCCCCGGACGTGCCGATCCGGTACGGCGCAGCCGCGGCCGGCTTCCGGCACTACCGTGACCGGGTCGTGCTGTGGCTGGCGGATGGCGAGGAGGCCGCCGGCGATTGGCTGGTGTCCGCGGACGGCGTCGGGTCCGCCGCCCGAGCCGAGTGGATCGGCGACGCTCTGCACCTGTTCGGCTTGCGCGCGATCGTCGGCGACACCTCGACGCCCGTCGCGCATCCGCTGCTCGACGGGGGCTACTTCATGACGCTCGGGGACGACGGCTCGTCGGTGTTCGCCTACCGCGAACGCTCCGGCGTGCATCTGTCGCTGACCATCCACGCGGGACCTGAATCACCGATCAACTACCCGGCGGCCGTGCTGCTCGAACGCACGCGCGGCTGGCACGACCCGATCCCGGCCATCGTCGCGGAGATCGACCCGGCCTGCGTGGTGGTGCGCGACTACGCCGACCGGGATCCGCTGACCCACGTGCGCGACGGGAGGGTCTGGCTGATCGGGGACGCGGCGCATCCGATGCTGCCGTTCCAGGGGCAGGGTGCGAACCTGGGCATGCGGGATGCCATGGACCTCGCGGCGTTCCTCGCCGGCGAGCAGGACGACCCGGAGGCGGCCATCGTTGCCCGCGGCCGCAAGGCCGTGCTGTCGTCGCGGCGTTCGGCCGAGCGGTTCCACACCACCAGCGGTTTCAGCCGGAGGATGCGCAACCTCGGCTTTCGCTGCGCGGACGCGTTCATGGCGTTGGGACGCAACTTCTCGGCCAAGCGTTAGGTTGGGATCATGGCCGGTGCGAGTAAGTCACCCTCGGTGGAGATCGAGGTGGGGCCCCATACCGTACGAGTGTCGAATCCCGACCGGGTCTACTTCCCGGAGATCGGTGCGACGAAGCTCGACCTGGTCAACTACTACCTGTCCGTGGGCGACGGGATCGTCCGCGCGCTGCGCGAGCGCCCGTGCATGCTGCACCGGTTCCCGGACGGGCTGGCCGGCGAGAAGGTGCACCAGAAGCGCATCCCGCACGGCGCGCCGCCGTGGCTGCAGACCGTCCGGGTGACGTTCCCCCGATTCGGCCGGCACGCGGACGAACTCTGCGTCACCCAGCTCGCCGACGTGATCTGGGCGGTGCAGATGTCCACGGTCGAGTTCCATCCGTGGAATTCGCGCCGGGCGGACACCGAGCGGCCCGACGAATGGCGCATCGACCTGGACCCGATGCCGCAGTGCACGTTCGACACCGTGCGCCGGGTCGCCGGGGTCGCCCACGAGGTGCTCGACGAGGTGGGCATCACCGGTTACCCGAAGACGTCGGGCGGCAAGGGACTGCACGTCTACGTACGGATCAAGCCCGACTGGGGCTTCGGTGACGTACGCCGGGCGGCGCTCGCGTTCGCCCGAGAGGTCGAGCGCCGCGCGCCCGCTGACGTGACGACCACGTGGTGGCGCAAGGACCGCGACCCCGAGAAGCTGTTCATCGACTACAACCAGAACGCCCGCGACCACACGATCGCGAGCGCGTACTCGGTGCGCGGCGTGCCGGACGCGACCGTGTCGACGCCGATCACCTGGGACGAGATCCGCGACGTGCATCCGCGCGACTTCACCATCGAGACGGTGCCGGCGCGCTTCGTCGCGGTCGGCGACCTGCACGCCGGCATCGACGACACGGCGTTTTCGCTCGACCCATTGCTGGAGTGGGCCGAACGCGACGAGAAGGCCGGCCTGTCCGGACCCGCGGACGCCGACCCGGCCTGACCGCGATCTCCCGCACCTCGGGTCAGCGCAATCCGGCGAGGGGGAGAATCGGCGCATGGAGAGTGTGCTGTGGACCGGGCCCGCGGTGGCGCTGGTGACGCTGTTCGACGACGACGGAGCGGTGGCCGTCAAGGACACCGCCGCGCACGCCGCCCGCCTCATGGCGTACGGGATCCGTGCGGTGGTCGTGGCCGGTAGCACGGGGGAGGCCGCCGCGCTCTCCGACCCGGAGCGGGTCGAGCTCGTGGCGGCGGTACGCGAGGCGTGTCCGGGCGTGCCGCTGGTGGCCGGCGCGTCCGGCGAGTGGCGCGGGCAGGCCGCCGACCGGACCGCGGCGGTCGTCGCGGCCGGGGCGGACGCCGTGCTGGTCGCGCCGCCACGCCTCGGCGGATCGATCGACGACTACTTCGCCCAGGTCGCCGGCGCCGCGGGCGACGCTCCGGTACTGGCCTATCACTATCCCGGCGTGGCCGGCGGCGAGGTGCCGATCGGCGCGCTGGCGGCGCTTCCGGTGGCCGGCATCAAGGACTCCACCGGCAGTGCCGGCCGGCTCGCCGAGGAGATCGACCTGGACTGGCCGGGTGCCGTCTACACCGGCTCGGCGTCGCTGCTGGGCTACGCTCGATGGCTGGGCGCGGCCGGTGCGATCGTGGCAGCGGCGAACGTCGTACCGGAGAAGTGCCTGGCCGCCTGGGAGGGCGACCCGACCGCGCAGCGCGAGGTGCTCCGGGCCGAGCGGGCCTATCGTCCGACCTTTCCGGCGGGTATCAAGCGGGCGGTGGCCGAGCGCTTCGGCACGCCGACCGGCTGCCGCCTGGTGTGAGCGGCCGCGGCCCGCCGATAGCGTGGCGTGGCGTAGGCTCGCCGCCTGAGAAGGGGTGGGCGCGAATGCAGGTCAGCGGTCATGCCGGGGTCGACGCGTTCCGTCGCGATGCGGTCGGCAGCCGGTTCGAGGTCTGAGCCGCCGTAATGCGCGACGTCTGGGCCGAGGGGAACGCCTATGAGGCGTACATGGGCCGGTGGAGCCGCCGAGTCGCCGCGGTCTTCGTGCCGCGTCTCGACGTGCCGCCGGGACGGCGTTGGCTGGACGTGGGCTGTGGCACCGGTTCGTTGACGGCAGCGGCGCTTGCACTCGCCGACCCGTCGATGGTGGTCGGCGTCGACCCGTCGACGGGATTCCTGGCGGCCGCCCCCGCCGACGAGCGTGCCGCCTTCTGCGCCGGCGACGCTCGGTCGCTGCCCTTCCGCGACCGCAGCTTCGACGCGGTGGTCAGCGGGCTGGCGCTCAACTTCGTCCCGGACCCGGCCGCCGCCGCGTCGGAGCTGGTGCGTGTGGCCGTCCCGGGTGGCACGGTGGCCGCCTTCGTCTGGGACTACGCCGACGGCATGGGGATGCTCCGCTATTTCTGGGACGCGGCGTCCGCATTGGACCCGGCCGTGGCGTCGCGGGACGAGGGCGGCCGGTTCCCGTTGTGCCGGCCCGATCCGCTGCGCGCGCTGTGGCGGGGCGCCGGCGTGCGCGCGGTCGCGGTCGACGCGGTCGAGGTGCCGACCGTTTTCGCGACGTTCGACGACTACTGGCGACCGTTCCTTGGCGGGCAGGGCCCGGCGCCCGGACACGTGGCCTCGCTGGCGGACGACCAGCGCGCCGCGCTGCGCGAGCTGGTGCGGGCCCGCCTACCCACGCAGCGCGACGGCTCGATCCGGCTCACCGCCCGAGCTTGGGCGGTGTACGGGACGGCCGGACCCCGCGCCAACCGGAGCACGTCGTCGGCGACTGGAACACTCGTACTGTGGCCCCACCATCGACGCTGATCGTCGGCATGGCAGGGCCGCGATCGGACGTTCCTGGCGGTCGCGCTGGGCGGCGGCCACGCGTACTGCTACGCCGACGTCTCGATCAGCGTTCCCGACCATGACCGCGGCGATTGGCGCCGGCTTCGCGCCTCCCGTGCCCGCGCTCGTCGAGCAGGGTGCCGGCGCGCACGTTGCGCCGATCGAGGAGGTCGGCCCGGCGCTCGGCCCCCCGGTCCTGGTCGGGGACGCCGCGCACGCGTTCTCGCCCACCACGGCGCAGGGCGCGGCGATGGCCTTCGAGGACGCGCTCGTCCTCGCCGAGATGGTCGCCGAGCGCCCGCTCGCCGACGCGGTCGCCGCCTAAGCCGAGCGTCGCGCTCCGCGCGTCGCCTGGGTCCGCGACAACACCCACGAACGCGACCGCACCCGGCATCTGCCACCCGTGCTGCGCAACGCCGTATTGCGGGCGGCGGGCCCGCGGATCCTCCCGCCCAGTTCCGGGTCCTGCGCCAACGGCCCTGAGGGACGACCGCTTATGCGACGGTGACCAGGCTCTTCTTCCGGCTGGGCAGGACCACGTCCACGATCCCGTACGCGAGCGCCTCCTCGGCCGTCATGATCTTGTCGCGGTCGATGTCCCGGGTGACCTTCTCGACCGGCTGGCCCGTGTGCTGGGCGAGCAGCTCCTCCATCTGGGTTCGCATCCGCATGATCTCGCGGGCCTGGATCTCCAGATCGGTCCCGCTGCCCTGCTGGATGCCACCCAGCGCGGGCTGGTGGATCAGTATCCGGGAGTTCGGCAGTGCCAGCCGCTTGCCGCGCGTGCCGCCCGCGAGCAGCAGCGCCGCCGCCGAGGCGGCCTGGCCGAGGCACACCGTCTGGATGTCGGGACGGACGTACTGCATGGTGTCGTAGATGGCCGTCATCGCGGTGTACGAGCCACCGGGCGAGTTGATGTACATGGTGATGTCGCGCTCCGGGTCCATGCTCTCGAGCGTGATCAGCTGGGCCATCACGTCGTTGGCAGACGCGTCGTCCACCTGCACGCCGAGGAAGATGATCCGGTCCTCGAACATCTTGTTGTACGGGTCGGACTGGCGCGAGCCGTACGAGGTCCGCTCCACGAACGTGGGCACTATATAGCGGTTGGTGACAGTCATGTCGGCTCCGATCCTCCGGTACCACCGACGCTATCCGCGCCCGGCCGCCGCGAACCGTCCTGTTCGCCCACAGCGTGTTCGCCAACAGCGCAGACTCGTGGGCAAGTTCACGTTCAGTCCGTCGACAACAAGGGGAATGACCTGCCATGGCGACGACCGCGGATCAACCAGGCCCGACCGTGTTCGTGCTGTTCGGCGCGACCGGCGATCTGTCCAGGCGGATGGTGCTGCCGGCGTTCTACACGCTGGCGATCGAGGGGCTGCTGCCACACGACTGGGTGCTGGTCGGCAACGGGCGCCGCGACACGTCGCACGAGAGTTTCCGCGACCACGTCCACCGGGCGTTGACCGAGTTCGGGCCCGCGCCGGATCAAGGCCCATGGGAGCAGTTCGCGCGGCGCCTGATGTTCGCCGGCGGCGGGTTCAGCGCGGACAACCCGGGTAGCCTGCTCGACGTCGTCGCACACGCCCGTTCCCGCGTCGGTGCGGACGCGCAATTCGTGCACTACCTCGCGGTCCCGCCAGTCGCGTTCGCCGACATCACCAAGGCGCTGGGCGCCCACCGGCTCGCCGAGGGCGCGCGGGTCGTTTACGAGAAGCCGTTCGGTACGTCGCAAGCGAGCTTCCGCGCACTCAACCGCATCGTGCACTCCGTGCTGGACGAGTCGCAGGTCTACCGCATCGATCACTTCCTCGGCAAGGAGGCAACGCAGGAACTGCACGTCATCCGTTTCGCGAACGAGCTCTTCGGCGCGATGTGGAACGCCGAGCACGTCGAGAGCGTGCAGATCGACGTGCCGGAGACGCTCGGCGTGAGCGACCGCGCCGAGTTCTACGAATCCACCGGCTGCGTCCTCGACATGGTGGTGACGCACCTGTTCCAGGTCGCGGCCGAGGTGGCGATGGAGCCGCCGCCGAGCCTCGGCGCGAGTGACCTGCAGGCGGCCCGCGAGAAGGTGATCCGCCGGTTCCGCCCGCTCAACCCGGCCGAGGTGGTGCTTGGACAGTTCGTGGGATACCGCGACATCAAGGGCGTGAACCCACGGTCGAAGACCAACACGTACGTCGCCGCCAAGCTCTGGATCGACAATCCTCGCTGGCGCGACGTGCCGTTCTTCCTGCGCACCGGGAAACGGCTGGCCGTCGACGAGCAGCGGGTCAGCATCATCCTCCGTACCCCGCGGCGGCCGCTCACCAGCTTGCCCAGCCAGGACAACGTGCTGTCGTTCTCGCTCTCCGGTTCCGGCGAGATCGATCTCACGCTGCTCGCCAAGAAGCCGGGGATCGAGCTGACCGTCGAGCCGGCCACGGAGCGGCTCCCGCTGGCCGAACTGCCGGACGCCGAGCCGCTCCCGCCGTACGTGCGTCTGATCCACGACGTGCTGGTCGGCGACCGGTCGCTGTTCACCCGCCCGGACGGGCTCGCGGCGGCGTGGCGGTGCGTGCAGCCGGTGCTGGACGATCCGCCCCGCTTGGCGCCGTACGACCAGGGGTCTTGGGGTCCGCCGAAGGCCCGCAAACTGGTCGCGCCCGGCAGGTGGCTGCTCGGTCAGTAGCGGCGTGTGTGAAGATCGGTCGGTCCCGTCGGAGGGGGGCGCGAGGCGCCATGGAGCTGCTAGGTGGACCCGTTCTGCGGGCGTTGGGTACGACACCGGACGACTTCGGGCGCGACCTGCTGAGCAACCTGTACTACCAGCGCGGCACGACCGTCGAGTCGGCCAGCATGCTGGACGCGTACAACTCGCTCGCCGTCACCGTCCGCGACCGGCTGGCCGAGCGGCGCGCCCGGACCACGGCCACTCACTACGCCGCCAATCCCCGGTGGGTTTACTACCTCTCCGCTGAATACATGCTCGGCCGGCAGTTGGGCCAGAACATGCTGTACACGGGCACCGAGGAGCTGGCCGCGGCCGCGCTGAAGTCGCTCGGTCTGTCGCCGGCGGACGTCGAGCACCTCGACGTCGAGCCTGGCCTGGGCAACGGCGGCCTCGGCCGCCTCGCCGCCTGCCTGCTGGACTCGCTGGCCACGCTCGACATCCCGGCCGTCGGCTACGGCATCCGCTACGACCTCGGCATCTTCAGGCAGAAGTTCGAGAACGGCGCGCAGGTCGAGCACCCCGACGACTGGGCCTACCAGGGCAACCCGTGGGAGTTCCGGGCACCCGACGACCGTGAGGTCGTGGGCTTCTACGGGCACGTCGAGGATGACGAGGGACAGCGCCGCTGGATCCCCGGCGAGACGGTCTTCGGCGAGCCCAGCCACATGCTGGTCCCCGGCTACGGCACCGAAACCGTCAACATCGTCCGGCTCTGGCGGGCACGGGCCGCGCGCGGCGCGTTCGACCTGACCCGGTTCGCCCGCGGCGAGTACGCCGAGGCGGTCCAGGACATGGTCCGGTCGGAGATCATCAGCAAGGTGCTGTATCCCGACGACAGCACGGAGTTCGGTCGGGAACTGCGGCTGAAGCAGCAGTACTTCCTCGTCTCCTGCTCGCTGCGCGACATCATCCGGCGGTTCCGGTTCCGCAACAGCGACTGGGACACGTTCGCCGACAAGACCGTGATCCAGCTCAACGACACCCACCCGGTCCTGGCCATCCCCGAACTGATGCGCCTGCTGGTCGACGAGTACGGCCTGGAGTGGGACCGCGCCTGGTCGATCACCCGGCGGACCTTCGCGTACACCAACCACACACTGCTCCCCGAAGCCCTGGAGACCTGGCCGGTCGCGATGCTGGGGCGACTCCTGCCCCGGCATATGGAGATCATCTATCTGATCAACACGTACTTCCTCCGCGAGGTGCGGGCGCGATTCCCCGACGACGTCGACCGGGTGCGCCGGATGTCGCTGATCCAAGAGGATCACGACCGCCGCGTACGGATGGCGCACCTCGCCGTGGTCGGCACCGCGGCGGTGAACGGCGTGGCCGAACTGCAGTCCAAGCTGCTGGCCGGGACGATCCTGCGGGACTTCGCGGAAATGTGGCCGGGCAAATTCCGCAACGTCACCAACGGTGTCACCCCGCGCCGCTTCCTACGGCTGGCCAACCCGCGCCTGTCGACACTGATCAGCGAAGCCCTCGGCAGCGATGCCTGGCTGACCGACCTGGACCAGCTGGCCGGCCTGGAGCCGTGGGCCGACGACCCGGGGTTCCGCGAACGATGGCGGGACATCAAACGCCGCAACAAGTTGGCCCTGGGCGTCGACCCGGACCCGCTGTGCGACGTCATCGTCAAGCGGTTCCACGAGTACAAACGGCAGCTGCTGAAGCTGCTCCACGTGATCACGCTGTACCACCGGATCGCCGGCGGTGCCACGCCGGCGCCCCGGACGGTGCTCTTCAGCGGCAAGGCCGCGCCTGGATACCACGCCGTGAAGGCGATCATCCGGTTGATCAACGCGGTCGCCGCCACGGTGAATGCGGATCCGGCCGCTGCGCCGTACCTGAAGGTCGTGTTCCTACCGAACTACAACGTGACCCAGGCGGAGCTGATCATCCCCGCGGCCGACCTGTCCGAGCAGATCTCGCTGGCCGGCAAGGAAGCGTCGGGTACGGGCAACATGAAGCTCGCCCTCAACGGTGCGGTCACGATCGGCACGCTGGACGGGGCCAACATCGAGATCCGCGATCGGGTCGGCGCCGACAACTTCTTCCTGTTCGGCCTGGACGCGAGCCAGGCCGCGGCACTGCGGCAGGGCTATGCGCCGCGCTCCTACTACGAGCAGGACGACGAACTGCGGGCGGCGGTCGACTCGATCGACTCCGGGGCGTTCTCCGGTGGCGACCGCGGCGCCTTCGCCGGGATCGTCGAATCGATGCTAGGCCGCGACGAGTATCTGGCGCTCGCCGACTATCGCGCGTACGTCGATTGCCAGGACCGGGTCGAGCAGGCGTGGCGGGACCCGGACCACTGGACCCGCATGTCGATCCTCAACACGGCCCGAACCGGCTACTTCTCGTCGGATCGCACGGTGACCGACTACTGCGCGTCGATCTGGCACGCCCCGGCCGTGCCGGTCCCCAAGCCCGCATAGCCGCGTCTCTTAGCCGCGACGGCGCAGGATGCGGCGGATCTGGGTGCCGACGCGATTCGCGGTGAGCGGTACCACGGAGATCATGAGCCGCCCGGAGACGTCCAGCACCGGCGTGATCACATAGAGACGAGCGCCGCGCCGGCGCACCACCGGCACGGCTCCGCGCAGCCGCGGTGCGCGCAGGGCGGCCGCGCCGGCCGCGCCGGTGGCGTTCGCGGCGCCCAGCGCGCGGTCCGGGTCGAACGAACCCGATTGGGCCGAAACGGTACGGCGTTGCCCGCTCGGATCGCTCGCGGCGAGCAGGTCAGCCGCCTGGAACCTGATCTGGACGGTGGTGCCGGCGTCGCCGCGCGAGACGACGCGCACGTCGCCCGGGATCTCCTCGGCGCTCACCGTGAGCGGGTCCGGAAGATCCGGCAGGGGCGAGCGTGCGGTGATGGTCAGCACCCGGTCACCGCGTTCGCCGGCTTCCCATGCCAGGCCGGTGGCGTCCAGCTTGGCCGCCCAGTCCGCCGAGGTCGTCACGTCGAAACAGGAGTCCGGCAGCCGGCGGAATCCCGGGTACGCCGCGTACCGCCGGGCGCCGTCGACGACCGTTGCGGGGACGCCGACCTCGGCGTCCTGGCGGATCGCGGCGAGCAGGTCGTCCAGTTCCCCGTCGCGGGTCAGGGCCATCCGGATACGGGTCTCGGCGCCCAGCCGGCCGGCGATGTCGTCGGTGAGGTAGTCGGTCACCAGCCGTCCGATGCCGTCGCGGACCAGCCGCTGGGTGTCGCGGTCCAGGCCGAGGAAGTCGTCTTCGAGGAGCCGGGCGACCTCGTGGTCGAAGCGGCGGAGCATGATCGCGTCGCGCTGCTTGCCCGGCTCGATGAGCGACGCCACAAACGACATCACCTTCTGGACGGTCTCCATGCGTTGCGCGTGCCGGCTGAGATAGGTGATGTTGGTGGCGCTGAACCGCCGTACCGCGAAATAGAAGTCGTAGTCGGCGAGCACCGAGATGCGCCGCGCCCGGTAGCAGGCCTCGAGCGTGAACGGCAGGTCGCTGCCGATCCGCAGGTCCTCGAGGTAGCGGATGCCGTACCGCTCGAGCAGGTCGCGCCGGAACAGCTTCGTGTTGGCCAGCGACCGCGGCAACGGGGAGTCGAACAGATCCACGTCGACCTCGTTGCGCGCGAAGATGTCCTGGTAGATGTGCCGGCTGTGGACACCGACCACCTTGCCCAGCACGACGTCCGAGTCGTACGCGTCGGCCGCGGCGACCAGCCGTTGCATCGCCTCGCGACCGAGGTAGTCATCGGCTCCGACGAAGAAGACGTACCGGCCGGTGGCCACGTCGAGGGCCCGGTTGCAAGGGCCCGCGGGGCCGCCCGAGTTGGCCTGGTGGATGACGGTGAAGACGCCCGGGTACCGGTGCGCGAACCGGTCCAGCTCCGCGCCGCTGCGGTCGGTGGAACCGTCGTCGACCGCGATGATCTGCATCCGGTCCAGCCCGATGGTCTGCGTGACCAGCGACGTCAGACACTCGGTCAGGTACGGCATGGTGTTGTAGACCGGCACCACCAGGCTGACGTCCGGTGTGCTCATCGGGTGCCGGCCTCGACGTTCGGCTGCAGCAGGGTCCGGTAGATCGTGTCGAGCCGTTCGGATTGGGCCTCCCAGGTCCACCCCGGCAGCGGGCTGTCCGGTCCGTCGTAGGCCGCGCGGTAGCGCTGCGGGTCGGCCAGCACGGCCCGGACCGCGCGGGCGAAGTCCGCGGCGTCCCGGGCCTGGAACACCTCTCCCTGGCCGGTGGCGCGGACCGTCTCCGCCATCGTCTTGACGTCGCTGACCACGATCGGCAACCGCGCGTGGGAGTACTCGAAGAACTTGGTGATCAGCGCGATCTCGTGGTTCGGCCAATGATGGATCGGGATCACCCCGATGTCGGCCGCCGACAGGAACGCGGGCACCTGCCCGTGCGGCACATAAGGCACGGCGTGGACGCGGCCCGCGGCGACCAGCTCTCGCACGTACGGCGCGTCCGGGTCGTTGACCACGAGCGCGAGGTGCACACCATCCAGTCGGGGCAGCGCCTCGACCACGGTTTCCAGGCCGCGCTGGGGCGTCGCGGATCCGCCGTACACGAGCAATGGGGTCGTCCGGTCGAGGCCGCACAGTTCGCGCAGGTCGGGGACCGGTTCGGCGGTCACGGTCGAGACCTCCGGCGCGTTCAGGACCACGTCCGGGCGCCGGGGCAGGTGGTGTTCGCGCTGCAGCAGGTCGGCCAGCGCATCCGAAACGGTCACCACGGCGTCGGCGTACGGGACGTATTCCCGCTCGTACGCGAGGTGGGCGGGCAGCCAGCGCGCGTTGTCCCGCCTCGGCCGCGCGCCGGGCAGGAACTCGTGTGCGTCCCAGACCAGCTTGGCCCCGCGGCCCCGGGACCAGGCCCGCTGCGCCGCACGCGCGCCGACGCCCAGCATCCGGAAATCGTGGGCGTGGATGAGATCGGGTGCGATGTCGTCGATCGCGGCACCGAATGCCCGCTCGTAATTCCACAGCCCGGGCTCCAGCCGCCGCCACGCCCGATCGCCGTTGACGGCTTTCCAGAACCAGACCTGCGCGTACTCGACCGGACGCCGCGCCAAGCGCGCCGCCCGCAACGGAAGCCCACCGCGGGCGAGCAGTCTCTGGCGGATCCCGGTGCCTGCCCCCGACCGCGTACCCATCGGGAGCAGCCGTACCTGCGCGGCGCCGAGGCTCCAGCGCTGCTCCGTGCCCGTGGCGGAGCAGCCGAGCAGGGTGACGTCCCACCCCGCGTCGGCCGCCGAACGCGCGGTCTTCTGGACCCGCGAGTCGCCGTGGACGCCGTTGTCCACGAGCATGACGACGCGACCCCGGGCTTCGCGGTGCGCGGTGGCGTCGTCGGTGCTCATGATGATTTCTCCCGGGCCGGAAACGTCGGCGAGTGTACGGCAGCCCGGATTCGCGCGGTTCCGCGGCGCAATGCGTTCCGTGCGCTCCACCGGTTCGCTACGGGGCATTAACCTGCCGGTCGTACTCGGGTCATAGCGTTCCGCGGTGCCTTCCACACCCGACGTCAGCGTGGTCATCCCCACCTGGTCCCGGCCCGACCTGGTCACCCGCGCCGCCCGCGGCGCCCTCGCGCAGACCCATGACGCCATCGAAGTCATTGTCGTCATCGACGGACCCGACGACGAGACGCGCGCGATGCTCGCGAACATCGGCGACCCTCGGCTGAGGGTGATCGGCCTGCCCGACCAAGGGGGCGCCCCGAACGCCCGCAATGTCGGTGTCCTCGAGGCGCAGGCACCCTGGACCGCGTTCCTCGACGACGATGACGAGTGGCTTGCCCACAAGCTCGAGGTGCAGTTCGGCCTGGCCAAGGGCGCACGGGTGGCGATGCCGATCGTCGCCAGCCGGCTGCTCAACCGGACCCCGCGGGCGGAATTCGTCATGCCACGGCGGCTGCCGGCGCCGGGCGAACCGCTGAGCGAGTACCTCACCGTCCGTCGCGGGCTGTTCTACGGTGACGGCTTCATCCAGACCTCGACGATCATGGCGCCGACCGACCTGTTGCGCCGGGTCCCGTTCGACGTCGGGCTGCGGCGGCAGCAGGAGCTCGACTGGACGTTGCGGGCGGTACGGCACGACGACGTCGATCTGATCATCGCCGAGGAACCGCTGGTCATCTGGCACCAGGACGAGAACCGGCAGCGGATCAGCCTCTCCATGCCGTGGGAATCCCAGCTGGAGTGGCTCCGGGCGAACCGCGAGCTGTTCACGCCGCGGGCGTACGCGGCGTTCACGATGAGCGTGATCAGTTCGATGGCGGCACCTACCCGCAGCCCGAGGGTGTTCCGCGAGCTGCTCCGCGAGGCCCGCGGGCATGGGCGGCCCCGCGTGCTGGACTACCTCACGTTCCTGCAGATCTGGGCCATCCCGCCGCAGCTTCGGCGCGGCCTGCGGGACGCCGTGCTGGGGCGGCGGCGAGCGAAGCGCGCGATCGGCCGGCCCGCCGCGTGAGCCGGTACGCCCCGGGTGATAACAAGGCGTTGTGACATCCGACGGCAAAGTGGTCGTGATCTGGCGGAGCGTTCTCCTTCCCGGGTCTGAGACATTCGTCCGCAATCAGGCGGATGCCTTGACCCGGTGGCGGCCGGCCTTCCTGGGCGCTGTCAAGGACGACTCGGTTCTCGCGCGGGACACCGACGTCACCGCAGGCGGGCGGTGGTCCTTCCGGTGGCTGCGCCTGACCGGGGGTTCGGCCCGGATCCGGCAGCTGCTGGCGGACTTGCGCCCGGCGGTGGTGCACGCCCACTTCGCCGGCGACGGGTGGCTCATCAGCCGGTCGGCCGCACGTCTGGGCGTTCCGCTGGTCATCACGGTGCACGGCCAGGACGTGACACGGCAACCGACAGCGCCCGGCCCACGGGGCATCCGTTATCGGCGCAACCTGCGCACGGCGTTCGACCGCGCGGCGCTGATCATCGCGGTGTCCGAGGTCATCCGCCAGAAGACGATCGCCCTCGGCGCGGACCCCGCCAAGGTACGCGTGCACCACACCGGCGTTCCCGTACCACTCGCCTCGACCGAGACCGCGAAGAAGTGGGATGTCGTCTTCGTCGGTCGCTTCGTCGAGAAGAAGGGCATCGACGATCTCATCGAGGCCCTGGGCCTGATTCCGGAGCCGCGGCCACGAGCGCTGTTCATCGGCACCGGCCCGATGGAGGAATCGATCCGCGCGCGCGCCGCCGAGCTCGGACTGGACGCGACTTTCCTGGGCGCGCAGGAGCCAGCAGTCGTCCATCGCAGCATGGCCGAGTCGAAGGTCTTCGTGTCCCCGTCCAAGACCGCGCCGAACGGTGACGCCGAAGGGCTACCCACCACCATTCTCGAGGCGGCGCGACTGGGCGTGCCGGTGGTCTCGACCCGGCACAGCGGCATCCCGGAGGCGGTCGTGCACGGCGAGACCGGGCTGCTGGGCGATGAGGGGGACCGGTCGGCGCTGGCGGACAACATCCGGCGGCTGCTCGCCGATGAACCGTTGCGGAACCGGCTGGGCGATCAGGCGCGCCGCCTCGCGGATGCCCGGTTCGACCTCGGGAAACAGACCCGCCGGCTGGAAGAGCTGTACGACGCGGTCGCGGCTCGGGACGCGATTCCCTCGGGGGCGGCGGCGTGAGCATGCGCGGGAGGTCCGTGGTGTACCTCGCGCTCGGTGGCCGGCGGGTCCAGGCGGCCGCACGGTACGCCGCGAGCCTCGTCGCCGAGGGAGCCGGCGTCGTGCTCGTGATCGCCGCTCGGGACGAGTGGGACGGCGTACCCATCGCGTCGGGTGTGACCGTGCACCGGCTCGGCGCGAGCGGTCTGCGCGAGACCATCCGCGCGGCGCGCCGGCTGCTTCTCGCCACCGGCGGCCCGCTGCGCGACGCGGACCTCCTGATCGCTGGCGATCCCGAGGCGGCGCCGGTCACCTGGGCCGTGGGCCGCCGCCGCCCCGAGCTGTGCATTCACCTCGAGCCGTCGGCCGACCCGGCGCGGCGTACCTCGGCCGCCGATCTGGCCGTGCTCACGCCGTGGTACCCGTCGCCCGACGACCTGTTCGCGGGGGCGTTCGTGCAGGCGGCGGCCGCAGCCGTGGGGCCGGATGTCGGCCGGGTCGCGATCCTGCACACCCAGAACTGGTACTACCCCCCGAAGGGGTTCACCGGGCAACTCGTCGGTGTCGCCGCGGAACGGCAGGCGGCCCGATCCGGTAACGCCGTCGTGCTCGATTCCGCGGAGGGCGAGCTGACCCGTGTCGCGGTGCCCTGCCCGGCCGGCGCTGACTACGGGTCGTACGCCGAAGCGCAGGTCGAAGCGCTGCGGGCGGCGCTGCCCACGGGCCGCATCGAGGCGCCGGTGGTGCACGCGCACACCGGTTTCATGGCCGGAGTGGTAGCCACCCGGCTCGCCCGTCCGGACGCCCGCATCGTGGTGACCGAGCACGCCACGTTCCTGCCCAAGGTCTTCGGGCAGCCCGGCGCGCAGCGGCGGTACGCCGACATGCTGGCCCGCGTCGATCTGCTGCTGTGCGTCGGCCGGTACCTGTACGACCAGCTCAGCGACTACTTCCCCGAGCATGCCGGCAAGCTCAGGGTGATACCGAACGTGATCGACTTCGATCGCTTCCCGGTGCGACCCGAGCCGCCGCGCGAGCCGTTGCGATGGCTGTACGTCGGGCGGCTGATGGCGCACAAGGGTGTGCTGACGTTGGTGGACGGCTTCGCGCGGATCGCCGCGGAGGACCCGCGAGTCACCCTGACGCTGGTCGGCTCCGGCCCGCTCGGGGAGGCGCTGGACCAGCGGATCGCCGACCTGGGCCTAGGCGGGCGGATCGTCCGGCGTCCGCCCGTGCCGCCGGAGGAGGTGACGTCGTTGCTGCATGGTCACGACCTCCTGGTGCACGCCAGCCGGCTGGAGACGTTCGGCATGACCGTGGTTGAGGCCATCGCCAGCGGTACGCCGGTCCTGGTCGCGCGCAGCCAGGGCCCGGGGGAGACGCTGGCCGGGCTGGAGGACAGTGCGGGTCTGCTCTTCGAGCCCACCGAGGATCCCGAGGTCATTGCGGAGGCGTACCGCAAGCTGCGGGCGCGCTTCGACGGGTTGGACCTCAGCGCCGCTCGCGCCGAGCTGCTGTCCCGGTACGGCCGGGAGGCGGTGGCGGCCCAGCTCCGCGAGGCCTACGCGCAGGCCGCGGCGCACGCCATGCCGGCGGAGTCGGACGTGCCGGTCCGGCCGGATGTGCCGGTCGGGCCGGATGTGCCGGTCCGGCCGGATGTGCCGGTCGGGCCGGATGTGCCGGATGTGCCGGTCGGGCCCGTTGTGCCGGTTGGGGCCGTGTCCTTCGGCCGCCGCCTCGCGCGCCGGCTTCCGATCCTCGGACCCGAGGCGGGCGCCAGATTCGCCGTGCGAGCGCGTCGAGGGATCTCCCGGAGGATCGTGCGGCGTTTCCGTCGGTCCCGTAACTCCTGATCGCGAGGGGTGTCCGGATCGTCCCTGTGACCGCACCCACAATTCGATACGAGACCGTTCCGTATCGAGCCGGCCATGAGTAGGGTCGCAGCTGTGGATACGGAACTGTTTCGTATCGTATCGCGTACGGAATCGGGGGAACACCTCATGGACGCAGTCGCTCCACCCAACACAGGGCATCCACGGCGCTGGGCCATTCTCGGCGTACTCGTCATCAGTCTGCTCGTCGTCGTGCTGGACAACACCGTCCTGAACGTCGCGCTGCGCACGATCGCGGACCCGCAGCGCGGCCTCGGTGCCAGCCAGAGCCAGCTCGAGTGGGCCATCAACTCGTACACCTTGGTCTTCGCCGGTCTCCTCTTCACCGCCGGCATCCTGGCCGATCGTTTCGGCCGCCGGATCACGCTGACCCTGGGCCTGGCGCTCTTCGGTATGGCGTCCCTTGTCTCCGCCTACGCCGGCTCGGCGGACCAGCTCATCTGGGCGCGGGCGCTGATGGGCCTCGGCGCCGCGGCGGTCATGCCGTCGACCTTGTCGATCATCTCCAATGTGTTCGACCCCAGGGAGCGGGGACGGGCCATCGGCGTGTGGGCCGGTGCCGTCGGGTTGGGCGTCGCGATCGGCCCGATCGTGGGCGGCCTGCTCCTCGAGCATTTCTGGTGGGGCTCGGTCTTCCTGATCAACGTACCCATCGTCGCCGCCGGTGTGGTCCTGGTCCTGACCCTCATCCCGGAATCGCGGGATCCGCGGCCGGGGCGTATCGACATCGTGGGCGTGCTGCTCTCGATCGTCGGACTGACCCTGCTCACCTACGGCGTCATCCAGGGCGGGGAGGACGGCTTCGGCCGCACCCAAGCTTGGGGGACCATCGCCGCCGCGGCGATCATTCTCGCGAGCTTCGTCCTTTACGAGCGCCGCATTTCGTTCCCGTCGCTCGACGTGAAGCTGTTCGCCAACCGGCAGTTCTCCGCCTCGGTCGGCATGATCGGACTGGTGTTCTTCGCGGGCCTGGGCACGTTGTTCTTCAGCGCCTTCTACCTGCAACTGGTGCGCGGGTACGGACCGCTCGCCTCGGGCGCATTGTTCCTGCCGTTCGCGGTCGCCCAAATGGTCTTCGCGCCGCGTAGCGCCGCGATGGTCAAGCGGTTCGGGCCAAAGGCGGTGGGCACGGTGGGGCTGCTGCTGGTCGCCGCGAGCCTGGCCGGCTGGCTCGTCGTCGACGCTACGACGCCGATCTGGGTGGTCGGTGCGCTGTTCTTCGTCATGGGCGTCGGCATGGCCAACGTGATGCCGCCGGCCACCGAAGCGATCATGGCGGTGCTTCCGCGGGAGAAGGCCGGTGTCGGGTCGGCGGTCAGCAACACCGTCCGCCAGGTCGGCGGCGCGCTCGGCGTGGCCGCCCTGGGAGCCGTCCTGTCGTCCGCCTACCGGGACGACGTCGCGAGCGCCACGACCGGGTTGCCGGCCGCCGCCCGGAGCGCGGCCGAGGAGTCGATCTCCGGCGCGTACGGGGTGGCCGAGCACGCCGGGCCGGCCGGACCGGCGCTGATCCAGCACGCCAACGACGCATTCATCGGCGCGATGCACTACGCCGCGATCGGTTCCACGGTCGTCGCCCTGATCGGCGCGCTGGTCGCCCTGGCATGGCTGCCCGGCATCCGTCCGGCCCGGGCGGCGGCGCCCACGGCGGCCGAGGGTCTCGCCGAGGAGCAGGGCGTTGAGTTGGTCGAGGCGTGATGGCTCAGCAACAATGATGCCCATGACGAGCTTCGGCGTTGACGCGGTGACCGACCAGGACCGGAAGGCTCCTGGTCGGCCCCGCAACGCCCGGGCTGACGAGGCCATCATCGAGGCGGTCATGGCGATGCTCACGTCTGGGCAGAGCGCGGACGCGATCTCGATCGAGGCGGTCGCCGCGAAGGCGGGGGTCGGCAAGGCCACCATCTATCGCCGGTGGCCCAACAAGGAAGCGCTGTTGATCGACGCGGTGGCCACGATGAAGGGCCCGCTCCCGGAGCCACGCGGCGAGTCGGTCCGTGACGATCTCGTCATGCTGATCGGCGGGATGCGCAGCAAGCGTTCCGAGCAGTACGGCCGGGCGACCGCGTGCCTGCTGCCGGAGCTGGTACGAAGCCCGGAGTTGCACCGTGTCCACCAGAGTGTGATGGAGCCCCGGCGCAATGTGATGCGGCAGGTCCTGCGGCGCGGAATCGAGACCGGCGAGCTCCGCGCCGACCTCGACATCGAGCTGACGCTGCTGATGCTGTCCGGTCCGGTGGTGGCGCAGAACCTGTTGCGGTTGAACCCACACGTTTCCAACGACGGCTTCGCCGAGGCGCTCGTCGACGCGGTGCTCCGCGGCGCCGCCGCCTAGATGTGCACTTGCCGAAAATTTCCAGCGTCCCCACGGTCCTCGCGTTGAACCGGCGGCATCGTCCGAACGGACGATGCCGCCGGTTCTGGATGCGACTCATATCTTTCCTTTAACTTCGGCTCAAGAATTCTTCAATTATTCCCCGACAATTGCCTTCGGATGAAATGGCTCCTACCGTCTTGATGCCAGCTCTATTGACGGCCCAACGTGCCTTCCACGGCTGGTGGCAAGAGGTGTCGAAATGATTGCGGAACGCTGTCGCCGCCGTTTTCCGACCGCCCTCTGCCGGTGATCTGACCGGCCCATTCGGGGGCCGCGAAGCGACGGAAGAGGTATCACCAATGCCAAGGTCGAGTTACCGCCGCGCCGCCACTCGACGGGGCCCCGACCGCCGTATCCTGGGCGCAGCCGCGGCACTCGTCGTGTTCGGCGGGATTATCGGCGTCACGCAGATCTCCAACGCTGACACCGGGCCGACGGGCCAGCCGGCGGCCCAGACCCAGGCCGCCAAGCAGATCAACGGCCTCGACGTCCTCGCCACCACGTGTGAAGACAGCACCCTGGCCCCGCACGACGGCTTCCAGAAGGGCGACCGGTGCGTCTCGACAGAATTCGGTGAGGTCGGCTCCGCGGCGAACAACCCGTCGCTGCTGATCACCAGCGCGCCGCGATCGGTCGCGGTGAACACCCCGTTCACGCTCAAGGTGTCGACCCGCAACCTGATCCGGGACCGGTTCCTGGCGGCCGGCAAGGGCGGGTACTACGTGGAAAGCTCGGTGCTCCAGGACGGCATCGTGCGCGGTCACTTCCACACCGCCTGCCGGATGCTGACGAGCACCAAGACTGCTCCTGCGCCGGACCCGGTGCCGGCGTTCTTCGTAGCCACCGAGGACAAGCAGGGCGGCAAGACGCCGGACACGGTGACGATCAACGTGCCGGGTCTGCCGACCACGGGTACCGCGCAGTGTGCCTCGTGGGCCGGTGACGGTTCGCACCGGATCCCGATGATGGAACGCGCCAACCAGACACCCGCCCTCGACGCGGTACGCATCCAGGTCCGCGCCGGTCAGTCCGGCTCCGGCGGCGCGGTCCCGGCGCCTACGGCGACGAGCGGACCCACGCCTTCGGCGACGAGCGGACCCACGCCTTCGGCCACGAGTACACCGACGCCTCCGGCGACGAGCGAACCGACGCCTCCCGCGAAGCCCCAACCGACTACGAAGAGCACGGTGACCCGGAGCACGACGGCCCCGGCCGCACCCGCCGCCGCTGGCACGCAGACCGCGTCCCGTGGCAGCAACGACGCCGCGCCGCCGGAGACCACCGACGCCGCGCCGGCGGACAGCGCCGACCAGACAACGGCCGACGACGCCGATCAGGCGACGGCGCCGGAGCCCACCGCGACCCCGAGGAAGGCCACCAAGAAGGCCACCCAGGCGGAACCGGTCTCGACCGATGAAGCGGTACAGGAGGAGGACGCCTCCGCCGATTCCGCCCAGCCGGACGCGCAGGAGCAGGACCAACAAACCACGGACGCCGCCAAACCGGCCGCTTCCAACAAGCCGCTGGCGCTGACCGGCACCAACACCCTGGCGATCATCGGTGGCGGCGCGGTCTTGCTGATCATCGGCCTGATCGCCGTGAGCACCAGCCGCAGGCGCCGCTTCCACCACTGGCGCGGCTAACCCCGGCGCCCCCCACCCCCGCCCGTCCCCGTTTGGTGGTGTCGATCATGGGGTTGCTGCCGCGAAATGTACGTTTTAACCGGCAGTAACCTCATGATCGACGGCTTCTGGGGGGCGGCGGAGGCCCAGGGCGAGGCCGGCTACGACCGTGGCGACGCCGGCCCAGACGAGCGGGCGCGGCAACGGACCGCCCAGCGCGACGCCGGTCACCGCGGCCGCGATCGGTGCGACGCCGGTGAGCAGCCCGGCGCGTCCCGCGCCGAGACGGTCCACGCTGGTGTACCAGAGCACGAACGCGATCGCGGTCACGCCCACGGCGAGATAGGCGCCGGCGACGACGTCGTCGGCGTGCAGACGGGTCACCGCGGCCGGACCTTCACGAAGCACGCCCAGAGCCGCGAACATCGCCGCCGCGAGCCAGGTGGTGTGCACCGACACCCCGATTGCGCCGTGCCGGGCCAGCAGGGGCACGGCCATAAGGGTGAAGCCGGCCTCGCACGCGAGTACCACCGCGGCCCAGCCGAGCCCGATGGCGTCGCTGCGACCCACGCCCTGCACCAGGCCGGCGCCACAGGTGACGACAAGCGCGGCGGCCAGCACGCGTGGGCTCGGCCGCCGTTTCTCCAGGATGGGGCCGATGACCGCGAGCAGCAGGGGTACGCACGCGACCGCCACGCCGAGGACGGCCGGCTCGGCGTGCCGTGAGCCGTGTACGAGCGCGACGTTGAAGAGCACCAATCCGGCCACCGTGACGCCGAGCAGCCATAGCCACTCCGTGCCGCGCGGTGCGACGAGCCCGGCGCCGCGGGCCCGCGCGAAGCCGAGTAGGAGCACGCAGGCCACGGCGTAGCGCAGTGCCTGGACGGTGAACAGCGGCGCGCTGACGAGGATCGCCGACGCGGCGACACTGCCCCCCACGAATGTCATGCCGGCCGCCCCGGCTGCGAGGGGCACGCCGACGGGGGTCGCCCAGCGGGCCGGTGGCGCGGCTGGCTCGGGGCGGGTAATGAGGCTGGATGTGGTCACGAATCTGATGCTGGACCGGGGTATGGTCCATCTGAAGGACCAATCGCGCCAGAGGGAACAGGACCAATTACCGCAGGATCGGATTTCCTCCAGCTGCGCCCGGCGTCCGCACCGTCCAAGGGGCTCACGACGTGGCTGTTGGACGCGCTGCGCACCGCGATCTTCGACGGCCGGCTCCCGGCCGGTGCCCGGCTGCCCGCCACCCGAACGCTCGCCGCGGACCTCGCCATCTCGCGCGGCGTCGTCGTCGAGGCGTACCAGCGGCTGACGGACGAGGGCCTGGTGACCGCCCGGACCGGTGCCGGAACGGTGGTCACGGCGGCGGCACCGCCGGCCGACACCCGGCGATCCGGCACCCCATCCCCGGGCGGGCGTCCGGCCGGTGGCCGTCCGGTGGGGGATCGCGTGGCTGGCGAGCGCCTGGCCGGGGGCCTCCGGCTGCCGCTGCCACCGCCGCCGGGCACCGAACTGAACCTCTCTCCAGGTGTCCCGGACCTGTCGGCCTTCCCCCGAGCCGCGTGGCTCCGCGCGGAACGAGCGGTGCTCGACCACGCGACCCCTACCGATCTCAGCTACGGCGACCCCCGGGGCAGCGCCCGGCTGCGTCACGAGTTGATCCGCTGGCTCGCGCGTACCCGTGGTGTGCAGGCCGAGGCGGACGACGTCCTCGTCGTCGGCGGCGTGGCCCAGGCTCTGGCCTTGCTCGCGCAGTCCCTGCGCGCCCGTGGAATGGACGCCGTCGCGGTGGAGGATCCCGGCTCGCGGGGCGCCCGCGACCAGCTGGCGCACTGGGGCCTGCGGCCGATCCCCGTCCCCGTCGACGCCGACGGCATGCGGATCGACGACCTGACCGGTACGGGCCTCGACGCCGCCCTGCTCACGCCGGCGCACCAGTTTCCCACCGGCGTCGTGCTCGGCCCCCGGCGCCGGATCGCGCTGCTCGAGTGGGTGGCCGCCGGCAGCCGGCTGGTCATCGAGGACGACTACGACGCCGAGCATCGCTACGACCGCGCACCGGTCGCCGCGCTGCACGCCTCGGCGCCCGACCGGGTGGCGTACACCGGAAGCACGTCGAAGTCCCTGGCACCGGGCATGCGGCTGGGGTGGCTGATCGCACCGCGCGGCCTGCGCGACGACCTGATCGCCGCCAAGCACGCGAGCGACCTCGGCAATCCGGCGCTGCCGCAGTTGGTCGTCGCGCACCTGCTGGCGAGCGGCGAGTACGAGCGCCACCTCCGCAACGTACGAGCGCGCCAGCGGCACCGTCGCGACGCGTTGCTCGCCGGCCTGCGCGAGCACCTCCCCGCGGCCCGGGTCGAAGGCATCGCGGCCGGCCTCCATCTGCTCATCACGCTGCCGCATCTGGCCGGGCAGATCGACGATACCGAGTTGGCCCGGCACGTCGGCGCGGCCGGGATCTTCGTCCACCCCCTCTCCTGGCACCGCCTGCGTCCGGGGCCGCCGGGGCTCGTGATCGGCTACGCGGCACAGGCACCGGACCGGCTCCGCGAGGCGGGCCGGCGCCTCGCCCAGGCGGTGAACACATTCCGACCGTGAGGCGGGCCGGCGCAGCTACCCGGTCGGCGTGAGGCGTAGCCGGCCGTCCGGGCCGAGCACGACGGGGATCGGATCGCTGAGTTCGCCGACGAACCGGCCATCCGGTCCGGTGTTGCGGAACGCGAGCAACACCCAGTGCCCGTCGCGGTCCCGGATGACCCGGCCACTGTAGAGCGAGGAGTCCGTCACCGGGTACGCACCGGCGGTGTCGAACGGGCCCAGAAGCGAGTCGGCGGTCACCGCCCACACGCCGCCGCCGGCACCGGTCGTCCTGCGGGCGGCGGCGAGTTCCTGGCGCAGGCAGGAGAAGAGCAGGACCGCCCGCCCATCCACGACCTCGACCTGCGGGACCTCCATCTGGCCGAACCCCGCCCCGGGCAGGCTGAGTGGCGCTTCGGCTCGCCAGGTGACGAGGTCGCTCGATCGGGCGTGGCCGATCACGCCCCGATCGTCGACCGGCCCCTGCTTGGCCCGGGCGGTGATGAGCATGTGCCACCCGTCGCCGCCGGGGTCGGGCAGGAGCCACGGGTCGCGCCAGGCCTCGTCGGGCCACGCGCTGCTGCCCAGCGTCTCGTACCACCGCGGGTCGGCCGAAAGGATCGGCTTGTCACCGTGGCGTTCCCAGGCGTACAGGTCGTCCGAGGTCACCAGCCCGATGCGCTGTATCAGGCCGTGCTCCGCGCTGCCGGCCCCGGTGTAGAACATGTACCAGCGACGGTCCGGGCCGCGTACCACGGATCCGGTCCACGTGGCGACATCGTCGAAGGCGGGGCCGTCGCTGGGTACCAGCGCGTCCGCGACCAGGGTCCAGTTGATGAGATCGGTGGAGACCGCGTGGCCGACGCTGGCGCGCAGGTGGCGGCGCTCGGGGTCGTGCAGTGCGCGGGACGCGCGAAGGAAGAAGACGTGGTAGGTGTCCGCCTCCTTCGCGAGCCAGAAATCCCACGTCCAGGCGTCGGGAAGTCGAAGCATCGCGGAGCTCCTCACCAGCCGCCACTCTCGATCTCGACGTTCACCGTAACGTCGGCGCGCCCGCGGCCTGCGGACAAGCTTGGTGTTACCGCTAACATGATTCCCACATCGGCAGCGGCGAGGGGAGGCGGCGATGCCGGAGGTCCCGGGCGGCGCCAGGGTTTCGGACACGCGGGCGGCGACCATGGCCGACGTGGCCCGGACGCTGGGTCTCTCTCACCAGACCGTCTCGCGGGTGCTGAACGGCCACCCATCCGTGCGGCCGGACACGCGGGCACGGGTGCTCCAAGCCATCGAGGATCTCGGCTACCGCCGTAACTCCGCGGCCCGCGCCCTGGTCACCCGGCGATCGCAGACGGTCGGCGTGGTCAGCTTCGACACCACTCTCTACGGCCCGGCGAGCACGCTGGCCGGGATCGAACATGCCGCGCAGCAGGCGGGCTATTTCGTCAGCGTCGCCATCGCGAAGGCGGTGACCGCCGAGACGGTACGGGACGCGCTCGAGCGCCTGATCGCGCAGAGCGTCGAGGGCGTCATCATCATCGCCCCGCTCCTCGGCACGGTGGAGGCGCTTCCCGAGCTGACCCGCAGCGTGCCCGTGGTGATCGTCGAGAGCGGGAACGCGCCGGGCCTGGCGTCCGTCCGGGTGGACCAGTTCGAGGGTGCCCGGAAAGTCACCCGCCACCTGCTCGAGCAGGGCGCCTCGACGGTCTGGCACGTGGCCGGCCCGGGGGACTGGGTCGAGGCGGAGGCCCGCGTCGCCGGCTGGCGCGCCGAGCTGACCGGCGCGGGCGCATCCGTGCCGGAGCTGCTGCGGGGGACGTGGCGGCCCGAGTCCGGATACGAAGCCGGCCAGAAGCTGGCGCGCCGGACGGACGTCGACGCGGTGTTCGTGGCGAACGACCAGATGGCGCTCGGGCTGCTGCGCGCGTTCCACGAGGCCGGCGTACGCGTGCCGGCCGACGTCCTGGTGGCGGGCTTCGACGATGTCCCCGAGGCCGCGTTCTACTCGCCGCCGCTCACCACCGTGCGGCAGGACTTCGGCGCCGTCGGGCGCCGCAGCATCGACCTGTTGCTGGAGCAGGTGGTGCACGGCGGCACCGAAACGCGCCAGGCGGTCTTGCCGGTCGAGCTGGTTGTCCGGCAGAGCACGCTCCGCTAGAGACCCGTTTAGATACCGAGCCTCTCGGTAACTTCTCTGTAACCAGCTCTTGACACCCCCAAATGTTAGCGCTAACAATCCAGGGAGATGTGAGCGCTAACACACGAGGACGGACGATGACCCCTCCCCGCAAAGGCCGCCAAGCCGTCATCGGAGTGGACTTCGGCACGCTGTCCGGCCGGGCCGTCGTGGTGGCCGTCGATGACGGCGCGACGCTCGGCAGTGCGGTCCACGAATACGCCCACGGGGTGCTGACCGAGACGCTCCCGGCCGACCTCGACCGGGACAGCGCCGGCCACCGCGACGGCGAGAGCGGCGACCGGGTCCGGCTGCCCCACGACTGGGCGCTGCAGGTGCCGGCCGACTACATCGACGTGCTGCGCAACGCCGTACCGAAAGCGCTCGCCGCCAGCGGTGTCTCCGCCGACGACGTGGTCGGCATCGGGACCGACTTCACCGCCTGCACGGTGCTGCCCACCCTCGCCGACGGCACGCCGCTGTGTGAGTTGGACGAGTTTCGGAACCGGCCACACGCGTACGTGAAGCTCTGGCGTCACCACGCCGCCCAGCCGCAGGCCGATCGCATCAACGCCCTCGCGCACGAGCGCCGCGAGCCGTGGATCGCGCGCTACGGCGGGAAGCTCTCGTCGGAGTGGGAGCTGGCGAAGGGCCTGCAGCTGCTGGAGGAGGACCCGGAGATCTACCGCCGGATGGAGCATTGGGTGGAGGCGGCGGACTGGATCATCTGGCGGCTGTCCGGCACGTACGTGCGCAACATCTGCACCGCCGGCTACAAGGCCGTGTACCAGGACGGCCGTTACCCGTCCCGGGACTTCCTCGGCGCCCTGGACGAGCGCTTCGTCGACTTCTTCGACGCGAAGGTCGCCCAGCCGCTGGCCGAGCTCGGCGATGCGGCCGGCGCGCTCACCGAGGAGGCGGCGCGCTGGACCGGCCTACGCCCCGGTACGCCGGTGGCGGTCGGCAACGTCGATGCGCACGTGACGTCGCCCGCGGCGCAGGCGATCGAGCCGGGCCAGATGCTCATGGTCATGGGCACGTCCACGTGCCACGTGATGAACAGCGACACGCTTGCGGAAGTGCCCGGCATGTGCGGCGTGGTGCGGGACGGGATCACGCCCGGGCTCTGGGGCTACGAAGCCGGCCAGAGCGGCGTCGGGGACATCTTCGCCTGGCAGGTGCGCAATGCGGTGCCCGCCGAGTACGCCGAACGTGCTGCGGCGCAGGGCGTGGACCTGCACGAATACCTGACCCAACTGGCCGCCCGGCAGCAGGTCGGCGCGCACGGCCTGGTGGCGCTGGACTGGCTCAGCGGCAACCGCTCAGTGCTGGTCGACCACGAACTCTCCGGACTCGTCGTCGGGCTGACGCTGAGCACGCGGCCGGAGGACATCTACCGCGCCCTGCTGGAGTCCACCGCGTTCGGCACCCGGAAGATCATCGAGTCGTTCGAGGCCAGCGGCGTACCGGTCACCGAACTGGTGGTCGCGGGCGGGCTGCTGAAGAACCGGTTCCTCATGCAGCTCTACGCGGACGTCACCCGGCGGCCGCTGTCGCTGCTGGACTCCGACCAGGGTCCGGCGCTCGGGTCGGCGATCCACGCGGCGGTCGCGGGCGGCGCGTACCCGGACGTGCACGCCGCATCCGCGGCGATGGGGCACAAGCAGACCGCGGTCTATACGCCCGACGAGGACCGGGCGCGGGCCTACGACCCGCTCTACGCCGAGTACGCCACGCTGCACGACTACTTCGGGCGTGGCGGCAACGACGTGATGCACCGGCTGCGGGCGGTCAAGAGGCAGGCGGTCTCGTCATGACGTCGTCGATCGATTCCGTCCGCCGCGAGGTCAGTGAGCTGCACGCCGAGCTCGTCCGGTACAGCCTCGTCGCCTGGACCGCCGGCAACGTCTCCGGCCGCGTACCGGGCACCGACATGTTCGTCATCAAGGCCAGCGGCGTCGGCTACGACGACCTCAAGCCGGACGCGATGATCCTGTGCGACCGCGACGGGTCGGTCCTCGAGGGTGACCTTTCCCCGTCCAGCGACACCGCCGCCCACGCCTACGTGTACCGCGAGATGCCCGACGTCGGCGGGGTCGTGCACACCCATTCGCCGTACGCGACGGCGTGGGCCGCCCGCGGCGAACCGGTGCCCTGCGTGCTGACCGCCATGGCGGACGAGTTCGGCGGCGACATCCCGGTCGGCCCGTTCGCGCTGATCGGTGGCGACGACATCGGCCGCGGCATCGTCAGTACGTTGCGCGACTCCCGGTCGCCGGCAGTGCTGATGCGCAACCACGGCGTCTTCACGGTCGGCCGCGACGCCCGCGCGGCCGTGAAGGCGGCCGTCATGTGCGAGGACGTGGCGCGGACCGTGCACCTGACCCGCCAGCTCGGCGAGCCGCTGGCGATCCCGCAGTCCGACATCGACCGGCTGTACGACCGGTACCAGAACGTCTACGGCCAGCGCTGAGGGAGGACACCCATGTACCGGATCTGGTTCCTCACCGGAAGCCAGGGCCTCTACGGCGATGACATTCTCGCCCAGGTCGTGGCCCAGTCCCAGCAGATCGCCAAGCAACTCGACAGCGCCGGCGAGATCCCGTGCGAGGTGGTGTGGCGGCCGGTCCTCACCGACGCGGCGGCCATCCGGCGTACCTGCCTGGAGGCCAACGCTGACCCCAGCGTCGTGGGCGTGATCGCCTGGATGCACACGTTCTCCCCGGCCAAGATGTGGATCGGCGGCCTCGACGCCCTGCGCAAGCCGCTGCTGCACCTGCACACCCAGGCCAATGTCGAGCTGCCGTGGGCGGACATCGACATGGACTTCATGAACCTCAACCAGGCCGCGCACGGCGACCGCGAATTCGGCTACATCCAGACCCGGCTCGGCGTCGCCCGCAAGACCGTGACCGGCCACGTCACCCACCCGTCGGTGGCCGAGCGGATCGGCGTCTGGGCCCGGGCCGCCACGGCCGCAACCACGCTGCGCACCATGCGGCTGGCCCGTTTCGGCGACAACATGCGCGACGTCGCGGTGACCGAGGGCGACAAGGTCGAGGCGGAGCTGCGCTTCGGCGTCTCGGTCAACACGTACGGCGTGAACGATCTGGTCGCCGCTGTCGACGCGGCGCCGGACGCGGACGTCGACGCGCTGGTCGCCGAGTACGAGGAGCGCTACGACGTCGTCCCGGAACTGCGCCGCGGCGGCGAACGCCACGAGTCGCTGCGCTACGGCGCCCGCATCGAGCTGGGTCTGCGGTCCTTCCTCGACGGCGGCGGTTTCACCGCGTTCACCACGAACTTCCAGGACCTGGGCGGCCTGCGCCAGCTGCCCGGGCTCGCCGTGCAACGGCTGATGGCCGACGGGTACGGCTTCGGCGGCGAGGGCGACTGGAAGACGTCCGTCATGCTGCGCGCCTGCAAGGTCATGGCCGACGGCCTGCCCGGCGGGACGTCCTTCATGGAGGACTACACGTACCACCTGGTGCCCGGCGCGGAGAAGATCCTGGGCGCGCACATGCTGGAGGTGTGCCCGTCGATCGCGGCGGGCAGGCCACGACTCGAGATCCACCCGCTCGGCATCGGCGACCGCGAGGACCCTGTCCGCCTGGTCTTCGACGCCGCGCCCGGGCCGGGCGTCGTGCTGGGCACCGCCGACATGGGCGACCGGTTCCGCCTCGTCGGCAACGAGATCGAGGTGGTCGCCCCGGACGCGCCGTTGCCGAGGCTGCCCGTGGCGCGCGCGGTGTGGCGGCCGGCGCCCGATCTGCGGACCGCCACCGAGGCATGGCTGATCGCCGGCGGCCCGCACCACACCGTCCTGTCCACCGCGCTGACCAGCGAGCACCTGTGGGACTTCGCCGAGATGACCCGCACCGAGCTCGCGCTGATCGACTCCGACACCCGGGTCCGGCGGTTCATCCAGGAGCTGCGCTGGAACCAGGCGTACTACCGGCTCGCTGCCGGGATGTAAGTCAACTCGCTCCAACGTGAAGGGCTGCGCACATGAACGGTCCCATCTCACGCCGAACCCTCTTCCGCGGCGCACTCGCCGGCATCGGCGCCGCCGCTCTTGGCGGGTGTTCCTCACCCGTGGGGGCCGGCCTCGCCAACACCCCCCTCGACCCCGGCACGGTCGAATACTGGAACCTGTTCGGCGGTGGCGACGGCGTCCGCATGCAACAGATGCAGGACGGCTACCGCAAGGCCAATCCGAACACCCCGCTGCAGGCGGTCACGCTGGCCTGGGGCAACCCGTACTACACCAAGCTGTCGCTGGCCACCGTCGGCGCCAAGCCGCCGAACGTGGCCGTGTCGCACCTGACCCGGATGAAGACCCTGCAGGAGGCGGACCTACTCCAGGAACTGCACCCCGAGGACCTGGCCCGGCACGGCATGTCGGCCGAGATGTTCAACAAGCGGGCCTGGGATGCCGGCCTGGTGAACGGCAAGATCTACGCGATCCCGCTCGACACCCACCCGTTCGTGCTGTTCTACAACACGAAGATCTGCGGGCAGGCGGGCCTGCTCGACGGCGCCGGCAACCTCAAGCCGATCAAGGGCCCGGACGCCTTCCTGGACGCCCTGACAAGAGTCCAGAAGGTCACCGGCCAGTACGGCGCCACACACGGCATCAACGCCGACACCGCGACCCCGTGGCGGCTGTTCCAGACGATGTATTCGCAACTCGGCGGCCAGGTGCTGGCCGACAACGGCACCAAAGTCGTGTTGGACGATGCCAAGGCCAAGCAGGTCCTCGACTACCTGCGGACGCTGACCGTCGAGAAGAAACTGATGCCGGGGAGCATCGACTACCAGGGCGCCATCGCGCTGTTCGCGAGCGGCGCGTCCGGGTTCCACCTCAACGGCGAGTGGGAGATCAGCACGTTCCAGACCGCCAAGATGCCGTTCAGCATGACGCTCGTGCCGAACATATTCGGTGGCCAGTACGCCGTGCAGGCAGACTCGCACACACTGATATTGCCCCGCCGCGGCGACCAGACCCGGGCGCAGCTCGACCTGTCGCTGGGCTTCATCAAGTCCCTGCTGGATCAGAGCATGACCTGGGCCGAGGGCGGTCACGTCCCGGCGTGGCTGCCCTTCGCGCAGAGCGACGCGTACAAGAAGCTCACGCCGCAGTCCAACTACGCGGCCGCGGCCGACGCCGCGGTATACGACCAGCCCGGCTGGTACTCCGGCTCCGGCTCAAACTTCGAGATCGTCATGGGTTCGGCCATCGGCGGCGTCGAGGCGGGCCAGCTCACCCCGGAGGCCGCGATCACGCAGATCCGGTCACAGCTCACCGCCCTCGCGGGCACTCCGTCGCCGGTCTGAGGAGGCATCCGCCGTGACGACAACCACCGCCGAAGATCTCACCACCACCCGGCCACCGACCCAGAGCACCCTCGCCGTCCGCGGTGAGCATCAGCCGGGTCACGCCCGACCCGCCGTGCTGCTCATGGCCCCCTTCCTCATCCTCTACGTGCTGTTCATCATCGGACCGTCGCTCTACATGTTCGTGATGAGCTTCTTCGACACCAGCCTGGTCCAATCCGGACTGGGCCCCTTCGCCGGTTTCCGCAACTTCGGGGATGCGCTGGGCAACCCCGCCTTCTGGGCGTCGATGTGGCACACCATCTGGTTCACCATCCTCACCACGCCACCGCTGGTCGTGCTCGCGTTCGTGTTCGCGCTGCTGGCCGACCGGGTGCGCCGCGGGCGCTGGTTCTACCGGCTGGCGTTCTTCCTGCCGTACATCCTGCCGTCCGCGGTGGTCGCGCTGATCTGGATCTGGCTCTACACCCCGGAGCTCGGCCTGCTCGGCCGCGTGGTGACCGCACTCGGCTTCCCCGAGCCCAGCTGGCTGGGCAACCCGAACCTGGCAATGTGGTCGATTGCCGTCACCACCTTGTGGTGGACGCTCGGCTTCAACTTCGTGCTGTATCTCGCCGGCCTGCAGGACATCCCGCGGGATCTGTACGAGGCGGCATCGATCGACGGGGCCGGGCCGTGGCAGCAGATCCGCCGTATCACCATTCCCATGCTGGCCCGCACCACGTCCTTGGTGGTCGTGCTCCAGGTGATCGCCTCGCTGAAGGTGTTCGACCAGATGTACATCATGACCAGCGGCGGGCCGAACTTCAGCACCCGCCCGGTGCTCGAGTACGTCTACGACGTCGGGTTCACCGACTTCCGCGTCGGCTACGCCGCGGCCGTGTCGACGCTGTTCTTCATCCTCGTGCTGGCCGTGTCCGCAGTGTGGGTGGTCCTCACCCGCCGCCAGGAACAGGGGTTCTGACCATGACGACAGTCACCGACACCCAGCCGCAGCACAGCGCCCCCACAGTCACGCGGGAGGCCATCGACCGGCGCATGAAGCTGTTCAACGCGGTGTGCGCCGGGGTACTCCTCGCGTTCGCGCTGCTCTGGCTCGTACCGATCGCCTGGACCGTCGACACCGCGCTCAAGCCCAACGCGGAGACCACCAACCCAACCTGGGCGATCAAGGACCCGACGTTCGCGTCGTTCCGCACGCTGTTCGCGCAGGGCGACATCTGGAACTGGTACGCGTCCAGCTTCATCATCTCCACCGTGACCGCGGCAGCGACCGTGCTGACTGCCAGCATGGCCGCCTTTGCACTGTCCCGGATGCGGTTCCGCTTCCGCTGGGTGGTGTTCTGGTTCATCCTGATCGGCATCATGATCCCGCAGCAGGTGCTGATCGTGGCGCAGTTCAAGGAGATCGCCGCGCTGCACCTGCTCAACACATACTGGGCGGTGATCCTGCCGCAGATCCCCCTCGCCATCGCCGTGTTCATCTTCAAGCAGTTCTTCGACGGCGTCCCGCGCGACCTCGACGAGGCGGCGCGGGTGGACGGCGCCGGCTTCTTCCGGACCTACTGGCGGGTGGTCATGCCGCTCAGCCGGCCGGTCGTCGCCGCGGTGGCCATCTTCACGTTCGTGTGGAGCTGGAACAACCTGCTGTGGCCGCTGCTCGTGCTGACCAACCCCAAGCTGATGACCATTCCGGTCGGTCTGGCGACCGTCCAGGGCACGTACGGCATCCGGTACGCGGACACCATGGCCGGCGCCATCCTCGGCGCGTTGCCGCTCGTGATCCTCTTCCTGTTCTTCCAGCGCCGCATCGTGGAAGGCATCGCCGGTACCGGCCTCAAGGGCTGACGTTAGGAGTTCTTCTCGTGCACCAAGCCTCACTCACCATCGACCCCCGCCTGCGGGTGTCCGACGTCGACCCGCGACTGTACGGGTCGTTCGTGGAACACATGGGCCGATGCGTCTACACCGGCATCTACGAACCGGGCCACCCGCAGGCGGACGCCGATGGGTTCCGCCGCGACGTGGCCGAGCTGGTCCGCGAGCTGGGCGTGCCGATCCTGCGCTACCCCGGTGGCAACTTCGTGTCCGGCTACAACTGGGAGGACGGCATCGGCCCGCGCGACCAACGGCCGAGGCGGCTCGACCTGGCGTGGCGCTCGCTGGAGAGCAACCAGGTCGGGGTGGACGAGTTCGTCTCCTGGTCGCGCGGCGTCGGCAGCGCGCCGATGATGGCCGTCAACCTCGGCACTCGCGGCGTGGATGCGGCACGCCACCTCGTCGAGTACTGCAACCACCCGTCCGGTACGTACTGGTCGGACCTGCGGCGGGCCAACGGGTCGCCGGAGCCGCACGACGTGAAGCTGTGGTGCCTGGGCAACGAGATGGACGGCCCGTGGCAGATCGGCCACAAGACCGCGAGCGAGTACGCCCGGGTGGCGGCCGAGACAGCGAAGGCGATGCGCCGGGTCGACCCGACCATCGAACTGGCCGCCTGCGGCAGCTCGAACAGTCGCATGCCGACGTTCGGCACGTGGGAGGCGACCGTCCTGGCGGAGACGTACGACCTGGTCGACTACATCTCGCTGCACAGCTACTACGAGCAGGTCGACGACGACCGCGACAGCTTCCTTGCCAGCGCGGTCAACCTCGACCGGTTCATCGAGGCCGTCGTGTCCACCTGCGACCACGTCCGGGCGGTCGGCGGGCATGCCAAGCGCATCAACCTGTCCGTGGACGAGTGGAACGTCTGGTTCCAGAAGCAGTTCGTGGGGGAGGAGAACCTGGATTGGGCCGAGGCGCCGCGCCTGATCGAGGACACCTACTCGGTGGCGGACGCGGTCGTGGTCGGCGACCTGCTCATCTCCTTGCTGCGGCACGCCGACCGGGTCAAGATCGGTTGCCTGGCGCAGCTGGTGAACGTGATCGCGCCGATCCGGTCCGAGCCCGGCGGGCCGGCTTGGCGGCAGGCCAGCTTCCACCCGTTCGCGCTGACCTCCCGGCACGGGCGCGGCACGGTGCTCCGCGCCGAGGCCACCGGCCCGGTGCACGAGACCAGGGCGCACGGCGAAGTGCCGGTCCTCGACGTGAGCGCGGTCCGCGACGAGGAAGCCGGCACGGTCACGCTGTTCGCGGTCAACCGGGACCAGCGCGAGGAGCTGACCCTCGACGTGGACCTGCGTGCCTGCCCCGGGCTGGTGACCGGCGAGCATGTCGCGATCCACGACGCGGACCCGGACGCGGTGAACAGCGCCGACCAGCCGGAGCGGGTGACGCCGCGCCGCCTGGACGATGTGAAGGTGGTCGACGGGCGGGCCACGGCCGTACTGCCCGCGTTGTCCTGGAGCATGATCCGGCTGCAGGGCGGCTCGCGCTGATGCGGGTCGCGCGGCTGTACGGCGTCGGTGACATCCGGCTGACCGACGAACCGGTGCCGGAGGTGCCGGCGGAGCACAGCCTGGTCCGCGTGGCGGCCGTCGGGCTGTGCGGTTCGGATCTGCACTGGTACGCCGAGGCGGGCATCGGGGACGCCCGCCTCGGCCACCCGCTCGTCATCGGGCACGAGTTCGCCGGGGTGATCGAGGGCGGCCCGCGGCACGGCGAGCCGGTCGCGCTCGACCCGGCCATCCCGTGCGGCGTCTGCGAGCTCTGCCAGGAGGGCCACCGCAACCTCTGCGTACGGATCCGGTTCGCCGGCCACGGTACGCACGACGGGGCCCTGCGTGAGTTCGTGGCGTGGCCGACCGCGCTGCTGCACTCGTTGCCCGCCGGGCTGACCACCACCGACGGCGCGATTCTGGAGCCCCTGGGCGTGGCGATCCACGCCGTCGACCTGGCTCACCTGCGCGTCGGCGCGAGCGTGGGCGTGTTCGGGTGCGGCCCGATCGGACTGCTCCTGCTGCAGGTGGCCCGAGCCGCCGGTGCGGCTACGATCGTGGCCGTCGACCCGCTGCGGCATCGCCTGGAAGCGGCGCGGCGGCTCGGCGCCGACCTGGCGCTGACCCCGGACGAGGTCGGCGATCCCGGCACGCTGGCGGAGCGGGCCGGCGGCAACCGGTACGGGACGCACGTGGCATTCGAGGTGGCCGGGACCGACGACGCGGTGGCCCTTGCGGTGAACGCGGCACGGCCCGGGGCCCGCGTGGTCCTGGTGGGCATTCCCGCCGAGGACCGGACCTCGTTCCCGGCGGGTCATGCCCGGCGCAAGGGACTGACCATCCTCATGTCCCGGCGGATGAAGGAGGTCTACCCGCGCGCCATCGACCTGGTCCGGTCGGGACGTATCGACGTCCGTTCCGTGGTCAGCGCCGCTTTCCCGCTCGCGGAGGTCGACAAGGCGTTCGAGGTGGCGGTCGCGCGTACCGGCTTGAAGGTGGTCGTCGAGCCGTGACCGGCCGGGCGCCGGACGGCGCCCGGCCGCTATCGCGTGGTGTCCTCAGTCGACGACGCGGGGCGCCGTCTTCGCGGCGGCCTTCAGCGCTGCGGCCGCACCGGCGTACGGGTTGTAGACGTATGTGCGGGACAGCTCGCCCGGGATCGTGAAGTACTCGGCGGACAGCTTGGCCGGGTCGGTCGCGAGCTCGCCGCGCGCCGGCACGTCATCGCCGTCGTCCCAGCCCCACGGCGCGTTCGCCGAGTTGATCGTGCAGCCCCAGGTGCCGGCGCCGCAGTCGCCGGAGTTGTCGCCCGCGAACGTGCCGAGGTTGGCGAAGAGGCTGGTGGTGGCCCGCTGCGCCCACAGGCCGCCGTCGGCGAACATGTCGAGGAGCTGGTACTGCACGTCTCGGTCGTTGCCACTGCTCGGCGTCTCCGCCGTGGTCGACGGGTAGTACACGATGCCGTCGCCGTTGATGTTGTACTGCGGGTACGCCTTCAGGCCGTGGCCCTGCACCTGCTGTGCGGTCACCGGGTGCTGGAACGAGTCGTGCGGCGACGACTGGAACTGCAGCGTCCCGTCGACGGTCTCGCGCCCGGTCGTCCACGTGCTGCCGGCCGGCGTGTACGAGTAGAAGTTGGTGTGCGCCACGGTGACCATGCCGCGCAGCACCCCGTACGTGGAGCCATCCTTCTCCACGGCGACCGTCAGGCCCTCGCCGTCGTTCTCGTGTTCAGTCTCGAAGAACGGGTGGTCGACCCAGTCCCGGGGGTGGAAGAAGAAGTATGTGATGAACCAGTGCGTGCTGGTCTCCACGACGTCGTAGTAGACGTACGCGGCGAACGACGCACCGGGCTGGCCCGCGTTATCCCAGTTGTTACGCCCCACGAGGTCGCCGTCGAAGTCGACCCGCGTGATGTAGTCGGACCGGCCGCCGAGCGCGTGGCTCCCGGTGGCGTCGACGTCCTGGTAGTGGATCGGTGCCCAGCGCAACGCCAGCTCCGCCCGGCTCACCGCCGCGACCGCCGGTGCGGGCTGCGCCAGCCCTACCGTCACGAGCGAGGCGAGCAGCGCGGCCGCGACCAGCGATCTCCCGGCAGTCCTTCTCCTGTTGAGCATGTGTGCTCCCACGTCCAGTTTGGATAGACCGTGGTAAATCTACGAGATCTTTGGCGCTGCGCGTGTGACCGACGAGCGAAGAGCACGTTGATGTCGGCGGACGGCTCGATGCGGCCGGCTCGGTAGGGTTGATCGCATGTCCGAGCCAGCGCTGGCCGCCGTCGCCGCCGCCGGGATCCCGCATCGGGTCCTCCGCCACGGTCCCGTGAGCAGCCTCGCCGAGGCGGCCCGCAGCCAGGGCGTCGAGGCCCGCGACGTGGTGAAGACCATCGTCGTACGCCGTGCCGAGGACGATTACGTCTTCGTGCTCGTACCCGGCGACCGGGTCATTTCGTGGCCGAAGCTACGGAACCTGCTCGGCGTCAACCGCCTCTCGATGCCCGCCGCCGCCACGGCGAAGGAGGTCACCGGCTACGAGCGCGGCACGATCACCCCGTTCGGTTCGAGCAGGTCGTGGCCGGTGATCGCGGATGAGCGGCTGCGCGGCCGGACGATCAGCCTCGGCGCCGGCGAGCGTGGCGTCGCCGTCTCGCTGCTGGCCGACGCGGCCACGGCGGCGCTGGCGGCCACGTTCGCCGACGTCACGGATCCCGAGCCCGACCAGCCCCGGTCGGATCAGGGCGCCCGCAGGCCGACCTAGGCCTGCGGGCGACGCCCGCGTACTCCGACGCCGGAGTGGTGTCGTTTCCGTCCGGCCGCCACTGGGAACACGTGACCACGCCCGGCTCGATCAGGTGCCATCCGGTGAAGAACCGGGCGATTTCGGCGGGGCTCCGGACGGTCATGGGCGCGGCACCGCCGCCGTTCCACATCTCGACCGCCCGGTCGACGGCCTGCGAGTTCACCTCCCGGGTCGGATGCGAGATGACCAGGGGTCGGCGGTCGGGAGCCCCGTGCCGATGTCGAGGAACTGGGTGTCCAGCTTTGCCAGCCGGTCGTCGCCGGCTCTCGGTGCGTCAGCCACCACGGTGAAGCCCCCGGTCGAGCAGGTCGAGGTCCGCGCCAAGAACAGGACGACTGGACCCTATCCGACAGACTGCGACGCCGGGTGTCCGCGCGGCGGTCTATGCTTGCGCCGACTATTCGGCACGGTTCCATTCGAACGTAAAGGACGCGCACGTGGCAGTCAGTTCGCCCGCCGGCGGTGGTCGGTCGGAAACCCCCAAACTGGACACGACCGTACCTCAGACGGCTCGAATCTGGAATTACCTTCTCGGCGGCAAGGACAACTTCGCCGTCGACCGGCAAGTCGGCGACCAGATCATGCAGTCGCTGCCGCAGTTGGCCGAGAACGCCCGGCTCTCCCGTGCGTACCTGGTTCGCGCCGTGCGCTACCTGGCCGGTGAGGCCGGCATCCGCCAGTTCCTGGACATCGGAACCGGGCTGCCCACGGCCGACAACACGCACGAGGTCGCGCAGTCGGCGGCGCCGGACGCGCGCATCGTGTACGTGGACAACGACCCGCTTGTGCTGGCGCACGCCCGCGCCCTGCTCACCAGCACTCCGGAGGGGGCGACGGACTACATCGACGCCGACATGCGCGACCCGGAGACGATCCTGCACGAGGCATCACGGACGCTCGACCTCGACAAGCCGGTGGCGCTCATGCTGATGGGCATCCTCGGCCACATCGAAGACGACTACGAGGCCAAGTCGATCATCGACTCGTTCATGGAGCGCCTGCCCTCGGGCAGTTACCTGGCGATGTACGACGGCAGCGACACCAGCGAGGCCGTCGCCGAGGCCGTCCGGATCTGGAACTTGTCCGCCAACCCGAAGTATCACCTGCGCAGCCCCGAGCGGATGGCCGCGCTGTTCGACGGTCTGGAGATCATCGAGCCCGGTGTGGTGTCGGTCACCCGCTGGAGGCCGGACACCGGCTCGGGCACGCTTCCGGATGAGATCGACCAGTACTGCGCCGTCGGGCGTAAACCCTAACGGACCGCATGCCTGGCACGGACGATCGCGTGAGTGCGGCCCAGCTGAGCGGCGGGCCGATGGTGCGGCGCCTGCAGTTGGGTGCGCGCCTGCGGCTCCTCCGCCTGGCCGCGGGCGTCACTCGTGACCAGGCCGGTTGGGCGATTCGCGGCTCCGAATCCAAGATCAGCCGGATGGAGCTGGGCCGGGTCGGCTTCAAGGAGCGCGACGTCGTCGATCTCCTCAAGTTGTATGGCATCGATGACGAGGACGAGCGCGACCGGCTGCTCGCGCTGGCGCGCGAGGCGAACACGCCCGGTTGGTGGCAGGCCTACGGCGACGTGCTCACCACCTGGTTCCAGAACTATCTGGACCTGGAGCAGGCCGCCGAGTTGATCCGCACTTACGAGGACCAGTTTGTTCCCGGCCTGCTCCAGACGGATGCCTACGCCCGCGCCGTGATCATGCTCGGGCACGGCGGCGCCTCCAGCGCCGAGATCGACCGCCGCGCGCGTCTTCGCATGGCCCGCAAGCAGCTGCTCTCCCGCGCCGACCCGCCGCGGCTGTGGGCGGTGATCGACGAAGCGGTGCTGCACCGGCCCATCGGCGGCATCAAAGTGCTGCGCGAGCAGATCGAGTCGTTGCTGGAGGCGTCCAGCCTGCGTAACGTGCGGCTGCAGGTGATGCCGTTCCGGTCCGGCGGGCAGGCCGCCATCGGCCGCGCGTTCAGCATCCTGCGCTTTCCGGACCAACAGCTGCCCGACGTCGTCTACCTCGAGCACCTCACCAGCGCGCTCTACCTCGAGAAGCGCGAAGACGTGGATCAGTACGCCGCGGCGATGGGCCGCCTCTTCATCGCGGCAGAGCCGCCCGACCGTACGCCCGACATCCTGCGCCAGGCCCTGCGCGACCTGAACGCCTAGCCGCGGCGCGGACGTTGCCCGAGTCGGCAACGCCCGCGCTGCGGCCGCTGGTCATCCGAAGTAGCGACCGAAGTCCGCGCTGATCGCGTACGTGTGACCGGGCTCCTGGACGTTGGCGAACAGCAGGCGGTGGTCCGGGGAGAAAGTGGGACCCGTCCACTCGTTGTAGACCGGCGCGGCCGCGGTGCCGGCGTTGATCATGTTGCGGGCCAGCGGCCACGCGCCGGTGTCCTCCGACCATCCGACCAGGTGGTTGTCGCCGTCGCCGTCCTCGGCGATGACCAGCCCTCCCCACGGGGTGACGTGCACATTGTCCGGACCGTCGAAGTAGGTCACCCCGTAACCGCGGAGCGCGGCCGGGTCGCCGCCGGCGTGCAGCGCCGCGACGTACGGGAAGTACGCCTTCAGGGTCAAGGTCTCGGTGGCGTAGTCGTAGTACCAGATCTGGCCGTCGTGCATGACGGATCCGGCGGGGATGTCCTCGGCGTGGGCAAACGACGAGTCGAAGTAGAAGCCGTTGCGATCACCCCAGGCTCCCTCGAGCTTCTTACTCCGGGTGATCTGATCCGCAGTGAACTGCTTGCGGACCGAGACACTGGTGGCCAGCCGGTCGGGCACCGGGACCCATGAGGTCTGCAGCGGCTGGTTGATGTACTGAGCGGTGATCCGGGACAGGTCGTCGAGATGCCCGCCGTCCGGAGCGGTGACCTTGAGCGCCTCGAGCCGCCCCTCCGTCGGACCGAGCTGCTGCAGCGCACCCTCGCGCAAGGCGGAGTCTCCGGTCCAGCGGTAGAGCAGGCCGTTGGGCGAGCTGGCGTCCTCGGTGAGGTGCACCCGGCGCCCGGACGGCTCGACGACCACGGCCTCGTGGGCATAACGTCCCCAGGCCTTGATCGGCACGGGGTGCTGGCGGCCGGACTCGGCCGGGGCGACCTCGAAGACAAAACCGTGGTCCTTGGCCAACGTCGCGCCGCCGGTGACGGCGCCCGCCTTGACCTCCGTCTCCTCACAGGTCAGCCACGTGCCCCACGGGGTGACGCCGCCCGCGCAATTGGAGATGGTGCCGGACAGCCCGACCCACTCGGCGATCCGATCCGCGTCGCGGGTCGTCTCGATGACCGTGCAGCCTCCGCCGAGCGCCGCCGAGTCGTACACGGTGCCGGCGATCAGGGGAACGGGCAGGGCCGCGCCGGGACCCTGCTCGTGGTTCTGCACCAGGCGGATGCCGTTGCGCCAGCGGAAGGCGCCAGTGCCGTCGGGCCGATCGGGGGATTTCTCGCCCGAGACCAGCGACGTCTGGCCGGCCACCGAGACGACCCGGTACGAGAAGCCCTCCGGCAGCGCGACCAGGCCCTGCGGATCGTCCACCAGCGGCCCGGGCACCGTTGGAGGCCGGCCGTGCCGGCCGCTCGCCACGGCCGCCGATGAGGCCGGCACGAGGGCCGCACCTGCCGCGGTCAGACCGACACCCGCGGCGCCGCCCAACAATTCGCGTCGACTGAGAACCATGTTTTCTCCTCCTTCAAACGTAAGTTCGAGACCGTGTCCGGCACTGACGTTCAGGCCGGTGACGTGTAAGCGAGGACGGTGGCCGCCTCGATGTGATCGTGACGCTGACCCAGTGATTCTGCATCTCGCCGGACGTCGCTGCGCGGGTGAACGTGCCCCGCCGCGGCGACGCGGGTGGTCCGCCGAAGACTTACCGTGGATCAAGGCGGCCAGCAGACACCCAGGTGTACGCGAGGCATCCGGGCCCGCAACTTGTTGTGAGCAGGGGGCATTTGGCGGCAATCCGCAGCCGGGCCGGCGGAGCTCATCAGGTTTACGGCGAGGATGTCCTGGTGCGCCAGCCGGCTACGGTTGGGCTCCGCGAGCGAGTCGTTCTTGCTGAGTACCTTCTGCTCGAGCGTGATCGTCTCGCGGCCGTACGGGTGAGCGTGGTCGTGCGGGTGGTGCTCGATGTCGAGGCGTTGGCGGCATGGGATCGGATCGTGGCGCAGAACCCGCAGCTCGCCGTGCAATCGAGCCGCAGCGCCGCCGCTACGGCGAAACGGAGCAGAATGGGCTGCGTGGCCTCTTCGGCGACCGGGAGCGGTGGGTGGACACCCTGAAGCCGTTCCTGTGGATGCAGTGCAACACCACGGTGCAGGGCTTCACCGGCCGGACCGAGGCGGACCTCGCGCTGCCCCGCACGTACGACCTCGCTGACCCTGCTCTTCTCGGGGACGGTCTTCACCTGGGGCATCACCGGATCCGGTGTGGAGCAGATTCCCTGGGCCTGCGAGGCACGCTACCAACTGCCCGTCCAGGTCTGGCGGAGATGATCGCGTCCTACTTCCCGAACACCGGGTGGCTGCGTGTCGACTCCGACGTGCTCGACCAGCTCGCCGAGCATCGGGCCCGGCATGGCCTGACCAGCTGGGACGAGACCATGCATAAGCTGCTCGCCGCGGCGGGTGAGGCGACGTCATGAGCCTGGACGAGGCACGGGCGATCGCCGACGCCGTGCTCTACGAGGGGTACCTGCTCTACCCGTACCGCGCCAGCTCGGCGAAGAACCGGTCCCGGTGGCAGGTCGGGGTGCTCGGCCCGCCCGGCGCGGCAGAGACCGCGTTCGGCGAAGCGCCCGACATGGCGATGCAGTGCCTGCTCACGCCGGGCACCGGACCCGGCGCCGTCACAATCCACCTGCGCTTCCTGCAGCTGCAGACCCGCGAGGTGCAGCGCCTCGAGCCGGACGGGTCCTACCTGCCGGTCGGCGAGCTGACCGTGGCCGGGTCGGCGGTGCTGAGCTGGGACGAGGCGGTGGAGCGCGAGTTCGTGGTGCGGGGGCTGTACCTGTCCGGGGCGGCGGACGATCCGGTCGAGGTGCCCGGCGGGCGCGAGGTGGAGGCGATCAAGGACCCCGTCGGCACCAGGGTGGGCCGCATCGTGCGCCACCGTTGGCCGCTGACCGCCCGGCTGCGTACCCGGGTCGAGGCCGACGGCGACGTGCTCCGGCTGACGGTGACCGTGACGAACGAGCACCACGCCACGGTCACCGGCAAGGACGAGGCCATCCGGTATTCGCTGATCGGCGCGCACCTGCTGATCGAGGCGCACGACGCGGCGTTCATCTCCCTGCTCGACCCACCGGCGGCCGCCGCCGCGGCCGCCGGCCGCTGCCGGCAGCACCGCTGCTGGCCGGTGCTGGCGGGCCGGCCCGGCTCGAGCGACGTCGTCCTCGGTGCACCGATCATCTTGTACGACCATCCGGAGGTGGCCCAGAAGAGCCCGGTGCACAGATCGTGAAAGTCCTCGGCGTCATCACCACCGCCGTGACCATCGTTGTTGCTGCGTTCCTGGGCGCTGTGTTGGCGAGGTCTGCGCCGCGGGCGAGATCGTGGTGCTCGAGATCACCGCGGACGACTTCGACGGCGGCGAGTTCGACGCGCACGGGATGAACCCGGCGGCGGCGTTGGCCGGCCCTCGAACGCCTCGGCCACCCTGCAGCCCACCTATGTCGTGGGCTGCCAGGTGGCCGGCGTCGACGAGGACGCCCGGCCCAGCACCGACGCATTCTTCGGTCGGCGTGACGCTAGGCCGGCTTGACCTCGTCGCGCCAGGAGTGCTGCGGTTCGAAGCCGAGCACCTCTCGCGCCTTGTCGATCGAGAGCAGGGTCTCGTAGGTCGACAACTGCTTGCGTACCTCGGTCTGGGGGTAGACCTCGGCGAGCAGGTCGGCGGACGGCCGGTCCATGATCGTGTCGGCGGCGGCGATGATCAGCGCGACCGCGCCGGCGACGTCCGCCGTGAGGGCGAGCCGGCACGCCAGCGCGACGTCGCGTTCGTCGATGTAGCCCCAGGCGTTCCAACGGCGGGAACGAGGGTCGGCCCAATAGGACGGGACCTTGGCGTAGTCCGGAACGGCGTGGATGTTGGAGAGCCGCAGCGCGATGAAAGGCCGGCCGGACCAGGCGGCGATCTGCTCGGCGATCGTCTCGCTCGCGACCTTGGACAGCGCGTACGCCGTCGTCGGGTACGGGTAGTGCGCCTCGTCGATCGGCGCGTACCGGGGCGGCGTGTCGAACGGCAGGCCCAGCGTCGTCTCGCTGGAGGCCCACACCACGCGGTCGGCGCGCAGGTGCACGGCGGCCGTGAAGACCGCGTAGTTCATCGTGATGTTGGTGTTGAAGGTGACCGCGTCCGGCTTGCGCCCTGGCGCCGGGATGTTCGCCAGGTGGACGACGGTGTCGCAGCCGTCCAGCGACTGCACCGCCTGGCCGTAGTCGGTCAGGTCGGCGGTCAGCACGTCGACACCCAGGTCCGCGGGCGCCGGCGCGATGTCGATCGCACGCACCTCGTACCCGTGCTCGAGGAGGTCGCGCACGACCGCGCGACCGGCCTTCCCACTGGCCCCGGTGACGGCAACGAGGGTCATGACATCGCCTTTCTTGGTCAGCCGTTCTGCAGCTGTTCCTGCAGCGTCGTGCGCTGGTCGCAGTTCGCCAGGGCGAAGGAGTCCGCGAGCGCGATCAGCTCGCCGTCGTCGAGGCCGCGGAAGAGCTCGGCGTACTCGTACGCCAGGGGCTGCGCCACCGTGATGTTCAGGATCAGCGTGCGGACCCAGTCCCGGCGGCCCCACGGGTACGGGTCGAAGCCCGGGAACTCTCGCTCCATCATGTCCTGGAACGGCACCGTGGCCTCCGCCGGACCGATGCCGTCGCTTCCCCAACTGTCGGCGGCGAGCCGGTCTTTCTTGGCGATGAACTCGCCAAACCGGGTCAGGTACGGCGAGTCCGGCCGTACCGACGCCAGCCCCTGCCGGCCCAGGTCCTTGTAGGTCCAGATGGACCAGCCGGCGTTGTGCCGGCGATAGATGTCCAGTTGATCATCCAGCAGGGCGCGGCGTTGGGCATCGATCCGCTCGTCGCCCGTGTAGATCGGGCCGAACTCGCCGACCCAGATCGGAGTGCCGGTGCGCCGCGAGTATTCGGTGCGCTCCAGGAACTTGCGCTCCAGCGTGTCCCGGTCGCTGTGGACGCCGTTGGTCTCGCCCGGATAGTCGCCGGTGCGGGCCATGCCGGCGCGGGCGTAGTCGTGGCAGACGTAGATCGTGTTCTTCCACGGCTCGTCGAACACGTCGAACTCGGTCGAGTACGTGTTCCCGTCGAGGAACAGCGTGGTGTGCGGATCGACGTGGCGGATGGCGCCGACCAGCCGCGTGTAGTACGGGCCGAGCACCGCGCGGGACTCGTCCGCCGGCTCGTTGATCGGGTTGTACCCGGCCACCCAGGGATTGTCCCGGTACCGGTCCGCGATGAACTCCCACAGGTTCACCACCCGGTCCTGGAAATGCGGGTGCTGCCAGAATGCCGGCACGTGTGTCGGGTTGTCCGAGTGCCAGTGGTGGTTCTGGCCGCCCGGCAGCGCATGCAGGTCGACGATCGTGTAGACGCCGTTGCGGCCGCACACGTCGATCACCCGGTCGAGGTGGCGGAATCCGTCCTCTTTGATCTGGAAGGGCTTGGCGTCATCCTCGAAGTGGCGGTAGTTCACCGGTATCCGTACGCAATTGACGCCACGGTCGGCCAGCAGCCGGGCATCCGGCTCGCCGAAGAACGCGTTGAGCAGGCGCTCGAAGAACAGCTCGTACTTCTCGTCGCCGAGTACCTCGCGCACCGTCGCGCGCATGAACGACTCGTTGGCCGCGTAGCCGGTGATGAAGTTCTCCATGTTCATCCAGCCGCCGAGGCCGACGCCGCGCAGGCGTACGGGATTGCCGTCCCCGTCGACGACGGAGTCGCCGCGCGTGCGGATCTTGGTCATGGTTCTCCCGTTCAATCGAGGGCACGGGTCGGCGACTCTGAAACTTCCGAACTCTCCTGGCGAGGTTTCGAGGGCCAGTACAGTCGCGTGAGCGGGGGGCGTCAAGGGTTGGCGCGGCGAACTCGCCGTCGAATACGGCACGTTGGTCCGGGCGGAAAGCCGGATAGCCGTTCGCAAGTTTCGAAGCCGTCTCGCCCGCGTCTGAGTTTTCCGGGCTGGCGTTCGAGGATTGCAATCTCTTGTATCAATATTGCGCAGATGTGTCGAGCTTGTTACGGTCGCCGTTAGATCCCCGGTCACCGTCCCCCAACCCTCCGCACGCCGACGAACGGTCACCGCCCCGCCCGCGTCCGGCCCCTGACTCGGGCGAGCCCCGGCCCGCTCGCGGTGTGCCTCCATGGCATGCCGACATCGCACGCTCATTCCGGCATGTCCGACATTCCCCGGTCGCTTTTGTCGAAAGTGAGCAGCAAATGTCCACACGAACCGTGGGACGCCGACGCCGCCTCGGCGCCCTTCTCGGCAGCACCGCGTTGGTGGCCGCCGGCATCATCGTCCTGACGGCCAGCCCGGCGATGGCGGCCGCGACCGGCGGGGTCGGCGCCACGCTTCCGTACGTCGAGGTGCAGGCGGAGAACTCCGCGACCAATGGCACCGTGATCGGCCCGACGGCGACGTACGGAACGCTGGCCGACGAGGCGTCCTACCGCAAGGCCGTGACGTTGCAGGGCACCGGCAAGTACGTCGAGTTCACCACGCCGGTGGCGACGAACTCGATCGTCTTCCGGTACAGCATCCCGGACACGTCCGGCGGCTCCGTCTACACGGCGCCGCTGTCGTTCTACATCAACGGTACGAAGTCGACGGACTTCACGCTGACCAACGCCTACAGCTGGTACTACGGCGGCTACCCGTTCACGAACTCGCCGGGCAGCAACCCGCACCACTTCTACGACGAGACGCACCGGCTCTTCCCCACCACCTACCCGGTCGGCACCAGGTTCCGGCTGCAGGTCGATGCCGGGAACTCCGCGTCGTCGTACACGATCGACTTCGCCGACTTCGAGAGCGTCGCGGGTGCGCTCGCTCAGCCGTCCGGCTCGGTTTCGGTCACCAGCAAGGGCGCCGACCCGACCGGCGCGGCCGACTCCACCGCCGCGTTCAACTCCGCGATCTCGGCCGCGGGCGCCGGTGGCACCGTGTGGATCCCGGAAGGCATGTTCAAGATCCCGGGTCACCTGATCCTGAACAACGTCACGATCAAGGGCGCCGGCATGTGGCGCTCGACGATCGTCGGTGACGCGCCCGGCTTCTACGGCGGGTACGTGCCCAACGGCGGTTCCAATGTGCGTCTGGCCGACTTCGCGATCTTCGGCAACGTCCAGGAGCGCAACGACGGCGCCCAGGTCAACGGCATCGGCGGCGCGCTCAGCAACTCCACGGTGGACCGCATCTGGATCGAGCACATGAAGGTCGGCGCATGGATGGACGGGCCGATGAACAACCTGGTGTTCTCGGGCATGCGGATCCGCAACGTCACGGCCGACGGCGTCAATTTCCACAACGGCGTCACCAACTCCAAGGTCACCAACAGCGACCTGCGCAACCTCGGTGACGACGGCCTCGCGACCTGGTCCGATCAGAACGCGGACGCGAACGACTCCTTCGACCACAACACGGTGCAGTACCCGATCCTGGCGAACGGCATCGCCATCTACGGAGGGCACGACAACTTCGTCACCGACAACCGGGTCATCGACGCCGGCCTCTCCCAGGGCGGCGGCATCCACGTCGCGCAGCGGTTCACCTCGACCCCGCTCGGCCGTACCGACGTCCTGCGCAACACGCTCATCCGCGCCGGCAGCCTCGACCCCAACTGGCAGTTCGGCGTCGGCGCGCTGTGGTTCGACGCGCGGGACGCCGCGATGACCGGCCTGACGAATGTCGACAACATCTTGATCCAGCAGAGCCCGTACGAAGCGATCCAGTTCGTCTCGGGCTCGAACATCTCGAACGTGCGGATCAACAACGCGACGATCCAGAACACCGGCACGTTCGTCGTGCAGGAGCAGGTCGGCGGTTCGGCAACGATCTCCAACAGCACCGCGACCGGCACCGGAGGGCCGGCACCGATCTACAACTGCGGTGTCCCGTTCACGCTCACCGACGGTGGCGGCAACTCAGGCATCTTCGGTGCCACGAGCTGTTCGATGCCGACGCCGACGTTCCCGCCGTACCTGCCGGACAACGGCTCGCTGATCTCGATCAGCCCCACCGCGGTCGGCTTCGGCTCGGTCGCGACCGGCACGTCGAGCGCGCCGCAGGCCGTCACGGTCGCCAACAGCGGCTCCGCGGCGGCGCCGGTCACCGCGATCAGCACCTCGGGCGACTTCAGCCAGACCAACAACTGCGGCGGCAGCATCGCGGCCGGATCCTCGTGCACGGTCAACGTCACCTTCACCCCGACGGCGTCCGGTTCCCGAACCGGCAACCTCACCGTCACCACGTCCGGAATCACCAACACCGTTCCGCTGTCCGGCACGGGCGTCGCGCCGGGGCCGATCCTCAACGCGAACCCGAGCACCCTGACATTCGCCGGCACGATCGTCGGTAGCTCGTCCGCGGCCCAGACGGTGACGGTGTCCAACTCCGGTACCACCTCGGCGACCGTCTCCGGCGTCTCCGCTACCGGCGACTTCGCCCAGACCAACAACTGCTCGACCGTCGCGGTCGGGGCCTCCTGCACGGTGACCGTCACGTTCCGGCCGGCGACCTCGGGTACCCGGACCGGCGCCGTCACCATCACCAGCACGGCCAACAACAGCCCGACCGTGATCGCGCTCACCGGCAGCGGCATCGGCACCAACACCAACATCGCGGCGGGCCGCCCGGCCACCGCGAGCAGCCAGGTCAACGCGACGCTGGGGCCCGCCGCGGCCACCGACGGCGACGCGAACACCTACTGGGAGAGCGCCAACGGTTCGTTCCCGCAGTGGCTGCAGGTCGACCTCGGTGCGACGTACAACGTCGGCCGGGTCACGCTGAAGCTGCCGCCGTCCACGGCGTGGGCCACCCGCACCCAGACGCTGTCCGTGCTGACCAGCACGGACGGCTCGACGTTCGGCACCGTCGTTCCGTCCGCCGCCTATACGTTCGACCCGGCGAGCGGGAACACCGTCACCATCGCCGTGCCGGGGAGCGGTGCCCGCCACGTCCGCGTCACCATCACGGCCAACACCGGTTGGCCGGCCGGCCAGGCCTCGGAGTTCGAGGTCTACCCGAGCGGCGGCACCAGCACGGCGACGCTGAGCGCCAACCCCTCCTCGCTCACGTTCGCGAGCCAGGCGGTGAACACGACGAGCGCGGCGCAGGCGGTGACCGTGACGAACACGGGCACTGCGACGGCCTCGGCCGCCAACGTCTCGGTCACCGGCGACTTCGCGCAGACCAACTCCTGCGGTACGTCGATCGCGGCCGGGGCGTCCTGCACGGTCAGCGTCACGTTCCGGCCTACCGCGTCGGGAACGCGCACCGGAACGCTTTCGGTCAACAGCAGCGCCAGCAACAGCCCGACCACCGTCGCGTTGTCCGGCACCGGGGCCGGAGGCACGAGCACGAACCTCGCGGCCGGAAAGCCGACGAGCGAGTCCAGCCACACGGACGTGTACCCGTCGAGCAATGTGACCGACGCCGACCAGAACACCTACTGGGAGAGCGCGAACAACGCGTTCCCGCAGTGGGTCCAGGTCGACCTCGGTTCGGCGCAGAGTGCCAGCCGCATCGTCCTGCAACTGCCCGCCGCCTGGGGGGCACGCGACCAGACGCTGTCCGTGCTGGGCAGCACGACCGGCACGAGCTGGACCACGGTCAAGGCATCGGCGACCTATTCCTTCACCCCGGCCGCGGCCAACACCGTGACCATCACGTTCGCCGCCACGAGTCAGCGCTACTTCCGGCTCAACGTCACGGCGAACACCGGCTGGCCCGCCGGCCAGTGCTCCGGATTCCAGATCTGGAACAGCTGATCCGCAGCGGTGCCGCCCGGAATCCGCGCCGGGCGGCACCGTCGGGTAGGGAATTCGCGTGACCGAATCTCGAATCCCCCGGCTACGTTCCTCACCTGGCGCAAGCTAGCGTCAGGTGATGACGGTGGGGCTCGGGAGCAGGCAGGGTGGCCGGAGGGTCGATCTCGTGCTCGGACTCCTGCTTCTGGCCGGGGTCCTGACCGGCATCGGTGCCAACACCATCGGCGTCGACTGGCCCCTCGACCTGATCCAACTGCACGCCGCGGCCGCACTCGCCGTTGTGCTGCTCGCGCCGTGGAAGTACGTGGTGATCCGCCGAGGGTTGCGCCGGCGCCGGCGACCCCGATCCGTCAAGGGGCTGTCGCTCGCGCTCGCCACCCTGGTCGTCATCACGATCACGAGTGGCCTCGTCCACTCGACCGGCCGCCTCGAGTACGTGGGCCCGCTGACACTGATGCAGATCCATGTCGGTGCGGCCGTTGCCGCACTCGCCGTGGTAGTCGCGCACTTCCTCCTGCACGCCGTACGTCCACGGCGGGCGGACGCCGACCGTCGGGCGCTGCTAAGGCTGGCAGCGCTGGGAGCCGGCGCCGCGGTGGCCACCGTCGCGTGGGACGGCGCGGCCGCTGCCGGCCGGCGATTCACCGGCTCGGTGCCCAAGCCCCAGCTCGAGGTCACCTCGTGGATCAACGATAGCGTCCAGCACATCGACCCCGCTCATTGGACGATGCGGGTCGGCGCCGCCACGCTGGACCTCGCCACCGTTCTCCAGCTGCCGCACGAGCGGTTCGCGGCGGTCCTCGACTGCACCAGCGGGTGGTGTAGCGAGCAGGAATGGGACGGCGTCCGGCTCAGCGTCCTGCTCGCCGCGGCCGGTGTGCCGGACAACGGCTGGCGCAGCGTGGAGGTCCGGTCGGCCACGGGCTACGCCCGCTGGTTCGGTGCTTCGACGCTCGATCACGTCTGGCTGGCGACGGGCGTGGGCGCTCAGGCGCTGCCGTACGGCCACGGTTATCCGGCCCGTATCGTCGCCCCGGGGCGCCGCGGCTTCTGGTGGGTCAAGTGGGTGTCCTCGATCCAGCCGTCGATGCGGCCGCCATGGGCCCAGTCGTTCTTCCCGCTCACCTGAATGCAGCAGCAATATGCCCGTTCACGACGCGGCGTCCACGGAGGGTACGCCGGCCATATCGATGACTATCGTGCCCGGGGCTCGCCCGCTCCGCCGGTTCATCGCCCGCGAGGTCGAGACACGCATCGGACGGGCCCTGATCGCCGGCGACGTCGAGGATGGCGCGACCGTCCGGATCGACGTGGTCGACGGCGAGCTGGTGGTGGCGTACGAAACCCGCCGTACGCATGACCTGGATCGAACGTCGCAGGTGGTCGCGCTTCCGTTACTGAATGCGCGGCGCGACCCCGGACCTGGTCGCGGCGGGTACGGTTTGGGCGTGACGACAACCCGGCGGTTGCTCGCGTGCGGCGCGATCGGCGCAGTGCTGTTCGTCGCGGTGTTCCTCGTCAACGACTGGATCAAGGCCGGCTACGACCCGGTACGCGACTTCGTGAGCGAGGCCGCCATCGGCCGCGGCGGATGGGTGCAGATCGCGAACTTCCTCGCGACCGGGGCGCTGATGATCGCTTTCTCGTTCGGGCTGCGGCGGGCGGTGTCGCGGTGGACGGCGTGGCTGGTGCGGCTGTTCGGGATCGGTCTGGTGGCGGCCGGCGTCTTCGTGTCCGATCCCGTGCCGTCCGATGTGTGGACCTGGCACGGCATCGTGCACGACGTCGTTTCGCTGGCCGTGTTCGCGTCGCTGTCGGCGGCCTGCTTCACCGCAGCACGATGGCGGCCGAGCCGGCGGTGGCGGTGGTACTGCGTGCTCACCGGCATCGCGGTGCCGGTGCTCTTCGTGGCGACCGGCGGGTTCCCCGACACGTCCGGGGTGTTCCAGCGGATCACCATCGGGATCGGGTGGACCTGGTTGGCCGTGCTGGCGATGCGGGCGATGCGCCTGACCCACCCCGGTGTGGCGGGAACCCCCATTAGGCTCGGCGATAGCCGATCCTTGGGAGACGCGTCATGAGGAAGATCATCGCCGGCCTGTTCATGTCGCTCGACGGCGTCGTCGAGGCGCCCGACCAGTGGCAATTCCCGTACTTCAACGACGAGATGGGTGCCGCCGTGGATGCCACCCTCGGCGCCGCCGACACCATCCTGTTCGGACGCAAGACCTACGACAGCTTCGCCGGGGCCTGGCCCGAGCGGGAAGCGGCCGGTGGGGAGGACGCCCCCTTTGCCAAGGTGCTCGGCGACGCCCGCAAGATCGTCGTGTCGAACCAGCGGCTCGAGTTCACGTGGCGGAATTCCGAACAGCTGCAGGGCGACCTCATCGAGGCCGTCACCGCATTGAAGAACGAAGCGGGCGGCGCCATCGGCATGAGCGGCTCGATCTCCGTCGTCCGTCAGTTGCTGGCCGCTGGGCTGCTTGACGAGCTTCAGCTGCTGGTGCACCCGATCGCCGTCCGCAAGGGCATGAGGCTGTTCGACGAGGGCGAGCCGCCGATCCCGTTCGCGCTGATCTCGTCGCAGACATTCAAGACCGGTGTGCTGAATCTCGTCTACGCCCCGGCCGGGTCGGCCGGCAACGCCACGTATGAGGACGCCAAGGTCCACCTGCCTCAGAACGCCTAGACCCAGTGCCGCCATATTGCCCGACGTCGCTCCGGTACGTGCGGCAACGGTGGCACAGGTGCAGTCTCCAATGCCGCCGAGGCTTGTCGACACGCTCAACACCCATTGCTCCGCCGCCGGTCGGCCCCCGGCCGTAACGGCGGGTCACATTCGCGCATGTGCCCACGCCGTCGAGCGCGGGCACACGCGTTGTGCGTGCTCCTGCCGCCCCTATGGGGGGCGATTGGAGCACACAGAACCGACGCGATTCCTCCGAGTGCTCAACCCACCTGATCATCGACGCGCCCTGGCACCTGGCATGGTGGACCGCCGGCCCGGGCGCCCGGGTCGAGCCGCTGCGGGTCGGCGAGTAGCCGTCACATAGGGGGCACGGGC
>DASYTU010000110.1:0-24344 GCA_036001925.1 Actinoplanes sp.
ACGGTCTCCGGACCCCGATCGGGCCAGTGCGCCAAGCTCTGACCGGGTTCCGGCGCATGGCGTCTGTCGCACGTGATGTCCCGGTACATGTGTCACACGATCGACTCGGCTCGGGCCATCTCGACGGCGGGCCAGGTGGGCTGGGCGGCTCACGGTGAAGGCCATGGACGGCCGCATTTACGCGCCGTCACCGCCCGACCAACCCGGCCGTCCTGCGTGGAAGATCGGTGGTTTCCCCCAGCACCACCGATCTTCCGCGCAGTCGAGACGCCCGCCGTAGCAGTCGCGGAACGTAGTCGCAGCCGGCCGGCACCGTCGAACGGACGGGCACGACAAGAATGCGGGTCGCGGTTTCCCTCGCGCCGAGCCGGTTCCGTGCTTGCCACCGGTCTGCTCCTGCTCGGTGCCGCGGCTGCCTGTCGCGGGACCGACGGGGACAACGCCGACGGGCCAGGCTGCGAGTTCGAGTGGCGTTCCAGGCGCTCGACGCGCACTCCGGCGCGCCGGTAACTAGCAGCCCGCGTGTTCGCCGGCTTAGCGTGAGCGTCATGCCACCAGACCTGTGGGACGTCGTCGCCGGGAGAAACTTCGGCACGCTGGCCACGATCAAGAAGGACGGCCGTCCGCAGCTGTCCGACGTGAACTACACGGCCGCGCCCGGCCTCATCCGGATCTCCACCCGGGCTCCGCTGGCCAAGGTGCACAATCTGCGCCGTGACCCGCGGGCGAGCCTCAAGGTCACCGCGCCGGGCGGCGCCGGCTACGCCGTGGTCGAGGCGATCGCGGAGCTGTCCGCCGTCTCCGCCGACCGGTACGACGCGGTCGTCGAGGAGCTCATCGACGTCTACCGGCTCGTCCAGGGCAAGGAACACCCCGACTGGGACGACTACCGCCGGGCCATGGTCGACGACGAGCGGCTCATCCTGCGCCTGCACGTCGAGCGCCTGTACGGATGGGTGTTCGGGTAGTGGCACGCCTGCGGGACATCGTGGTCGACTGCGCGCACCCGGCGTCGCTGGCCCGCTTCTGGGCGGCGGTGCTGGATGGCTACGCGGTCGCGCCGTACGACCAGGCGGAGCTGGAACGCCTGCGCGCCAACGGGATCGACGATCCGGAGGATGACCCGACTGTGCTCGTGACGGCCGCGGATGACCAGCCGCGCCTCTTCTTCACCCGGGTGCCGGAGCCCAAGACCGTGAAAAACCGCGTCCATCTGGACCTGCGGGCCGGTGACCACGCCACCGAACTCGCCCGCCTCACCGGCCTCGGCGCCCGGGTCATCGCCGACCTGGACGCCTGGACCGTACTGGAGGATCCCGAAGGAAACGAGTTCTGCCTCCTGAGGTAGCCGATCTCACGCGAGCGTCACGGCGTAGAGGTTCAGGCGCGGATCGTTCGGCAACGTGATCGAGCGGATCTGCTTCCCGCTCGCGAGCGGCAGGCTGAGCCCGAAGAGGCTTACCGGTGGCCCGTCGACGCCCTGGCCGGCCTTGATGCGGTGCGGCATGGCCAGCAGGGTCGTGGAACCGGCCGCCGGGGAGCCGCACCAGTCCGCGACCGTGATCGTGGCTGTTCCGGCAGTGCCGTCGGCGTACCCGATGGTCACGGCCGCGGTGACCGGGCCGTTGTAGGCGGTCGCAACCAGCTTGATCGACGCGTGTTCGCCCTGGGGCAGCAGCACCGCCTGGCCGCGCGCCTGGACGAAGTTGTTGGCCGTGCCGGTGGCGTCCGGCGCCTGGTAGGCGATGCCGCCCCACGTCACCGGGCCGGCCGCGGGCAGCAGGTCGGCGTCGTAGCTCCACCCGCCGCCGTCGAAGTTGCCCTCCGCGGGCGAGGCCACCGTCGCGGTTCCGTCGAGGTTGCGCTCCGGACCGAGATCCACGAGGCAGACGCCGCCCGACGAGGAGGCGCACGTGGTCGGCTCCCTGACCTCCACCGAGGCCGTCCGGCGCACCGTGTTCGCGGCGGGCGCGCTCACGGCGACCTCGACCGGGTACGTTCCCACGGCCGTCCCCGGAGGCGCCTGCACGGTGACCGTGGCCGTCGCGGAGACCGGGAGCCGTCGCGAGACCAGGACCTTCGGTACCCGTGGCGCCACCGTCACCGTCCAGCCGGCCGGCGCCGATCCGGCGATCCTTGGCGCGATGGCATGCGGAGCCTGGGCGACCATATCCACGCTGAACGTGACCGCCGCGGCCGTGTCGCCCGCCGGCAGCGCCGCGCTCGCCGGGCGGACCGACGCGTCGACATGGGTACGGCCATCCGCGGCGGCCCGGTTGACCGACGGCGGTTGCGCCGCCACCGACGTGCCCCACGTCGACGGACTCGTGCCCACCGTGTGCGCGAGCGTGCCGCCCCGGGCGACGTCCGACCAGGTGACCCAGGTCTTGGCCAGGTTGGCGCCGTTGAGCCGTACCCGCTGGATGTAGCGGTTGGCGTCGGACGCGCCGGGCGCGGTGATCCTCAACGTGGTGGCCGGCCCGACCTTGACCGTGGCGGACGGGAACTGCGGGCTCGACACGGCGAGGAAGTTCGCGCCGCTCATCGTCGGATACAAGCCGAGCGACGAGAACACGTACCAGGCGCTCATGGTGCCGAGGTCGTCGTTTCCGGTCATGCCGTCCGGACCGGTGGTGAAGAGCGTCATCGCGGCCCGCACGACGGTCGCGGTCTTCGCCGGGTCACCCGCCCACAGATACATGTACGGCGCCAGCAGGTCGGGCTCGTTGTTCGGGTTGTACGTGGGCTTGGCGTAGTAGTCGTAGGGGCTGGCGATCCAGTCGGTGCGCGCAGTGCCGGCAGGATCGGTGAGTAGCTTGTTGTACGCGAAGAACTCGTCGAGACGCTTCTCCGTCGCGGTGCGGCCGCCCATCAGCGACACGAGCCCGGCCGGATCCTGCGGCACCAGCCATTGATACTGGTACGCCCCGCCCTCGTGGAACTGCTCGGCCGCGCCCACCGGGTCGTACGGCGTCAGCCACGTCCCGTCGACCGTGCGCGGCCGGAACTGCCGGATCGAGGAGTCCCACAGGTTGCGATACCACTGGCCGCGGCTCGCGAACATCTGCGCGTCCGCCGCCTTCCCCATCCCCGAGGCCATGAGCGCGAGCGCCGCGTCGGCCGCGGAGTACTCGAGCGTGGCCGAGGCCGGGTGCTGGCAGTCGTTGTCGCCGCCCTTGGCCCGGCAGTCGGTGCCCAGTCGCAGCCCGGACGGTACGTAGCCGCGGTCGGTGTAGTAGTCCACGCCGGTGCGCCCGTTGTACGGCGAGTCCGTCGGTGGCTGGCTGGTCGCGTTCGCGCGAAGCAGCGCGTACGCCTCCTCCTCGTGCCCGGCCAGCAGGCCCTTCGACCAGGCCTCGACGAGGAACGGGGTGACCGGGTCACCGGTCATGATGTTGGTCTCGCTGTTGGCGAGCGCCCAGCGCGGAAGCCACCCGCCGTCCCGCCCGATCGCGATCACCGAGAGCGCGACGTCCCGGGCCACGTCCGGCGCGAGCAGCTCGAGCAGCTGGTTCTGCGGCCGGTAGGTGTCCCACAGCGAGAAGTTCTGGTACGGCGTATATCCGTCCGCCGAGTGCGTCTTACGGTCGAACCCGACATAGCTGCTGTCGACGTCGCCGGCCAGGTTCGGGTGCAGCAACGAGTGGTAGAGCGCCGTGTAGAACGCGCTGCGCCGCTCATCGGTCCCGCCGCCGATCTCGATCCGGTCCAGCTCCTTGATCCAGGTGTCACGCAGGGCCGCCCGGGTCGCGTCGAAGTCGTACGAGTCGCCGGTCTCGGCGGCCAGGTTCTTCCGGGCCCCGTCGAGGCCGGTGTACGACAGCGCGACCTTCACCACGACGTCGTGGTCGGTGCCGGCGTCGAACGTGACCCAGGCGCCGTTGCCGCCGGTGCCGCCCGCGTCCCGGCTGCCCGCCGTCTTCGTGGCGCCGCGCCACGTACCGAAGGAGGTGAACGCACGGTCGAAGCTCGCCGCGAAATAGATCGTGTGGTCGTCCTTGCCGGCGCAGAAGTTACCGGCGTGCACCCTGCCCTCCACGGTCCGGTCGCCGACCACGTGGATCTCGGAATCGAACACGGACTGATTGGCGCGGCCCGTGTTGAACAGGACGTTCGCGGCGTCCGTGGCCGGGAAGGTGTACCGCTGCCAGCCGGTGCGCGCGGTGGCTGTGAGCTCGGCCTGGACGTCGTAGCGGGAGAGGCCGACGCGGTAGTAACCGGGGGACGCCTCCTCGTCGTCGTGCGAAAAGGCCGACTTGTACCCGTCCGCGTCGACGCTGCCGACCGCGCCGGTGGTGGGCAGCATCGGCAGCTCGCCGGCGACACCGCAGCCCACCCCGGAGAGATGGGTCTGGCTGAAGCCGTAGATCGCGCCCTGCTTGTAGTCGTACCCGCCCTGCCCGCCGGTGTCGGGGCTGACCTGGACCATGCCGAACGGCGCGCTCGCCCCGGGGAAGGTGTTGCCGAAGTTCTGCGTGCCCACGAACGGCCGGACGAGGTCGACGGGTCCGGGTCCCGCGGCGGCCGCGGGGCTGGGGTGCAACAGGGCCAATGCGGTCAGCAACGCGGTCGACGTGACTAAGCGAGGCCGACAGATCATCGACAACCCTCCTGCTGACGGCTTGATCGTCCGGGTGACAACGTTGTCACCACGCAGCGACAAATGTCAATGGACAGCCGTTCGGGCTTGCGTGTGATCCTGGTGCCCTCCTAGGGGCCACAAGAGCACACAGAACCGAGGTCACAGCGCTGGTGGAGCATCACGGAGACGATCGGAAAGCGCTCTCACGACGCTTCTGACCCGGTGCTATAACAGACGCCATGAGCACGCGGCCCGCACGGGGCGGGCAGAACCCGACGATGGACCAGGTCGCCGAGGCGGCCGGGGTCTCGCGGGCCACCGTATCCCGGGTCATCAACGGCGCACCCAGCGTCGACGCCAAGATCCGCGACGTCGTCCAGCGAGCCATCGCCGAGACCGGCTACGTGCCCAATATCGCCGCCCGCACGCTGGTGACCCGCCGCACCAACTCGGTCGCGCTGGTCATCTCCGAGCACAAACGGCAGAACGACTCCTCGTTCCTGAATCGGGTCTTCACCGACCCGTACTTCGGCCGGGTCACCGCCGGCGCGACGAGCGCGCTACGCCCGCACGACATCCACCTGGTGATCATCCCGACCGACTCGAGCGACCACCACCACGTCGTCCGCTACCTACGCCAGGGCCACGTGGACGGCGTGCTGCTGATCAGCAGCCACGAGCAGGATCCGCTCCCCCGCCAGGTGCACGACCTCGGCATCACGGCCGTCGTCTCGGCCCGGCCGACCTCGCCTATCGCGGCCAGCTACGTCGACGTGGACCAGCGGCTCGGCGCCGGGCTCGCCGCCGAGCATCTTCTCTCGCGCGGCTGCCGCACCCTCGCCACCATCACCGGGCCGCTCGACATGCCCGCGGGTCAGGACCGGTTCGACGGCTTCCGGTCGTACTTGGCGAGCCGCGGGTTCGGCGAGGTGCCGTCGATCGAGGGCGACTTCACCCGGGCCGGCGGCGAAGACTGCGCGCGCCGGCTGCTCGCCGACCATCCGGACATCGACGGCCTGTTCGTGGCCAGCGACCTGATGTCCGAGGGCGCTTTGCGGGCCGTGCAGGACCTGGGCCGGCGCGTACCGGACGACGTCGCCGTGGTCGGGTTCGACGACAGCAGCGCCGCGCTGGACTGCCGCCCGCTGCTCACCACCGTCCGTCAGCCGGTCGAGGAGATGGCCGCGGAGATGGCGGAGGTACTGATGGCGCAGATCGCCTCCCCGGGCCGGTTGCCCCGCTCGGTGACGTTCCAGCCGACGCTGGTGGTCCGCGACTCCGCCTGACGTAGCGTCCCGCCCGTGGGGCGGGGTATGACGGAGCGCATGGACATCCTCGTCGTCGGCGGGCACGGCAAGGTCGCGCTCCGTCTGCTGAAGATCCTCGCCGAGCAGGGACACCACGCGCGCGGCCTCATCCGCAAACGCGACCATGCCGCCGACCTCGAGGCCGTCGGCGCTGTCCCGGTCATCGGTGACCTCGAGAGTGACGCCTCGCTCGAGCCCTATGTCAAGGGCGCCGACGCGGTCGTCTTCGCGGCCGGCGCCGGGCCCGGCAGCGGACCCGCGCGCAAGCGGACGGTCGATCTGGGCGGCGCGGTCAAGCTCGTCGACGCGGCAAAAACCGCGGGGGTACGGCGGTACGTGATGGTCTCCTCGATCGGGGCGGACCGTCCCGAGTCGGCGGGCGAGTCGATGAAGCCGTACCTGCGGGCGAAGGCGGAAGCCGACGAGTACCTGCGCGCGAGCGGCCTCGACTACACGATCGTCCGCCCCGGCTCGCTCACCGACGACCCGGGCACCGGCCGGGTCCGGGTGACCACCCGGCTCGGCGAACGCGGTCCGGTGCCGCGCGACGACGTCGCCGCGGTGCTGGCGGCCTGCCTGACCGCGCCGGCCACGATCGGCGTGACGTTCGAACTGTTCACCGGCGACGTCCCGATCGCCGAGGCACTCGCGTTCTAGGTGGCCAGCAGGTCGAGCCGTTCGCGCGCGATTGCTTCGAGGCGCTCCTGGGCCGCCGCGGTCCGCCGGGCGAGGTCGCGCTGCATCTCGCCGACCGCACCCACGGCGGCGACGACCGTTTGCTGTACGCCCTTGATGTGCTGGCGGAACAGCAGGTCGACAAAGAAGGTGTCGAAGCTGCCATCGCCCAGGTTGAGGCGCACACCGACGTCGGCCAGTTCCAGGTGCAGCACGGCCAGGCACCGGTCCGCGTGTGCCGCCGCCAGGGCCGCCTCGTCGAGACGGTCGTGCTTGAGGGCGCCGGCGAGCGGGCCGCCGCCCACAATGGAGTCGAACGCCGACCAGTTCACCGCGCTGTCGACGTGCCGCTCCACCTCTGCCAGCGCCTTTCGCGCGGTGTCCGCAGCCGAGGCCGCCTCGCCGAGTTCGCGTAGCTCCGCCTCGAGCCGCCCACGCTCCTCCGCAAGCGCGATCAGCCGCGCCGCCTCCGGACCGCCGGCTTCGCACAGGTAGCGCTCCTTGTCGTCGAGAGCCGCCTGGTGGCGGGCCGGGACGCCGGTCAGGCGCGCCAGCCGCGCGTCGACCGCGGTGAGCTCAGCGCGGACCGCGGCAAGCCGGGCCTCCGCTTCGGCGACGCGGTAGCGCGCCGCGTCGGCCTCGGCGCGTCCGCGGGCGAGCTCGTCCTCGCGCGCACCGCGCAGCGCGAGGAGCACCCGGGCAAATGACAGGCTTTCCAGGCGGTCTACGTCGCGCTGCTCGAGCGCGTGCTGAGCGCGTAACGCGGTCACGTCGGTGGATTGCGCGGTCAGCCGGCTCCGGAGCTCGACGTGGCGGCGCAGCAGCAGCTCGCGCTCACGCATGAGTTCGGCCAGTTGGGCGCAGGCCGCCTCGATCTCGTCTCGCATCCGTTCATTCGAGCAGGTCGAGGCAAGATTCGTCGAGGTCAGCGCAGCTGCGCGCGGAAGAACGCCTCGATGCGCCGCCACGCGTCCGCCGCCGTCTCCGGTCCCGGTCCGATGTGGGCGGCGCGCATCAGTGGGCGCAGTACGCACGGACCGACCTCGGCATCGTTGAGGAAGGAGTGGGGTACTCCTCGACGTCGTGGACGACGCCCGCCTTCGCGGCAGTAACCTGCGAGGCATGGAGACTGAGGCAACGGCGGAGGCGCTGCTGGCCGCTGGCAACGAAGCCATGCTGGAGGCCGCCTTCCGTACGGGTGACTTCGCGACCGCGGAGGAGACCCTGAACGAGGCCCGGGCAGTAGCGGAGAAGGCCGGCGACCGCGCCAGCGAAGCCGCCGCGCTCGACCGGCTCGGCATGCTCATGCATTTCCGGCAGCTGGACGAGAATGTGGCGCACGCCGACACGGGCGCCGAGGAGGCGCTGTTCCAGCGGGCGCTGACGATCCGCCGGGAGATCGCCGATCTGGCCGGCGCCGCCGACTCGCTGTTCGGCATCGGCCTCGTGCACCAGGTGTTCAGCGAGGACTGGGACACCGCGATGCCGTACTACTGGGAGGCGCTGGCCCTCGCCGAGCAGCATGCCGGCCCGCTCACTCGCTCCGAAGTGCACCGCCACATCGGCTTCTACTACCTCGTCGCCGACGTGCAGCCGGAGCGGGCGCTCTTCCACCTGCAGACGTCGCACGACCTGCGGGCCGAGCACGGCGACGAGCGCTGGATCCCGGGCGGCACGGTGGCGCTGGGCGAGGCCCTGGTCGCGACCGGCCGCCGGGACGAAGGGGTGCGGCGCATGCGCGAGGCGGTCCAGCAGGCCCGGGACGCGGGCCTGCGCCCGGAACGGATCGCGTGGATCGAGCAGTCCCTGACCGAGGCCGAGGCGGACGGCGGGGCCGGAACGAACCCGAAGGCCGGACCCGAAGCCGAGGCCGGCACCGGCAGCGAAGCGGGGAACGACGCGGCTGCGGAGGAGACGGGGCGATGACGACGTTGGACGAGGCGTGGGCGCTCAGCAAGGCCGACCGCGGCCTGGCAGTCGTGGCGACACTGCGGGCCGATGGCACGATCCAGTCGTCGCTGGTCAACACCGGCGTGCTGGCGCATCCGGCCACGGGCGAGCGGATCCTGGCCTTCGTCGCGTACGGCAAGGTGAAGATCCGTAACCTCCGGGACCGGCCGCAGGTCACCACGACGTTCCGGACCGGCTGGCAGTGGGCCACGGTGGAGGGGCGCGCCGAGCTGGCCGGCCCCGGCGACCCGCAGCCGTGGCTGGACGCCGAGCGGCTCCGGCTGCTGCTCCGCGAGATCTTCACGGCGGCCGGCGGTACGCACGACAACTGGGACGAGTACGACCGCGTGATAGCCGAACAGGGCCGCACGGCCGTGCTCATCACCCCGACGCGCGTCTACAGCAACTGATCTTCGAAGCATGAAAAGAGGCCATCCAGGGCATGATGCGGCCCGTGCAGCATCGTCGAATGGCCGCGGCCCTGGCCGCGCTCGTACTGTCAGGGCTGGCAGGTTGCGCCTCCGTGGGCGAACGCGGTGCCGCCGCCGCGGCGGTAGCCACGCGGCTACTGACTGCTGTCGATGACAAGGATGGCGCCGCCGCCTGCGCCGTGCTGGCCCCGGACACCGCGTCGGCGCTCGAACAGTCGGCCGGGAAACCGTGCGCCCAAGCCATCCTGGACGAGGACCTGCCCGCTCCGGGCGCGGTGACCGGCGCCGACGTGTACGGCCAATGGGCCCAGATCCGGTTCGCCGACGACACCGTCTTCCTTGCGGTGTTCCCGGGCGGCTGGCGCGTCGTGGCCGCGGGCTGCGTGCCGCGGCAGAACCGCCCCTACGAATGTGAACTGCAGGGAGGCTGAGCGATGCGTGTCCTCTTCGTACTGCTCCTGGTCGTCGTGGTCGGCGGACTGGTGTACCTCTCCGCGTTAGGGGTGCTGCATCGGTGAAGAGGTTCCTCAAGGAGAACTCGCTCAGCCTGGTGTTCGGGGTGCTGTTCCTGATCGTCCTGGTCGGGCAGGCTCTCGCCGGGCACGCCAACTTCAACAACGAGCAGCTCGCCGAAGGTCTGGAACCGATCTCGCTCGGCCGCTACCTCACGTCAGCGAGCTTCGGTACGGACGTGGCCGAGAACTGGCAGTCCGAATACCTGCAGTTCTTCCTGTACATCTACTTGACGGTCTGGCTGCTGCAGAAGGGCTCCCCCGAATCGAAGCCGCTCGGCCAGGCCGGCCTGGAGTCGGACCGGGAGCAGAAGGTCGGCGAGTTCGCGGACGACGACTCGCCGAAGTGGGCGCGGGCCGCCGGCTGGCGCAGAACGCTCTACTCGAACTCGCTCGGCCTCGTCATGGGCCTGCTCTTCCTGGCCTCCTGGTTGACCCAGTCGATCGCCGGCGTCGCCGCCTACAACGAGCAGCAGCTGGGCCGGCTCGAGGACCCGGTGTCCTGGTCGCGGTACATCATGGAGCCCGACTTCTGGGACCGCACGCTGCAGAACTGGCAGTCCGAACTGCTCGCCGTGGCGTCCATGGCGATCCTGTCGATCTACCTGCGCCAGCGTGGCTCCCCGCAGTCCAAGCCGGTCGGCACGTCACACGCGGCGACCGGAGTGGAGGGCTAACCCCGGTACGCCCGCATTATTCAGACTCCGCGGATTGCGCAGGACGGCTCGGGTACTCAGCCGCCGCGCGGTCGAGCCATTATCGGACGGAGCGGTCCGATGACGCCTCGGGATCGAGCCATCGGACGAGCGATCCGATCCCGACAGGAGCGAAGCGCGATGACCGACCCGCCAGATGCCAAGGGGCAGATGCCCCTAACCCCGGCGGACATCGACGCCGGCGAACGCTACGCCGGGCCGCACGACCCGGCCCCCGCCGAGCAGTACGCCGGTGCGGCCGTGCCCGACCCGTGGGAGGAGGTACCCGATGGCGAACTGGATCCTGGTGCCGTGCCTGGTGAGCCTGCGGACTGAGTTCAACCGGCTCGCCCCCGGCCGCGACCAGCGGAGCGACGGATCCATCGGCGACATCGCACACCAGCATGTGTCGAGCGACCACAACCCGGACGAGACCGGCCGTACGCCGTACGAGGACCCTGACAACATCAACGAGGTCCATGCCATCGACGTCGACGACGACCTGCGCAAGCCCGGCTGGAACATGGACAAGTGCCTGGAGATCATCATCACCCGGCACCGCGGCGGCCGCGACAACCGTCTGCAGAACATCATCTACAACCGGCGCATCTGGTCGCGGTCGTGGGGCTGGACGGCCCGCGCGTTCACCGGCGCGAACGCCCACACCGAGCACGCGCACTTCTCAGCGCGCTACACGACCGCCCAGGAACGCGACACCCGGCCCTGGGGCCTACTCGAAGGCGAGGACGACGACATGGCCACGATCACCCAGACCGACTTCAACGCGCGCATGGACACCTGGTGGACCTCCCGCATGTCGGCGCAGGTCAGGGACAACCCGCAGCGTGCCGCGCTGCGCGTGGCGCCCTGGCAGCAGAACGTCGGCAACACCGGCCGGTCCACGCACAACGTGCTGTTCGGCGACATGTATGCGCTCCTGCAGAAGGCCGCGGCCGGCACGGACCCGGCCGTGTTCGCCGAGCACGTGCTGGCCGGCATGGACTACGAGCAGATCGCGAACCTTGTCCTCGTCGCCCTGGCCAACCCCGAACGCTCCACCGAGGAGATCGCGGCGGCGCTGCGCGTGGCGCTCGGCGACCGCGCGAGCGAGGTCGGCCGCCTGCTGGCCGGCGCCTGAGGCCAGCGGCGCGCGCCGCGCGACGTCGCGGTAGCCACCCTCTGGACCCGGCGCTACGGTGAGCCCATGTTGATCAGCTGTGGGTGCCCCGTGTCGGGCGCATGGGCCGACCCGATGTCGGTGAGCGGTTTCGCGATGCGCGCCGAGGAGCTCGGCTATCACGGCCTGTGGTCGTTCCAGCGGCTCCTCGTCGGCCAGGACCAGGAGATGGCGCCGGTCTACCGCAGCGTCCTCGACCCGTTGCTGGCGCTGACGTACGCGGCCGCGCGCACCACCGAGATCCGGCTCAGCGTCGCCGTGATCAACCTGCCGTTCGTCTCGCCGACGTACCTGGCGAAGCAGGCCAGCACGCTGGACGTGCTCTCCGGCGGCCGCTTCGATCTCGGCCTGGGCACGGGCTGGTCCGAGGTGGAGTTCATCGCCACCGGCTCGAACCCGAACCCGCGCGGCCGCCGCACCGAGGAGTACCTGCAGGTGTTGCGGACGCTGTGGAACGACGAGGTGAGCGCGTTCGACGGCGAGTTCTACACCGTGCCGCCGAGCGTCATGGCACCCCGTCCGGTCCAGCCTGCCGGCCCGCCGATCCTGCTCGGCGGCACGGCCGACGCAGCGCTGCGCCGTGCCGGGCGATTGGCCGCGGGATGGGTGAGCAGCAGCCGGGCCACCCTCAACGACATCGCGCGGGCCACGCAGATCGTCAGGCGGGCGGCCGAGGAGTCCGGACGCGACCCCGATTCGATCCGGATCGTGGTCCGCGGCGTCGTGCAGGCGGGGCGGCGCGACGACCGGCTGCCGCTGTCCGGCAATTGGGAGCAGATCCGGGCCGGCGCGGAGCTGTTCGAGGAGGCGGGAGTCACCGAGCTGTTCTACGACCTGAACTGGGATCCGCTGATCGGCTCTCCCGACGTGGACCCGCGAGCGGCCGGCGAACGGGCGGAAGAAATCCTGACCGCACTCGCCCCGACCTACTGAAGGCCCTGCTCTGAGCACCACGAGGCTTGAGGAGGCGCCGGGCCAGACGGCGGCATGCCACTTCGCCGCGCCGCCGACGGAATCGATCGTCGCCGAAGCGGTTTAGTATCGGCAGGCCATGACGACGCCAACTCCGACGGTCTACCGATCCCGCTCCCGCACCGCACGCCAGCGGCTCCTCATAGCCGGCACCGTCGTGGCGCTGGTGCTGGCCGGTTTCCTGGTCGGCCGGCTGCAAGGCGGGTCGACAGCCCACGGCGAGGCGGTCCCGCCCGCCTCCCCCGCTCCCCCGTCCGACTCGCCCTCGCCCTCGCCGCCACCGCCGACCTCGGCCGCGCCGGCCGCGCCGGCCGCGCCGGCCGGCGTCGACGCGTACTCGCCGATCCAGGCCGAGAACGCGGTCGCGCAGCAAGGCACCGGGGTGCAGGACACCGGCGACGAGGGCGGCGGCAAGAACATCGGCTGGGTCAACGGCGGCGACTGGCTGCAGTTCGACAACATCGATTTCGGCGACGCGGCACCGGCGCAGATGGTCGCGCGGGTGGCCTCCGACGTACACAACGACGTCAGCCGCATGGAGATCCGGATCGACAGCCCGTCCAACCCGCCGATCGGCAGCCTGCCGATCCACAACACGGGCGGCTGGGACGCCTGGCGTACGCAGGCCACCGACGTCACCGGGGTAACCGGCGTGCACACGGTGTTCGTGACGTTCGCCAGCGACAACGGCGATGACTTCCTGAACCTGAACTATTTCCTGTTCAGCCACTGAAAGGGCCGCACCCGCCGGGTGCGGCCCTTGCGTCGTGCGGGATCAGGCGGCTTCGGCCAGCTCCTGGTCGCCGGGGGTACGGGCGTTGAAAATGACCTTGGACTTGCGCGACCCGGCCCGCTCGATCACCGGGATGCTCAGGGTGAGCACGCCGTTGTCGTGCCTGGCCTCGAGCCGGTCCATGTCCAGCGAATCCGACAGGACGACCTGACTCTCGGCGCCGGCGGACTGCGCGTCGTCGCCCTCGACCTGCTTGCGCGCGGCGCGGACGGTCACAACCTTGTGGTCGACCGCGACGTCGATGCTGGCCGGGTCGCCGCCCGGCAGGTCGATGTCGATGTAACAGGTGTCGCCATCGCGGTGGGCGTCCAGGCGGGCACCGGACCTGCGGGTGGCGCTATCGAAGACGCGCGCGGTGAGCCGGTCGAGGTCGGGAACCGTGGCGCTACGAGGCAACATGGGTGGTTCCTCCAGCGGAGAACTGTTATCAAAGTTGAGCGTTGTGCGCTCAATCTCGGTAACCCAGTTGGCTGCCTCGCGATTCCCGGTTCCCGGTGAGCCGCGACACTCCCCATTCAGCCTGCCTCAGAGGCGCTGCCAGAGCGCCGGAACGTTCGGCGGTTCCCACCCGACGAGCGACGTGTGCGCCTGCAGGCAGCGGTAGCTCACGCCGTTGTAGGTGACGACGTCGCCGACGTGGTACGCGTGATTCGCGACCCAGGTCGTGCCGCTGCCGGGCGGCGTGGTGGTCGGGCTCGTGGGCGGGTTCGTCGGCGGGGTGGTCGGGGGCGGCGTGCCGCCACCGCCGGAGCAGGCGCCGTTGTCGGCCCACGGCTTGCCGTCGCCGATGTTCAGGTCCGGCCGCTCGCCCTGGGTCCACCACTTGGCCGTGTACTTGTGGCCGTTGTAGGCCACGGACTGGCCGCCGGTGTAGATGGCCGAGGCGCTCCACGTCGGCAGGCCGGCGCAGCCACCGCCGGGCGGGGTGGTCGGCGGCGTCGTCGGCGGCGTGGTACCGCCGCCTCCGCCACCCGTGAAGATCTTGGTGAAGTCGAGCTTGCTGCCGCCGAGGCCGGAGCAGTTCGGCGAGACGCCGCCGCCGGGGCAGGGCTGGTCGCGGCCGATGGACCAGAACGCGAGCCGGCCGATGCCGTTGGCGCGCGCCCAATTCACGATCGTCTGCGCGTTCGCCTGGGTGACGACCTCGCCGGCGCTGTCGTTGTTGCCGATCATCGGGGTGATGCCGATGTTCGCGTACGTGACGTTCAGGCCCGCGGCCCTGGCGGCGTTGAGCGTGCCGGCCGCGGCGGTCTGGGCGGCGGCGGCCATGTCGGAGACCGGATGGCCGTAGTCCATGACCATGGCGTTGACGATGTCGACCTTGACGCCGTTGGCGGCGGCCGAGCGCAGGAAGTTGCTGCCGTTGCCGTCGGGGCCGTTCTCCAGCACCGGGATCGTGAGGGAGACGTTCAATCCGGCGTTGGCGTTCTGCAGGCCCTTGATCGCCTTGAACCGCCGGTCGACCGAGCCGGCGTCGGCGATGGCCGCGCCCTCGATGTCGAAGTCGAGGTGGTCCACCTTGTACTTGCTGATAACGCTCTGGTACGCGGCCTGCAGCGACTACTGGTTGGTGCAGGACTGGCCGAGCTCGGCGCCGCCCGCGCCGCCGAACGAGATGATCGTCTTGGCGCCGGCGGCCTGCGCCCGGGCGATCCGCGCGTTCGCGGTCGAGTTGTCGATGCCGAGCGTGTCGCCCCAGATCGGCGTGCAGCCCGAGCCGATGATGAACGCAGCGGTGTAGCTGTTCACTCCGCCCTGGGCGATGGCCGTGTCCAGCATGTCGGCGCTGTTCGCGGAGAGATCCACGTACGGCGCGACGGAGTAGGCGGTGGCCGCGTCGGCCGTGCTGCTCGTGATGAGCGCCGCCGCGCCCGCACCGGCGAGCAACGTGGCGAGAGACGCTCCGATGATGACTCGTCTGCGCATGGGGGGCTCCTTGCGTCGGGGAGTGACCGCGGGGGACGGGCGGGCATGCGCCGCTGTAAAGAGAGTTTCCTATTGACGGCTGACGATGAGTCTTAACCTGGGCCATACACATGTCAAGGGCGGGGCCGCGGTCGCGGGCCCCACCCTTCGCAGAACGGCTGTCAGTGCACGGCGGAGAAGAACCGCGCGCCTGGCGTACCGACGCCGGTCTCGTCGTCGTAGCCCTTCTTGCTGTGGATCAGCGACGTCTGCACATCGATGGTCTGCAGCTGGTACGACTTCCCGCCGGACGCGTCCACGCCGTTGACGAAGTTCGTGCGGACCTGCAGCAGTGGCTGCGCCGGCGCGGTGATGTCGCTGAGCGCCGAGGAGCCGAGCAGGCGATAGTACAGCGGGTTGACGAAGCCGAGCGGGTGGTGCGCCTTCTGGCTCGCCACCGCGATCATGCCGGCCAGCAGCGGCGACGACAGGCTGGTGCCGCCGATGCGGTACTCGTCGTAGTACGTACCGTCCGGGAACACCTGGGTCTGGCCGACCCGGAATCCGGTGTTCGGGTCGCCGGGCATGGAGATGTCCGGGACGGCCCGCATCGGCGCGCCGCCATTGGCCTGGGAGATGGACGCCGGTACCCGGCCCCGCTGGTAGAACGGCTGGCCGAACAGGAAGCTCGTGCCGCCGCCACCGCCGGAGCTGTAGACCGGGTCGCCCCATGCGCCGTCGGTTAGCGCGGAGTAGGCGTTCTGCCAGCCGTGCTCCCAGACCCGCGCGCCGTTCCGGTCGATGCCCACGCTGGTGCCGCCGACCCCGGTCACGTACGGCAGGTCGGCCGGGAAGTCGACCGTCTTGGCCGACGGATCGGTGCCGCCTGAGGTCTGGTCGCCGTCGTCACCGCTGGAGAAGTTCACGGTGATGCCGGTCAGCGCGGCCTCGAGCGAGAACTGCTGGTAGTACGCCACGTAGTCGGCGCCGAGCAGCTCGATGTCGTCGGTGGTCGTGCCCCACGAGTTGGTCACGATGTCGGCCACATGGTTGTCGATCGTCGACGCCCACGCCTCGTCCAGGCCGGTGGAGCAGTCCGCGCCGCCGACATAGACGATGTTCGCGCCCGGAGCCATGGCGTGCACGGCCTCGATGTCGAGCGTCTCCTCGCCGTACCAGCCGGCGCCGCCACACTCGTCGATCAGGTCGTACCCGTCGGCCGGCGGGGTGATCTGCCGGAACTGGCCGGGCCTGAACGCGGGCAGGCCGTGCCTGCGGCTGTACGTGCTGATGTCCTGCGCGATGGTCGGCGAGGCGAACGCGTCGGTGACCGCGACCGTGACGCCCCGCCCGGTGATGCCCTTGCGGAGTAGGTCGCGCACGCCGTACGCGGACTGGTACTGCTTGGGCGCGTACCCGCAGACCACGTACGGCTGCTTCGACCCGTTGGCGGCGGGCTGGTCCGTGGCGATCTTCTGGCCGTAGTAGTCCGAGCACGGAGTCCCGGGCCGGAAGCCGGTGTCGGGCCCCGGGAGCGTATCGCCGGGCTGCTTGAGCGCGGTGCCCTGGTCGACGCCGAGCACGCCGGAGATCAGGCCGGTCACGGCGGCCGGCGTGTTGTCGGGCAGCGAGAGGTCGGTGCTGTTCGCCCGTACCGTCTTGCCCTGGTAGGTGTAGTTCTGGACCTTGGTGCCGAACACCGTGTCGATCTGTGCGGTCGTGCCCGAGGCCTCGATGTACATGCCGCCACCGAGCGTGTCACGCAGCGCGAAGCCCTGCCTCGTGAGCCAACTCCGGACCGCGGCGACGTCGGCGGCGGCCGGCGCGTAGCGGGTCTTGAACTCGGCGTTCGTGAGCCACTTGCCGTAGCTGGCGCTGGCCGGATCGGACAGGGCGGCGAGGGTCGCTTCCGCGCCGGCGGCGTCGCGCATCTTCAGCAACACGCCGAAGTGGATGGTGCTGGCCGCGGCCGGGGCGGTGCCGGTGGCACGCGCCCGGCTCAGCCATCGCGGCCGGCTGTTGTCCAGGACATGCCTGCCCGGCCGGGCCTGGGCGGCCGGCGCAGCCGCCAGGACCGAGGTGACGGCGGCGCCCACCGCGACGATGAGCGCCAGCCGCGACCTCACGATCGAAGCTCTTGTCACTGATGTTCTCCCGTTCGTGACGGTTGGTCCCCACAGAGAAGTGGATCAATCGGGGTACACCCAACGCCGATCCACGACGATGGGCAACCCTTCACGGACTTGTGAGAGTGAAGATCGTTTGCGTCCCCGGATAATGTAGACAATGGCCTTCTTCGAACGTATGTACTAGACTGCCGCGGTGGCCGATCAAGCGACGATCCTCCACGCCGATCTCGACTCCTTCTACGCGTCGGTCGAGCAGCGCGACGATCCCGGCCTGCGTGGCAGGCCCGTGCTCGTCGGCATGGGTGTCGTGCTGGCCGCCAGCTACGAGGCAAAGGCCATGGGGGTACGCACACCGATGGGCCTGACGCAGGCGCGGGCGCTGTGCCCGGGGGCGATCGTCGTCCCGCCCCGGATGTCGGCCTACTCGAAGGCGAGCAAGGACGTCTTCGCGGTGTTCCGCGACACCACGCCGATCGTCGAGGGGATTTCCATCGACGAGGCATTCCTCGAGGTCGGCGGATTGCTCAAGATCCGGGGTACGCCCACCGACATCGCCGCCAAGCTGCGTGCCGACGTGCGGGAACGGGTCGGCCTGCCGATCACGGTCGGCGTGGCGCGGACGAAGTTCCTGGCCAAGGTCGCGAGCGCGGTCGGCAAGCCGGACGGCCTGCTGGTCGTACCGCCCGGGCAGGAGCTGGCGTTCCTGCATCCGCTGCCGATCGAGCGGCTCTGGGGCGTGGGTCCGGTGACCGCCGGCAAGCTGCGCGAGCGGCACATCCTCACGGTCGGCCAGGTGGCGCGCGTCGGCGAGGCCGCGCTGGTCACGTTGCTCGGCGCGCATGCGGGGCGGCACCTGCACGCGCTCGCGCACAACCACGACCCGCGGCGGGTCCGGGTCGGCCACCGCCGCGGGTCGATTGGTTCGCAGTGCGCGCTAGGGCGGCGGCCGCGTCCGTTCGCGGAGGTCGAGGCCACGCTCGCCGCATTGGTCGACCGGGTGACACGGCGGATGCGCGGCGCCAACCGTGCCGGCCGGACCGTGACGCTGCGGCTGCGGTTCTCCGACTTCACCCGGGCGACCCGGTCGCGCAGCCTGCTCAAGGCCACGATGCAGACGCGGGCGGTTCTGGAGACCGCCCGGGCGCTCCTGGACGAGGCGCGTCCGTTGATCGCCGAACGTGGGCTGACGCTGGTCGGGGTCGCGGTCAGCAACCTGGACAGCGACGGGTACGTACAGCTGGAGCTGCCGTTCGAGGCGCAGGACGACGACGAGCTCGATAAGGCTCTCGACGCGGTCCGCGACCGCTTCGGCGGAAAGGCCGTCACTCGCGCCGTCAACCTCGGCCATGACTTGAGCCCGTCGGTGCCGATCCTCTCCGACTGATCGAAAGCTACGTTGAGCCGGCGTCTTCCCTCCGTACACGATGTATCGATATCTTTCGCTGCATGAAGCGCGCACTCGCCGTCGTCGCCCTGGCCGTCGCAATCGTCGCTATCCCGGTCGCCGCGTTCGCGGACGATCCGTCCTACCGGACGCTGAGCTCGGCCAGCAACCCGGACTGGATGCGAAGCCTGCCCGACGCGACCAGCCTGGCCGGCATCTCGATCCCCGGCACGCACGAGACGATGTCGATCCACGGCGGCGCGCTCACCCAGACGCAGGAGGACTTCGGCGACAGCGGCCGCACGCTCGCCGCCCAGCTCGCCGCCGGAATCCGCATGATCGACATCCGAGCTCGGGTGAACGGCGGCAACACGTTCACGATCCACCACGGCGCGGTCTACCAGAACGCGAACTTCGACGACGTGCTCAACACGCTGGCAGCCTTCCTGGCCGCCCATCCCTCCGAGACCGTGATCATGCCGCTCAAGCAGGAGTGCACCGGCGAGTTCGGCTCCTGCACCGACGTCGCGGGTCAGATGAGCTTTCCGGACATCTTCGACCTCTACGCGAGCCGGCGCGGGGATCTGTTCTGGCAGCCGTCGATCAACCGCGGCGCGGGCGCGGCCACGCCGGCGCTCGCCGACATCCGCGGGAAGGTCGTCCTGGCGGTCATGATCGGCGCCCACGGCGGGCCGATCGAGCACTACGGGCTGGCCCAGTTCGCGGACTGGCACGACGGCTCGTCGACGTACGTGCAGAACAACTACTACGTGCCGAACGTCGGCGCGATCGCCACCAAACGCGACCAGGTACGCCGTTTCCTCGACGCGACCAGCGCGGGCGACCCGACCAAGATGTACGTCAACTTCGGCAGCGGCGCGAGCTTCTTCGCCCAGCCGCAGCAGGTGGCCGGCGGCGCGTTCGGCGTCCAGGGCGTGGACCCGTTCCTGCTCATCTACCTCAACGAAGGCCCGGACGTGCATCAGCCCGTGCTGCGCACCGGAATGATGATGCTCGACTTCCCTGGTGGCGGCCTCATCGACAAGATCATCTCGGTCAACCGCTGATTTTCTTCCCGCAGGTTTGAGCCTCGGCGGCCTGCGCTTCGTACCACCCCCCGACGGCCTCCCGAACGGGTCGTCACGTCGGCCACTGGGGGGTGGCGGGCGCGTATAGACGACTGCCGAGCGGGTGAGACGATGGCGCGCCAGGATTTCCAAACCTTCGAGGACCGGCGTTATCGCAGGCCCGAGCCGGTGGAGACGGCGCGATACCGGGACGAGGCGCCGCCCGCGCCGCGACAAGAGGTCCCGCAGCCCAGCTGGTGGCAGCAGGAAGCCATGGATGCGCGCCGTTCGCCCTCCTTCGACGAGGCCTACCGGCGTAGCGACATCGTCCTGGAGTCGCCCACCGATCCGACCGGCTGGAAGGCCACCGGCCCGGCCGCTCCGCCCATCGACGACCGCCCCCCGGCCGAGTCGTACGCCGGGAACCGCCTGCTCACCATCCTGCTGTTCTTCTCCGGCCTGGCGACGAGCGTGTCGCTGTGGCTCTTCGACACCCAGGCCGGCGCGGTGCACGACACCCCGACGTTGATGCTGGCGGCGGGTCGCATCCTCGGGCTGGTCGGTGGCTACCTGCTCTTCATCCAGCTGCTGATGATGAGCCGGGTGTCCTGGCTCGAGGAGTGGGTCGGCGCCCGTGACCTCCTCCAGTGGCACCGCTGGCTGGGCACGACGCTGGTGGTCACGGTCCTCGGGCACATTGTCTTCATCGTGTACGGGTACGCGCTCACCGGCGACAAGGGCGTCGTCGACCAGGGCTGGACCATGATCACGACGTTCCCGGACATGCTCAGCGCGACGGTCGCCACCGGCATCCTGGTCGCGATCGCCCTGATATCGATCCGGGCCGCACGCACCAAACTGCCGTACGAGCTCTGGCACATGATCCACCTCACCAGTTATCTGGTGCTCCTGCTCGGCTACGGCCACCAGATCACGAACGGTGCCGACCTCAGCGGCAAGTTCGCGTCCGTGTTCTGGCCCGGCCTGAGCGCGCTGGTCATCGCCGCGCTGATCTGGGGCCGGCTGATCGAGCCGGTCTGGCTGAACGTCCGGCACCGGTTCGAGGTGGCCGAGGTCGTCCCGGAGGGCGCGAACACGTTCTCGATCTACATCGACGGCAAGAACCTGGAGAAGCTGACCGCGCAGGCCGGCCAGTTCATGCGCTGGCGCTTCCTGACCCGCAACGGCTGGTGGCAGTCGCACCCGTTCTCGCTGTCCGCCGCGCCGCACTCGGAGTGGCTCCGGCTGACCGTGACCGCGGTGGGCGGGCACACCTCGCGGCTCGCCGAGTTGCAGCCCGGGACTCCGGTCTGGGCCGAGGGGCCGTTCGGCACGTTCACGGCCCAGCGCCGTACCCGCCGGCGGGCGCTGCTGATCGCGGGCGGCAGCGGCATCGCGCCGATCCGGGCGCTGCTCGAGGACATGCCTCCGGACACGATCGTCATCTACCGGGCCAGCCGCCCCGACGAGCTGGTGTTCCGGGCCGAGCTCGAGGAGCTGGCCGAGCTTCGCGACGCCTGGGTCCGCTACATCGTCGGCTCGCGCAACGACCCTGGCCCGCGCCGGCTGTTCACCCCGAACGGCCTGCGCGGCCTCGTCCCTGACGTGAACCGCCGCGACGTCTACCTGTGCGGGCCGCCCGGCCTGGTCAGCGCGGCCGTGGACACGCTCCGCGAACTGGACGTGCCCGACAGCCAGATGCACCTCGATCCCTTCGAGTTCTGATCACCTGGAGATAGCGATGCGACGTAGTACCGCAGCAGCCGTCGGCACCCTCACCGGCGCCGCCCTCATCGCGGGGGTCCGGCTGAGCGTGTCCGCGCCCGTAGTGACCGCCGCACCGCCCGCCGTCGACCTGGCGAACTCGGGTTCCTCCCCGGCGCCGTCGAAGAAGCCCGCGCACAACAAGGAGGCGGCGAAACGGAACGGCGCGAACGGGGGCGGCAGCGCGGCGGCCGATGCGAGCGGCCTCAAGGACGGCGTCTACAAGGGCAAGGCCACCGATTACGCGTACGGGACGATCCAGGTCTCCATCAAGGTAGACGGCGGGAAGATCACCTCGGCCGACGCGACCTACCCGGCCACCGGCCTCAGCGCCTCGATCAACCCGAAAGCGATCGCGCAGCTCAAGGAGGAGACGCTGGAGAAGCAGAGCGCCAAGGTGAACACGGTCTCCGGCGCCACGCTCACCAGCGCGTCGTACCGGACGTCATTGCAGGCCGCACTGGATGCGGCCGGCGCGTAGGCTTTCCGTCCGTGCGCCACGCCGAGCACGTCATGGGTACGGTCGTCAGCATTGAACTGGCCGACGACCTGCCCGAGTCCTCGCTGGCGGCGCTGGTCGACGACACCTGCGCGTGGCTGTACGAGGTGGACCGGCGTTTCAGCACGTACTCCGACGACAGCGAGGTGTGCCGCTTCCGGCGCGGTGAGCTGCCGCTCGACGCCTGCTCCCCGGACCTGCGGCACGTTCTGGACGCCTGCGCCGACCTGTGGCGGGACACGGACGGTTACTTCGACGCGTACGCGACCGGGCCGCTCGACCCGTCCGGCTACGTCAAGGGCTGGTCAGTTGAGGTGGCCTCGGCGCGGCTGGCCGCCGGAGGGTCGCACCGGCACTACATCAACGCGGGCGGCGACATCCGGATGCGCGGCCTCAACGACGACGGCCGGCCCTGGCGGGTCGGCATCCGGCATCCCTGGGAGGCGGACAAGCTGAGCTGGGTGCTGGCGCTCACCGACGGGGCGGTCGCGACGTCGGGCACGTACGAACGGGGCGAGCACGTCTGGAATCCCCGTACTGGAGAACCTGCTCGCGGATTGCGGTCCGTGACCGTCGTCGGTAGCGATCTGGCGCTGGCCGACGCGTACGCGACGGCCGCGCTCGCCATGGGCGAGGCCGGCATCGCGTGGTTGGCCAAGCGCGTCGCCGACGGCTACGAGTCGGCCGTCGTGACCGACGACGGCCGAGCCTTCAGCTCGACCGGCCTGCCGGCCGCGGTCTAGAAGTCCGCAAAGACATACGGCTTCGCCTGCGGAAAGAGCGTACGGAGCGGCGCGATCGCCGCGGCTTCCACCTCGCCGAGGCCCCGGGTCACGACGTCGATGGGATCGAGTACGCCGTAGATCAGCCCGGACAGGCCGCCGACGGTGAGCGTGGCGCTGGCGTCTGTACCTTTTGTCACGTTCAACTGCCCGCCATCGCCCTCGAGCCGGTACATGCCCTGGATCAGCGGGTCGTCAACCACCTCGACGGTGACCGCGCCCGCGCCGACCGGCATGCCGGTCAGCGCTTCCAGGTCGAGCACCCGGGCCATCGGACCGGACGAACTCGGGAACACCACCCTGCTCTCCGTGGTGACGGCCAGGTCGGTGCCCCACACTTCGGGCACGTCGTCGAGGCCCACGGTGACGAGGATCCGGCCGACCTGGTCGACGTGGTGGGCGAAGAACTGGAGGAGCAGAGCCCGGCCCAGCGGTCCGGTGGTCAGCAGGTCGTCCGCGACGAGGTCGCCCCCGAACCTGTCGATCCGGTAGCTCACGGCGCCCACCACCTCGCCGTCGACACGGGCCACCGCGACCCATTTCTTGTCCTCGCGAAACTCGGCCTTGCGCACGTCGTCGTACACCGCGAACCCGTGCTGCCGCTCGAGAAGCCGCAGGACGAGCCCGTCGTACTCGTCGAAGCCGTCCCGCATGGGCAGCCGCTCGACCGTGCCCGGCAGCACGGCCCGCACGAGGTGCCCGAGCCCGGCGGGCGAGAACGCGGCCGTCCGCCGGTGCGGCAGGCCCACGTACCCGAAGCGCCCGTAGAACGACGGCCGGAACGGGTAGAGCGCGCTCACCGCGCACCCCTGGTCGCGCATCTGGCGCAGAAGCCGCTCCAGCAGCGCCCGAACGAACCCGCGGCGCCGAGCGGACGGATGGGACGCGACGGACGCGATGCCGGCCATGTCGTAGATGGCGCCGCGGACGTTCTGCCGCATCGGGAAAGCACCCATGCCGGCCAGCGCCTGCCCGCCCTCCTCGGCGATCAGGCTCACCGCCGTCCGGTAATAGGTCATCCGGCGCCGGTAGGTGTCCCGGTTCTCGTCGCCCCAGGGCGACGGGGAGAACGCGTAGGCCTGCAGCGGGAACATGGTCTCGGCACGCTCGTCGGCGGTGATCTGTCGTATCTCCACGCCTATATCCAACCGGTTAGGGCTGGGATGCGCCCCCCGATATTGCCGCGCGGGTGCCGACGCCCCGGGGTACCCCGGTTTGGCAAGGCCTGGGGCGACCGGCTAAAGTTCCTATCCGTCGCCGAGGAACGTTTTCCGGACGACACGCGGACGTAGCGCAGCTGGTAGCGCATCACCTTGCCAAGGTGAGGGTCGCGGGTTCGAATCCCGTCGTCCGCTCGGAGAGGCCGCCACAGGTAACGTGCGGGGCCAGCTCGGTGGAGTGGCCGAGAGGCGAGGCAACGGCCTGCAAAGCCGTGTACACGGGTTCAAATCCCGTCTCCACCTCGGCAGTTGTGACCGAGGGCGATTGGCGCAGCGGGAGCGCGCTTCCTTGACACGGAAGAGGTCACTGGTTCGATCCCAGTATCGCCCACGTATAGCCCCTGAGCTGGGCAAACGTGAGACTGTTGTTGGCAGTGCGCGAACCGCCTCGGTCAGATGTGCGGTGAGCTGGGAAAACGTGATCGTACGCACCTTGCGGTGAAGGTCCGCGCGTGGCAGCCGGGTAATCCGAAAGTCGGTGCGGCGGTTCAGTCAACTCG
>DASYTU010000111.1:0-1824 GCA_036001925.1 Actinoplanes sp.
CCCGGACACTGGCGAGTTTCTGGGGCGGCTGCGGCACGAGGACGGCAGCCCCATCGAGATCGAGGGGCTGTGGGCGCTGCGGTTTGGCAACGGCGTCACCGGCAACCCGACCACCCTGCTGTTCACCGCCGGCATCGACGATGAAGCCCACGGCCTGTTCGGCGCGATCGAAGCGGCAGGCTAACCCTCGCCGCAGTTCCTCATGCGGTCCGGGCCGCCCAGATGACCGCGGCGGACCGGTCGACCGCGTCGACCTCGATGCCCCGCCGCGCGAGTCGACGCGCGAACCGGCCGGCCCCGCACCCCACGTCCAGCACCGTCCGGCAGCCCCGCGGCAACTGCCGCAGCAGCCGGTGGTCGTGGTCGTTGTGGTCGAATGGCATCGCCGCATTCTCGACCTGGAGGACGCGATGTGCTTCGACCGTGACGCGCGGCCGCCCCTGCCACCTGTCGCCGGCGCCGCTGCCGAGCAGGGCGACCTGGTCCTGACCGCCGCCGATGGCAACCGACTGGCGGCCTACTTTGCCCGTGCCGCCGACCCGACCGGCGCCGGGATCGTGATCATGCCCGACGTCCGCGGCCTCCACGCCTTCTACAAGGAGCTGGCCCAGCGGTTCGCGGAGGCGGGCGTCGACGCGGTCGCGATCGACTACTTCGGACGCACGGCCGGGACCGGCCCGCGCGGCCACGACTTCGACTATCCCACCCACGTCCGCCAGACGACCGTCGAGGGCGTGACCGCCGACACCGGCGCCGGGGTCGCGCATCTCCGCTCGCCGCAGGGCGGCGGGGCACGGGCGGTGTTCACCGTCGGCTTCTGCTTCGGTGGGGGGCGCTCCTGGCGACAGGCGGCCGCCGGGCACGGCCTCGCCGGCGCGATCGGCCTGTACGGCAACCCGCAGCTCACGCTGGACGCGCTCGACCGGGTCCAGGCGCCGCTGCTGGTCCTGGTGGCCGGCGACGACAACGCGACGCCGGTGTCGGTCTTCGAGGACTTCGACCGCCGGCTCACCGCCGCGGGCCTGCCCCACGACCTGCACGTCTACGAGGGTGCCCCCCACTCGTTCTTCGACCGCACCTTCCAGCAGCACGCGGACGCCTCGGCGGACGCCTGGCGCCGGATGCTCGACTTCATCGCCCGCCACACCCCCGCGCGGGTGTGACGGATCAGGCAGGTCGCTTCCTCGACGAGCGGCTTCTGGCCTCCTTGGTCGTTGCGCGTCTGCCGGGGTGAGCCTGGTGGTCGCGGTCAAGCGATGGTGGAGCGCCGGTAGAGGCGGCCGTGCGCATGGGCGGCGTCGAGCCCATGGCCCGCTCCATGCTCGTCGGGACACCCGCATGCTGCCCGGCGACCAGTTGACGCGGCGTTGGAGGCCTCGCCGGGTGAAACGGTCGCGGCCGAGGCGGCCCATGATGTCAACGGCGGCGGCGCATCGGGGAGTGTCACCGGTGAGCCACCGATCCCGCGACGACGGCAAGGGGTGATGGGTTGCGCCGGCGCTCCAGCGACGGACTCGACGCGGAGTTCTCGGCCTTCGTGCACCGGCGGGCTCGCCATCACCTCCGCACCGCTGTGCTGCTCACGGGCGACTGGCACACCGCGGAGGACCTGGTGCAGACGTGCCTGGTCAAGCTGTACCGCGCCTGGCCTCGGCTGGATACGGGCGTGGACCCCGACGCCTACCTGCGCCGCATGCTGATCAACACCCGCCGCTCGTGGTGGCGGGTCGGGTGGCGGCGGGAAGCCCCCGTGGCCAGCGTCCCCGACCGGGCGGGGGAGGCCGACGGCCAGGACCGGCACGCCGTCGCGGAGTCGGTGCGGCA
>DASYTU010000112.1:0-10432 GCA_036001925.1 Actinoplanes sp.
ATGTTCGCCGGCGCTTGCCCTGCCGGGCAGCTGCGCCGGCCCGGATGCTGAAACACAACATCCACCAATGCGGCCCACCCAACACCGACATCGATGATGACCCGGTGGCCGAGTCGATGGGGGACAGTGACGCACCGACTACGGGAGCCGCGACACCCCGCCGGGTGGGCCAGCACCAACCGAGCGGTCGCATCGACGGAAAGGGGACACGCCATGCTGAGTGAGGCCGAGCAACGACGACTCACCGAGATCGAGAGTCACCTTCAAGCCGATGATCCCGCCTTCGTGCAGCGGTTCGGCGACCAAGGGCAGCAGCGCCTGCCGCCGAGGTGGTACGGCGTGGCCGCGTTGGCCGTCATGATTGTGGCCCTGATGGCTGCTGGGCTCGGTCTGGCGGTGGACAGCGTCGGCCTGGTGGTCGTCGCGCTGATCGTGTTCGGCGCCAGCGCGGGAATGTGGATCACCAACCGGCGCGCCTAACCGACTGGTGGACCGACCTTCGTGCGCGCCCATGCCGACGACAACGCGGTGCGACGTGGCACGGCTCGCTGCACCAGGCCCGCTCTGCCGCCCACGCACACGGCGTCATCAGCCCCCCTCGGACCTGGTGATGTCGGATGCGACCGCGAACGCAGCTGCCCTGAGGACCGCCCAGCCCGCGCCGCGGCGTGCGGCAATCGGGGCCAGCCAACGACACGATGCACGATCCAGACCTCCAGAAAGGGCAGACGCCATGACGTCAGGACCGCAGCGCCAGCCGGTGATCAGCGACGGGCTGCCGAGCCAGCTTCTCGACCTGGACCCGGCAGAGACTCAGGAGTGGCGGGAATCGTTCGACGCGGTGGTGGAGCACGCCGGCTCGAATCGGGCCCGGTACCTGATGCTCAGCGTGCTGCAGCGGGCCCGCGAACGACAGGTTGGGGTGCCGAGCCTGCAGAGCACCGATTACATCAACACCATTCCACCCGAGCGCGAGCCGTGGTTCCCCGGCGACGAGCAGCTCGAACGGCGCATCCGCGCCTACATCCGGTGGAACGCTGCGATCATGGTGCATCGGGCGCAGCGGCCCGGGATCGGGGTCGGCGGGCACATCTCCACCTACGCGTCGGCGGCGTCGTTGTACGAGGTGGGTTTCAACCACTTCTTCCGCGGCAAGGACCATCCCGGCGGCGGCGACCAGATCTACTTCCAGAGCCACGCCTCGCCGGGCATCTACGCTCGGGCCTTCCTGGAGGGTCGGCTCGGCGAGAGCGACCTCGACGGGTTCCGGCAGGAACTGTCGCACCCAGGCGGTGGCATGCCGTCGTACCCGCACCCCCGGCTGATGCCGGGCTTCTGGGAGTTCCCGACCGTGTCGATGGGCCTGGGCGCCATCAACGCGATCTATCAGGCCAGGTTCAACCGCTATCTGCACCACCGCGGGATCAAGGACACCAGCCGGCAACGGGTGTGGGCGTTCCTCGGCGACGGCGAGATGGACGAGGTCGAGGCGCTGGGCGCGATCGGTGTGGCCGCCCGCGAGGAGCTCGACAACCTGACGTTCGTCATCAACTGCAACCTGCAGCGGCTGGACGGCCCGGTCCGCGGCAATGGCAAGATCATCCAGGAGTTGGAGGCGTTCTTCCGCGGCGCCGGCTGGAACGTCATCAAGGTGATCTGGGGCCGGGAGTGGGACCCGCTGCTGGCCGCCGACACCGACGGCGCGCTGGTCAATCTCATGACCGTCACGCCGGACGGCGACTACCAGACCTACAAGGCCGAGTCCGGTGCGTACGTGCGCGAGCACTTCTTCGGCCGCGACCCGCGCACCCGCAAGCTCGTCGAGAAGATGTCCGACGAAGAGATCTGGAACCTCAAGCGCGGCGGACACGACTACCGCAAGCTGTACGCGGCGTACCAGGCGGCGGTGAACCACACCGGCCAGCCGACCGTGATCCTGGCCAAAACGATCAAGGGCTGGACACTGGGGTCCCACTTCGAGGGTCGCAACGCCACGCACCAGATGAAGAAGCTGACGCTGGACGACCTCAAGGGCTTCCGGGACCGGCTCTATCTGGACATCCCGGACTCGGCGCTGGAGGAAAACCCGTACCTGCCGCCGTACTACCACCCGGGCAAGGACTCCGACGAGATGCAGTACCTGCAGCAGCGGCGCAAGGAGCTGGGCGGGTACCTCCCCTCGCGGCGGACCACCACCATCCCGCTGGCGATCCCGCCGACCGAGCGGTTCGGCGACGTCAAGCGCGGCTCGGGCAAGCAGAAGGTGGCCACCACGATGGCCTTCGTCCGCCTGCTCAAGGACATCATGAAGGACAAGGAGTTCGGGGCCCGCTGGGTGCCGATCATTCCGGACGAGGCACGTACGTTCGGCATGGACTCGCTGTTCCCGACCCGCAAGATCTACTCGCCGCACGGCCAGACGTACACGTCTGTCGACCGGGAGCTCTTCCTGTCCTACAAGGAAGCGGTCGACGGGCAGATCCTGCACGAGGGCATCAACGAGGCCGGTTCGACGGCGAGCTTCATCGCGGCCGGCACGTCGTACGCGACGCACGGCGAGCCGATGATCCCGCTGTACATCTTCTACTCGATGTTCGGGTTCCAGCGGACCGCCGACGAGCTGTGGGCGGCCGCCGACCAGATGACCCGCGGCTTCCTGCTCGGCGCGACCGCCGGCCGGACCACGCTGAACGGCGAGGGCCTGCAGCACGAGGACGGGCAGTCGCTGCTCATCGCGGCGACGAACCCGGCCGTCGTGGCGTACGACCCGGCGTTCGCGTTCGAGATCGCGCACATCGTGGAGAACGGCCTGCATCGCATGTACGGCGAGAAGCAGGAGAACGTCTTCTACTACCTCACCGTCTACAACGAGCCGATCGTACAGCCGGCGGAGCCGTCCGATGTGGACGTCGAGGGCCTGCTCAAGGGCATCTACAAGTACCGGGCCGCGCCGGAGACGGCCGGCCCGCGGGCGCAGTTGCTGGCGTCCGGCACCGGGATGCAATGGGCGCTCAAGGCTCAGCAGCTGCTGGCTCAGGATTGGGACGTGGGCGCCGACGTCTGGTCGGTCACGTCCTGGACGGAGCTGCGGCGCGACGCGGTGGAATCCGAGGAACACAACCTGCTGCACCCCGCGGACGAGCCGCGGAGGCCGTACATCCAGCAGAAGCTCGAGGGCACGGAAGGCCCGGCGATCGCGGTCAGCGACTTCATGCGAGCCGTGCCGGACCTGATCTCGCGCTGGGTGCCGAACGACTACACGTCGCTGGGCACGGACGGCTTCGGGATGAGCGACACGCGGCACGCGCTGCGCCGGCACTTCCACGTGGACGCCGAGTCGATCGCGGTGGCCACGCTGCGCGAGCTCGCGCAACGCGGCAAGGTGCCGTCCCACGTCCCCGCGGAGGCGGCCAAGAAGTACGCGATAGACGACGTGACAGCCGCCCCGGTAGGCGAGACGGGCGGCGACAGCTGACCTGGGCGTTGATCATGAAACTGGCGACAGCTTCATGATCAACGCGCCTTCAGCACCCCGGCCAGCTTGTCCAGCTGCTCGTTCGTGCCCTCGGTCATGAAGCCCTGGATCACATCGTTCGTATAGCCGGCGAAGTGGTTGGTCAGCTCGGTCCGGCCGCCGAGGTCCTTGAACGTCAGCGTCACCGCACCGCGTCCGAGTCCGCGCTGCTCCTCCCAGGCGTACCCGAGCAGCTCGGGCTCGACCACGTCGGTGAAGCGCATGTCCGACGGGAACTCGGCGCCCGTCGCGGTCATCACCATCGTGATCTGGAAGACCCCACCCGGCCGGACGTCCATCTCGATGCTCTCCCGCGGCGAGTGCATGCCGGCCGGTCCCCACCACAGCGCGATCTGATCCGGATCCGTCCACGCGTCCCAGACAAGCTGCCGGGGTGCGTCGAACACCCGGACGATGTCCAGCTCGCGGTAGGTCAGGTGCTCAGCCATCGCGGGTTCCCTTCATCACTCGCTTGAGGTGCGCGTCGAGCTTGTCGAAACTCGAATCCCAAAATGTCCGGTAGCGGTCGACCCACTCGGACGCCTCCCGCAGAGCGTCCGCCTCGAGCCGGCACGGCCGCCACTGCGCCTCGCGGCCGCGCGAGATCAGCCCGGCCCGCTCCAGAACCTTGAGGTGCTTGGAGATCGCGGGGAGCGTCACGTCGAACGGCTCGGCCAACTCGTTGACCGTCGCCTCACCCTCCGCGAGCCGGGCCAGGATCGCCCGGCGCGTCGGATCGGCGAGGGCACCGAAGACAACGCTCAGGCGATCCGTGGCCACGGGGCTCATCGAACTCAGGCCGGAACGTAGGTCAAGACCGCGACGCCGGACTTGGTGACGAACGAGTCCGCCAGTGTCAGCTTCGCGTCCGTGCCCTCGTCCCACAGCTTGCGGCCCGCGCCGACCACGACCGGGTACACCATGATCCGGTACTCGTCGATCAGTTTGTGCTTGGTGAGGTAGTTGACCAGGTCGGCGCTGCCGTTGATGAGCACCGACTCGGGCCCGTCCTTGAGCTCGCGCACTGCCTCGGCGACGTCGCCGGAGATGAAGGAGGCGTTCCAGTCGGGCTCGGTCAGCGTGGTGGTGGCGACCCGCTTCGGCATCCCGTTCATCTTCTTGCCGAAGTCTCCGGTCTCCTCCTCCATCTTCGGCCAGGAATCCTTGAAGGCCTCGTACGTCTTGCGGCCCAGCAGCATCACATCGGCGGCCATGAGGTTGTCCCACTGCCACTTCTGGAGCTCCTCGTTGAAGTACGGGCCGCTCCAGGCCGGGTCCTCGAAGACGCCGTCGAGAGTCACGTACTCCACCGCGACGATCTTGCCCATGGCGCTCATCTCCTCTGCGTTTAACCGTGTGGTTAATTATCTACTCGGTAAATTACATGCGCCGGTAGCGTGCGTCAAGTGACTCTGGACGACGTTCTTCGCTGGCGGATCGAGCGACACTTCCTGGGCGGCACCCGCGGCGCCGACGCGGTCGCGGTGGCCCGCCGGCTGAGCGGCGTACACGCGCAGGTGGCGTCGTCCGCGCAGGCCGCGACCGCCATCCGCCTGGGCGGAGCGCCAGACCTGGAGACCGCGCTCTATCAAGACCGCACGTTGGTACGGACGTGGGCGGCACGCGGGACACTCCACCTGCTGCCGGCCGCCGACATGCCGCTCTGGGTCGCCGCGATGAGTACCCGTACGCGGGAGACGAAGGGATCCTGGCTCAAGTACTACGGCGTGACCGCGGAGCAGATGGCCGACATCATCGACGCGATGCCGGACGTGCTCGGGGCCGAGCCGATGACGCGCGAGGAGCTCGCCGGCGCGGTCATCGCGGCCACCGGGCATGAGGACCTCCAGCAGGCGCTGACGCAGGGTTTCGGGGCGATCCTGAAGCCGCTGGCGTTCAAGGGACTGCTCTGCTCGGGGCCGCCGCGCGGGCGCAACGTCACGTTCGTCGCGCCGCGCGCGTGGCTCGGCGACTGGACGCCGGTGCCGGCCGAGGAGGCGATCGACGCGCTGGCGCTGGCGTACCTGGGCGCGTACGGTCCCGCCACCCCGGACGAGTTCTCGCGGTGGTTCGATCTCAGCCCGCGGCTGGCCAAGGCGTCGTTCGCGCGCCTCGGTGAGCGGCTGCGTCCCGTGGACGGCTTCGGATACCTGCCCGCCGACCTGCCGGACGCCGCGTCCGGCGACACCGTGCATCTGCTGCCGGCATTCGACCCGTACGTCGTGGGCAGCATACGGCAGCTCGACGTGGTCAGCAGCGGGCCGAGGAGCGCGGTCTCCCGGCCGCAGGGCTGGATCTCCGCCACACTGGTGGTCAACGGCCGGATCGAGGGCACGTGGGAGCCGGGTCCGGTCATCACGACATTCCGCGAGCTCGATCCGATGGTCATCCGGGCCCTTCCCGGCGGAGCCACCATCGTCTAGTGTCCGAGAATCTTTCGCGTTCTCCGGGAGGCTCGCGCTCACCCGCGGCGGAAAACAGTTCGCGCTCACCCGCGGCGGAAAACAGAAGGGAACCCCAGGTTTGATGGCCGTCGCCCACGGCGCACCGGCGGCGCTCGCCGAGCCCGTCGTCCCGGTCCGCAGGTCGTGGATCGGGCTGCTGTTCGCCGCGAACCTCGGTCTCTGGATGGCGTTGTTCACCCCGATCCAGATCCTGCTGCCGGTGCAGATCTCCGCGATCGGCGTGTCCAGCAAGGAGACCGCGCTGGGCTGGGTCACCGGCTTGGGCGCGCTCGTCGCGATCATCGCGAATCCGGTGGCCGGGGCGTTCTCCGATCGGACCCGGCTGCGGATCCGCGGCCGGGCGTACGGGCGCCGGCATGCCTGGACGCTCGGCGGCGCGGCGATCTCCGTGCTCTCGCTGCTGGCGCTGGCGTACGTGCACACGATCGCCGGCGTCGCGATCGGCTGGGCGGGCGCGCAGTTCGGCCTCAATGTCATGCTGGCCACGCTGACCGCGGCCGTGCCGGACCGCGTGCCGGTGGGCCAGCGCGGCTTGGTATCGGGCTGGATCGGCATGCCGCAGGCGCTCGGTCTGGTGCTGGGCGCCGTGCTGGCCACCGCGGTCTTCACCGGCAACTCCGCGGGCTACATCGCGATGGCGGTGGCCCTGGCCGTACTCGCGGTCCCGTTCGCGCTGCTCACGCCGGACGACCCGCTGCCGCCGTCGGTCCGGATCGAGAAGACGGACTGGCGGATCGACGTCAAGAGGCATCCCGACTTCGCGTGGGCGTGGGCGACCCGTTTCCTGGTCCAGCTCGGCAACGCGCTCGGCACGCTGTACCTGCTGTACTTCCTCACCGACCGGGTCAAGCTCGCCGACCCCGAGACCGGCCTGCTGATCATGATCCTGCTGTACACGCTGGGCATGGTCGCGACCGCGGTCTTCGGCGGCCGCCGCTCGGACGCGTCCGGACGCCGGAAGGTCTTCGTGATCTGGTCGGGCGTGCTGATGGCGATCGCGGCACTGGTGCTGGCGGTCTGGCCGACGTGGCCGGCCGCGCTGGTCGCCTCGGTGCTGCTGGGCGCCGGCTTCGGGGTCTACATCGCCGTCGACACCGCGCTGATCACCCAGGTCCTGCCGGCGGCCACCCACCGGGCCAAGGACCTGGGCGTCATCAACATCGCATCGGCCGCCCCGCAGGTGCTCGGTCCCGCGCTGGCCGCCCCGATGGTCACCCACCTGGGCGGCTACCCGACCCTGTATGCGGTCACCGCCGCGATAACGCTCCTGGGATCGGTGATGGTCGTCCAGATCCGCTCGGTCCCATAGACCCCAGCCGCCCCCGGTAGGCTGGTCGGGTGACCGTGCGCGTACGTTTCGCCCCTTCCCCGACCGGAATGTTCCACGTCGGCGGCGCCCGCTCGGCGCTGCAGAACTGGATCTTCGCCAAGCAGCACGACGGTGTCTTCGTGCTGCGCATCGAGGACACCGACGCCGCCCGCAACCGTCCCGAGTGGACCGAGGGCATCATCTCGGCGCTGGACTGGATCGGCATCGAGCGGGGCAGCTACGAGGGTCCGTACTTCCAGTCGTCCTACGCCGACGAACACGCCGCGGCCGCCACCCGGCTCTACGCCGAGGGTAGGGCGTACTACTGCGACTGCACCCGCGAGGATGTCATCGCCCGTACGGGCAACAAGCACACCGGCTACGACGGCTTCTGCCGCGACCGCGGTCTCGGTCCGGGCGAAGGCCGGGCGCTTCGATTCCGCACGCCCGACGAGGGCGAGACGGTCGTCGTGGATCTGGTGCGCGGGGAGCCGACGTTCGAGAACAAGCTCATCGAGGACTTCGTCATCGCGCGCAGCGACGGCTCGGCCGTGTTCCTGCTCGCCAACGTCGTCGACGACATGACCATGGGCATCACGCACGTCATCCGAGCCGAGGAGCATCTGCCCAACACGCCGAAGCAGCAGCTCCTCTGGGAAGCGCTCGGCGAGAAGCCGCCGGTCTGGGCGCACGTGCCGGTCATCGTCAACGAGAAGCGGCAGAAGTTGTCCAAGCGCCGCGACAAGGTGGCGTTGGAGGCGTACCGCGACGAGGGCTATCTCGCCGCCGCCATGCGCAATTACCTGATGCTGCTCGGCTGGGCGCCGTCCGGCGACCGCGAGATCGTCCCGTGGTCGGTGATCGAGGAGGAGTACCGCATCGAGGACGTCAACCACGCGCCGGCGTTCTTCGACATCAAGAAGTTGCGCGCGTTCAATGGCGACTACATCCGGGCGCTCTCCGCCGAGGATTTCGCCGCCGTCTGCGCGCCGTGGCTGGCCGGTACCGACACCATCCCGCCACCGCCATGGGATCCGGAGGCGTTCGACCCGGCCGCGTTCGCCGCTGTGGCGCCGCTCGCGCAGACGCGCATCTCGGTGCTCAGCGAGATTGTCGAGTACGTCGATTTCCTCTTCCTCGACGAGCCGGTCAAGGACGACTCTTCCTGGATGAAGGCGATGAAGGAAGGCGCCGGCGAAATTCTCGACGCGGCGGCCACGGCCTTCGCCGCGCTCGACGAGTGGGCCGCGGGCCCGCTGCGGATCGCGCTCGAGGAGGTCGGTCTGGAGCGAGGCCTCAAGCTGGGCAAGGTCCAGGCGCCGGTCCGGGTCGCGGTAACCGGACGGTCCGTGGGGCTGCCGCTGTTCGAGTCGATCGAGGTCCTCGGCCGCGAGCGGACGCTCGCGCGGTTGGCCGCGGCCCGCGCACAGGTCACGGTTTAAAACCGCTTTCCAGTACGGCGAATCGCGGCTGCAACCATTGGGCCACGGCTCGGCGTCTTTCCGGTGTGGCTGTTTGCTCGCCGGGTGGCCACGCCTCCTACGAGTTGCACGGACCAGTTACTATTCGGCCGCTGATCAACGGCCGTCGTCGCCTCTGCAGCCGATCCCAGATGGCTCCAATTCGTCCGGTCACAAGATGCGCGCGACGGATTGTCCGGGGACGCTATAGGGACCTGGGCCGTGCCGGAGACGGACACCCGAGTGAGCGTCGCGGCACGACCAGCGGTGCTTGCAGCCATGTCCATCCAGGGGCGGGGGAGGCCGGACGGTGGTCAGACGAGTCTTCGCGAGGCTGATGTCGGGGACCGGCGTCGTGGCCGCAGGTGTCGCGCTGGCGGTCGGTCTGGCGCCCGCGGCCGCCCCGGCCGCGCCCAAGGTCCCGCCGAAGCCGACCGCCATCCAGATCGCCGGCAAGGACATCCCCGGCGGCAAGATCGTCCTCCAGGCCCAGGACCGGGCCCAGATCTTTCACAAGATGTTGAGCGAGGTCAGTTGGCTGGCCAACGCGACGCCGCAGACGAGCGCGCCGAGGAGAAACGCGCTCGGCCCCAAGTACACCGTCACTGTCCTCGTGAAGAACTCGCCACAGCAGGTCTACGACCTGTATCCGCTGGCCGCCGGCGGCCCCCGCGCACACCGTCCGGCTCGGCAACCGACCGGCAAGAAGACCGACGGCTGGTTTTACGGCCGGCTGACCATGTCGGAGTCGCTGCGGCTCAGCGGCGCGCCGCTCAAGGCCAAGCTCGACGTGGTGCCCGGCGGGATCGGCGGCGGCAGTGGCGAGGACGTCGACGTGGCTCAGGTCGACCCGGTCGCCGGCGTCAACCAGTTCATCGAGGAGATGCGCCGGCTGATGCTGCTCAACGGGGCGGTGCTGACCGTCATTCTGTTCGGTCTCGCCGGCATCGCGTTCTTGATCCGGCGCCGGGTCTGAGTCTCAGTCAACGACCGGAACCGGCGCCGTCAGCACCAGCGGCCCGGCGGTCGACCCCGGCCGGGCGTACGGCGGCCCGGGCGGACCGCGCCGTGCAGATGCGCGCCCGCCCACCCGCGCAGGTCGGTACGGCAACCGACGCGCGCCGGTACGAAGGCCGGTGGCTCCTCCTCCGGGGCCGGGGCCGCAGCCAGCGCGGGGGTCTGCTGCTCTTCGGCGGGCGGGTCGCAGTCGGCGCACAGCGGCCCGTCTTCCCGTTCCGACATTTCGCCTCCTCACCCAAGCCAGTTACCGTCTGTTTTCCCGGCGATGCTAGGACGACACCATGCCAGGTCACCGACCGAAATCGCGGGAGGGGCTCACCGCTATTACGGACAGATCCGGCAAAAGTGCTCTGATCGCAGCGCCACGCCCGCGCGAACGGCCAGCTGTCCCTCAATACTCGCTCGCGCAAGCGACAGACGGTAACGACGCCCGGAACGCGATCACCGAACGTGATCAACACCGATGGTGACACGCCGTCGCCGCACGAAAGGCCCGCGCGTGACACGCTTGATCCGTGGTGCAGGCAAAGTCCGAGGGTACGGCGCGTAAGCCGCCGCTGGCCGCCACGCTGCGCCGGATCGAGCGGAGCGCCGGCGCGCTGGCCACCGCGAGCGTCGCGCGGATGGACGAGACGCTGCCGTGGTTTCGCGAACTACCGGCCGA
>DASYTU010000113.1:0-3607 GCA_036001925.1 Actinoplanes sp.
GGCGATGGCCCGGCCGGTGTGCTTGTCGACCGGCCAGCCCACGGAGTACTCCACCCGCATGCCCGGATCCTGGCCGTCGGGTTCACGGTTGAGTGATTCGATCCAGGACAGCAGCTTGTGGGTGGCGCCCGCCCCGTCGACTGTTGACCGTCATTCCTAACGCCGACGATCGGGGCGGTAGACATCAGTTCGGTTGCCGATGACGGTTTGATCTTCTGCGTGCTGTCGGCTGTGGTGGTCGGCTTCGTCACTGTGCCGGGATCGGAAGAATCCTGCCGACGAAAATGACAACGGCCCTCCCGCCTCATGTCGTGGAGGACCGTCGCGGGAGGGCCGTGCTGATGCACGGAGGCACCGTTGGTGACGGTAGAGGCGGATCCGGTTGGAGTCGAGTCGCGGTTGATGGCCGGGAGGGTCGACTGCCCTGACTGCTCGGGTGTGCTGCGCCCGTGGGGTTGGGCCCGGCCGCGCCGCGTGCACGGGATCGGCGGGGTGTTGCGGCCCCGTCGCGGTCGTTGCGGCGGGTGCCTGGTGACGCATGTGCTGCTGCCGGTGACGGTGCTGCTGCGGCGGGCCTACGCGGCCGACGTGATCGGCGCGGCGCTGCTGGCCCGCGCCGCCGGGCAGGGGCATCGCTCGAGCGGGGCGGCGCTGGAGGTTCCCGCGGCAACGGTGCGGGGCTGGCTACGGGTGACGGCGGGGCGGCTGGAAGCGGTCCGGGTGCATCTGCTGCGGGTCGCTGTCCGTGCCGGTGTCGACATGAGGGTGCCGGAGACGCTCGGCTGCCGGTGGCGGGATCTGCTGGCCGCGTTGGGTGCTGCGACTGCGGCGGTGACGGGCCGGTTCGGGCCGGTTGGGGTGCTCGGCGCGGTGACGGCGTGGCAGGTCGCCGTGGCGTGTTCGGCTGGTCGGCTCCTCGCGCCCGGGTGGCCCGCGGCCGGTGGGCGGGAACCGGCAACACGAGTCGCCCCTGACGTTCGGGGCGGTTGATCGGAAACCTCGCGAGGGTCACTGGCCCGCGCAGGTCCCGGCGCGGGTGTTCCCTGACCGAATCGAGGTTTCGTGACCACGCACGAGCACGACGACGACGCGGCCCGGCGGGCGCGGGCACAGCAGGTGGCGTTGTTCCGCTACCAGCTGATCTGTCCTGCCTTGGATCCGGGCTTTTCGACCAAGGCCCGCGGCCGGGTGGTGCGGGCGATCGCCGCCGGCACCCATGCCGGCCCGTTCGGCGGGCAGTACCGCTACTCCCGCGACACGTTGGACCGCTGGATCCGCCGTTACCGCGTCGGCGGGTTCGACGCGCTCACGCCGTCGACCCGCCAGCCCGGTAGCCGCATCGACACCACCGTGCTCGAGCTTGCGGTCGCGTTGAAGCGGGAGAATCCCGAGCGCACCGCCGCGCAGGTCGCGCGGATCCTGCGCGCCTCGTCCGGGTGGGCGCCGTCGGAATCGACGTTGCTGCGCCTGTTCCACCGCCGCGAACTGATGGGCCCGGCCGCCGGCGACGAGCCGGCCGTGTTCGGCCGCTTCGAAGCCGCCGCGCCGAACGAACGCTGGGTCGGCGACGCGTTGCACGGTCCACGGCTCGGTGGTCGCAAGACCTACCTCTTCGCGTTCCTGGACGACCATTCGCGTCTTGCGGTGGGGTACCGGTTCGGGTTCGCCGAAGACACCGTGCGGCTCGCAGCCGCGCTGCAACCCGCCCTCGCGGCGCGGGGCGTCCCGGCGAGCTGCTACGTCGACAACGGCAGTGCCTACGTGGATTCGTGGCTGCTGCGCGCGTGCGGCAAGCTCGGCATCCGGTTGATCCACTCCACCCCGCACCGCCCGCAAGGCAGGGGCAAAATCGAACGCTGGTTCCGCGGGGTGCGCGACCAGTTCCTCGTCGAGGTCACCGACACCACCGCCGAACAGCTTGCCGAGCAGGGATTGTCACCGGCTGCGGCGTTGCTCGAGCTCAACGCCCTGTTCACCGCCTGGATCGAATCGGTCTACCACCACAGCGTGCACTCCGAGACCGGTCAGACACCGTTGCGGCGCTGGGACGACGGCTGGCAGGCCGCCGGGCACGGCCCGGCCATGGCCTCGGCCGACGCGTTGACCGAGGCATTCCTGTGGTCGGAATGGCGTGTCGTCACCAAGACCGCGACGGTGTCGCTGCACGGCAACACCTACCAGGTCGAACCGGTGCTGGTCGGGCGGAAGGTCGAGCTGGTGTTCTCCCCGTTCAACCTCGAGGTCATCGCAGTGCACTACCGAGACGCCCACTACGGCCGCGCGGTGCCGCACCGCATCACCCGCCACGCGCACCCGAAAGCGCGGCCCGAGACACCCGAGCCGGCCCCGGCGCCGGCGACCGGGATCGCCTACCTGCAACTGGTCGCCGACGCCCACCAACAGCAGGTCGCCGCCGATGAACGGATCGGCTTCCACGCCCTCTACTCCACCGGGCAGACCTCGCCACCGGACAGCGACCAGCTCGCCGGGCAGCTATCGATCGACGACGCCCGCCGCAACGACGCCGTGATCGACGACGTCACCGAGCCGCGTGCGGAGGCGCGGGCATGAGCATCAATCGTCTGCAGGCACACTGGGGTTTCACGAGGATGCCGTTCGGCAGAAGCCTCGCCCCGTCGATGCTGCACCGCCACGACGGGCACGCCGAAGCCGTCGCCCGGATCGGCTGGTGCATCGACCAGCACGCCCTAGGCGTGATCACCGGCGAAGTCGGCGCGGGAAAGACAGTGGCCGTCCGGGCCGCCACCGCAGCGTTGGACACCTCCCGACACGTGGTGATCTACCTGCCCAACCCGTCAGTCGGGGTGCGCGGCATGCTGCACCACGTCGTGTCCGCACTCGGGCAGGTGCCCAGCTTCTACACCGCGACGTTGGTCCCACAGGCCGCGGCGGCGCTGGCTGCCGAGCACGCCGAACGAGGCCGCACCCCGATCGTGATCTTCGACGAGGCACACCTGCTCGACAACGCCCAACTCGAAGCGGTGCGCATGCTGACGAACCACGAGATGGACTCAGGCGCGCCGTTCGCCGCGCTGCTCGTCGGGCAACCGACGCTGCGGCACCGGCTACGCCTCGGCGTGCTCGCCGCGCTGGACCAGCGGATCTCCGTTCGCTACGCCCTGGCCGGCATGACCGCCACCGAGACGGCAGACTACATCACGCACCACGTGAAGATCGCCGGCCGGACCGACACGCTGTTCAGCCACGACGCGGTCACTTTGATCCACAACGCCTCCCGCGGCTACCCGCGCGCGATCAACAACCTGGCCGTCAACGCGCTCACCTCAGCGTTCGCGCGGAACAGCCCCATCGTCGACGAGAAAGCCGCTCGCATCGCGATCTCCGAAACGGGCGCCGACTGACCGGCACCATCACCACCCCGAGTACCCCGGCACCGAGCCGACCAAAGCCCCGTCCGCAACCAACGGACGGGGCCTTTCCGCACCACGTTCATCGGCAATCTGAACGATGGCATTATCGGCAAGATCAGCGACGGTCAACAGAGGCAAGCAGGTCACCTTCCTGGCCCGCTGGCCCGCGAACAAGGCCATGCAGCATGCCCGAGACCGGATCCGGGAGTTGACCG
>DASYTU010000114.1:0-18304 GCA_036001925.1 Actinoplanes sp.
GACGAAGGTGACTGAGCCAAACCTTCGCGGTCCAAGGGCGCCTCGCCTGAGCGGCAGCTGAAGCCGCCGGAGCGCGGTCAGCTGTGATGTGCCTCCGGCGGGCAGGGCCTCCGGCCCTACGACCCGGACAGGGCCTCCGGCGGCCGGGGCTCCGCCCCTGGACCCGGCCGGCTCCGGGATGCCCGGCCCGGCTCGGCGTCCCGTCACGCACCGGAGGTAACCAGACCGCGCCCGCCTGGTCCAGGTCGTTCGTCCGGCGGGGCGCTCCACCTGGACCAGCCGGACGCGGCCCGGCCGAGCGAAGCTTGCGCGACGGGATGCCGGTCCAGCCAGGAGCCACGCGAACTTTGGGAGATATCTGGGAGACGATCTTGCGGAAAGCCGTCGCCAGCACTCCCCCACACCAATAACGACCAACGCCCTGACCAATGCATCATACAAACGCCCACGTCAAGGATCGATCTTGACCTAGTTGACACGGGCGAAGTCGCTGGTTCGGCCTCACCAACCAACCGCAGAACCGACGTTTGATGATCGTTCCCGGGCCGTCTCTGGGCCGTCTGGGCCGTCGCCGGGCCGTGAAACGTCGACCAGTATCGACCAACGTCGACCAGTACTGACGTACTAAACACCAGCTCAACGGCCACGGCAAGCGCCATGACCAGGAGGGCGGCGGACGAGTCGGCCTGTACGCCGGATTCTGTGTCCGGCGATCTCGCGATCGCCGGTGGCGGCCATCCATCTCGGCTTGCCGTTGCCGGCAAGCTCTTGCGGCCTACCCGCAGGCTCGGGCGAGCAGCCCTCAATCGCCTGCGCCGGCCGCCGCCTCGCGGCGGCGACCTTGCTTGGCCTTGCTCCGGGTGGGGTTTACCGAGCCACCCCGGTCGCCCGAGGTGCTGGTGAGCTCTTACCTCACCGTTTCACCCTTACCGGCACGTCGGTGCCGGCGGTCTGTTCTCTGTGGCACTTTCCCGCGGGTCACCCCGGGTTGCCGTTAACAACCACCCTGCTCTGCGGAGTCCGGACGTTCCTCGGCGGCGCCCGCCGGGGGCGCCGACGCGACCGCCCGGCCGACTCGTCCGTCGCGTGACCATGGTACCCGCGGCGCCGGCACCCCGTAGATTCAACCGGGCTATGGATCTTTCGCACATTGTCCTGCTCGTCGTCGCTGGCGTCGCGGCCGGCATCGTCAACGCGATCGCGGGCGGCGGCTCGCTGATCACGTTCCCGACGCTGATCGCGATCGGGCTCCCGACCGTGGACGCCAACGTCACGAACTCCGTCTCGGTCTTCCCCGGCTACGTCTCCAGCGTGGTCGGCAGCCGCGCGGATCTCGGCGGGCAAGGTCGCCGCCTGCGTACGATCGTGCCGACCAGCCTGGTTGGCGCTGCCCTCGGTTGCGCGCTGCTGCTCCTCACGCCGGCGCACGCGTTCGAGCTGATCGTGCCGTTCCTGGTGCTGGGTGCGGCCGCGACGCTCGCGTTCCAGGAGCGGCTGCGCGACCTCGTGGGCCATCCGCGGGCCCTGTCGCCGCGCCGGCGGAACGTCACGCTGCAGGCCGTGGTGCTCGTCGGCGCGATCTACGGCGGCTACTTCGGCGCGGCGCTCGGGGTCATGTATGTGGCTGCGCTCGCCCTCATCCTGGACGAGACGCTGAACCGCATCAACGCGCTGAAGAACGTCCTCTCGGCCGCGGTTGGCCTGGTCACAGTCGTGGTATTCGCGATCTTTGCGAATATCCATTGGGGTGCGGCACTCACGCTGGCGCCGGCCACGATCATCGGAGGGTACGCGGGCGCCAGGCTCGCCCGCCGACTCCCGGCGCGCGTCCTCCGGATCATCATCGTCACATTCGGTACGGCGATCGGCTTCGTGCTGCTCTATCGCGCGCTGTTCTGAGCCGCAGTGACGACCTTGCCGTGGCCATCCATACTGGCAATTACGCCTGCATCCATTCCGTCGGGAGCAAGAAGGCTGTATGTTACAGCTATGTTGCGTTGGGTTCTCTGTGGCCAGGGCGGGCGAGAATGACACGAATCGACGAGAGATCGCGCACCGGCACGCCGGGCAGCGAGACACCGCCCGACGATGAGGCATTGGGCGTCATCGAGACCCAGGTCGCATTTCTCATGCGGCTCGGCGAGGCGAGTCGCAGGTCGACGGGCCTCAAGCCGCACCGCGCGCTCGACCGCGCGGCGTACGTGATCCTGCGGCACCTGCAGCGGGACGGACGGCTGAACGTCTCGGCGCTGGCCGATCGGCTCAACCTCGACGGCTCGACCGTGACCCGGCAGGTGACCGCGTTGCAGCGCGACGGTCTCGTGGAACGCCACCGCGACCCGAAGGACGGCCGTGGCACGGTGATCGAGGCGACAGAGACCGGCCTCAAACAGGTCGACGCGGTCCGCGCGGCGCGGCGGGCACTCTACGACAAGGTGCTGCACGGCTGGTCGCCGGCGGAGCGGCGGGATCTCGCGCGCACGCTGGAACGCCTCGCGAACGCCATCGACGACTACGTCCGCCGGTCGTAGACGAAAATCCCGCGCTGGGTCGTTGCTGGCGGGCGGTCGAGGATCTGGCAGGTCCGGGCGCGCAACGTTCGCGCGGGTCCGCGCGGCGGGGTGGTCCGGCCACGGAATGGCGAGCGGCTGCGTGGTCTTCTGTCGCCCCTCTGGGGCGATCGGTGCACACGCAGTGATTGGGCTGGGACGGCCTGCCGTGCCCGATAGTCGGGTTCACTGATCGCGGGAAGATTGCTGGTGCTCCGCGACCACGGATTTCCAAGATCTCGGTGGGATGGCACGTGGCCGAGGAATGTAAGCCCCAGAGCCCGTCGTGACCCTGCCGGAAACCGAGGCGGGCACCTCCGGCGCCCGGCAGGCACAGAACCGACCAGAAGGCGCAAACCGCCTGGCAAGCTCAAACCGTCTGGCAAGCTCAAGCCGTCTGGCAGGCACAGAGCTGCCCGACAAGCACAAGACCGCCAACACCCACACCCGAAACGGCAACCACAAACCCGAACGGCACCACAGGGCGGCCGGCGAGGAGGGAACCGCCGGAGCGTCCCGGCAGCCCGCATCGCCGGAGTTGCACGTGCGATGGGCCAGGCCCGACGGTCCGGCGGGCGCACCGCCCGCCGGACGCGAGGGATGTCGGGACTGGGGTCGGACCGGCTGGCCAGCCCAGAAGACCAAGTCGGGCGAGACCAGGTCGGGCCACACCGGGCGAGAACCAGATGCCGGCCGGCCACACCAGGCGAAACCAGAGACCAGCTCCGGCCACACCGGGCGAGAGCCAGATGCCAGCTCGGCCACACCAGGCGAAACCAGGGACCAGCTCCGGCCACACCGGGCGAGAACCAGATGCCAGCCGGCCCACACCAGGCGAAACCAGAGACCAGCTCGGGCCACACCGGCGAAAACCAGAGGCCAGGTCGGGCAGGATCGGCCCGGGAGGTCAGGTCCGGGAAATCTCAGCCGTGTCGGTCGACGAGCCCTCGATGACCCGGCCGCCGCCGGTGCTGATCTGGATGCGGCGGGGCTTCGCGGCCTCGGCGAGCGGGATGGTCAGCGTGAGGACGCCGTCCTGCCAGGTCGCGGAGATGCTGTCCACGTCGAGCCCGTCGCCCAGGCTGAGCCGGCGCTCGAACGTGCCCGTGGCGCGCTCGCGGCGCAGCCATTGCACGTCCGCGTCGGTACGCGGGGACCGTTCGGCCCGGATCGTGAGCATCCCGTTGTCCACGTCGACCTGCACCGAACCCGGGTCGACGCCGGCCAGGTCGCACTGCAGCACGAACTGGTCACCGGAGCGGTAGAGGTCCATCGGCATCGCTATCGGCCCGCTGCCGCCGGCCATCGAGAACATCTGCTCGGCCAGGCGGTCGAAGTCGCGGAAAGGATCGAAAGTCAGCACCACAGATCCACCTCCTCGAACCTGTCTGCCGGCTTGTCCGGCAGACGTGTGGCGCTCGGTCTCAAGATCAGTTATGCCGAGGCGGCGGCTCAGCCGGGTGTTCCATCACCGCGGTGAGCAGCAGCGACAAGTCATTATTTAGCACTCTCCATCGCCGAGTGCCAAGGGTTTCGCAGCAAAAAGCCGGACCGATTTCCGGTCCGGCTCGTTGCCGTACGGGGACGGGTCGAGGACGCCGGGGACGGGTCGAGGACGCCGGGGACGGGTCAGGTCGAGGACGCCAGGGTCTCGGTCGTCGTCCTGGCCTTCTCCAGCCGCGGATCGCCCTCGTCCGCGAAGTAGTCATCCGGCGCCGTACCGTCGATGCCCGCCGGGGTCTTGGTGGCCCGCAGAATGAGCGTCACGATCACCGCGACCAGCAGGTTGACCAGGACCGCGACGAATCCCACGTAGATCGTCTTCTTGGTGTCGAAGCCGAAGTCGGACAGCGGGAACGCCGAGCCGCCGAAGTGCTTGCGGCCCGTCGCCGGATTGGCGATGTCGTACAGCATCCACAAGCCCAAGCTCATGCCGGCCACCCAGCCCGCGATCAGCCCGCCCCGGTGCAGCCACCGGGTGTACAGGCCGAGCCCCACCGACGGGGCGGTCTGCAGGATGACGACGCCGCCGATCAACTGCAGGTCGATGGAGAACTGCGGATCGAGGAAGATGATGAACAAGACCGCGCCGAGCTTCACCACCAGCGACGTGATCTTGGAGACGTTCGCCTCCTGCGCGTTCGTCGCGTCCGGCTTGATGTACTCCTTGTAGATGTTGCGGGTGAACAGGTTCGCTGCGGCGATCGACATGATGGCCGCCGGCACCAGCGCGCCGATGCCGATGGCCGCGAACGCGATCCCGGCGAACCAGGACGGGAACTGCTGGTCGAACAGCAGCGGCACGACCGTGTTGCTGTCCACGCTGCCGGTCTTCGTGCCGGGCAGCGGCTTCACGGCGCTCGCGATGGCCGCGTAGCCGAGCAGCGCGATCAGTCCGAGCAGCAGGCTGTACGCGGGCAGCGCCGACATGTTGCGCTTGATCACGTTGCGGTTCCGGCTGGCCAGCACGCCGGTGATGCTGTGCGGGTAGAGGAACAGCGCCAGCGCCGAGCCCAACGCCAAGGTCACGTACTGGACCTGGTTGTTGGCATTCAGGATGATGCCGTCGGTCGGCGCGGGCGACGCGGTGAACTTCTTGTCGGCCGCGTCGAAGATGTGGCCCCAGCCGCCCAGCTTGTAGGGCAGGTAGATGATGGCCACGATGATGACCAGGTAGATCAGCGTGTCCTTGACGAACGCGATCAGCGCGGGCGCCCGCAGACCCGACTGGTAGGTGTAGGCGGCCAGGATCGCGAACGCGATGATGATCGGCAGGTGCCGGGCGATGGCGCTCTCGCCGGTCACGCCCATCGTCTTGAGCACCGCCTCGATGCCGACGAGCTGCAACGCGATGTACGGCATGGTCGCCACGATGCCGGTGATGGCGACCAGCAGCGCGAGCGTCGGTGAGTCGAACCGGGTCCGGACGAAGTCCGCCGGCGTGACGAAACCGTGCCGGTGCGACACCGACCAGAGCCGGATCAGGATCAGGAACAACATCGGGTAGATGATCACGGTGTACGGGACCGCGAAGAACCCCGCGGCGCCCGCGCCGAACATCAGCGCCGGCACCGCGACGAACGTGTACGCCGTGTAGAGGTCGCCGCCGATCAGAAACCAGGTGATCCAGCCCCCGAAGCTGCGGCCGCCGAGGCCCCATTCGTCGAGGTGGGCCATGTTTTCCGGCGCCCGCCATCGCGCCGCGACGAAGCCCATGCCACTGACCAGCAGGAACAGGACGGTGAAGATGACGATTTCGGTGATGTGCTCACTCATCCGAGCTCACCGCCGCACGTGAAGCCGGGGGCGCCGGAGGCGTCGCCGGCGTGGGACGCTTCGTCATCTGGTACACGAGGGTTGTCGTCGCCACGCCGACGACGATGAACAGGAACTGCAGCCAATAGAACTTCGGGAAGCCCCACAGCCGCGGCGCGACCTGGTTATAGAGCGGGGTCAGCAACGGGATCACGATCGGTATCAGTAACAGCCAGTTCCATGGGCTGCGATCGCTTCGCGTTACCGGCGCCGCGTCGGCAGCCTGAGCTGGCTCAGCGGGCTCGGCCATGGGCCGTACCTCCTCATCTTCAGCGCTGACGAGAAGTGACCGCGGTCACGGTCAACACCCCTGACGCTATCGACGAGGTCGAAGAGAGTTCGATCATCGTGCGCCGAACGGCGGGGGTGGTGCGCCAAGCGGCGCCCCACCCCGAGAGAAACGATCTAGTAACGCCAGGGTGACCAGAGGCCGGCCGAAACCGCCCGGGTCAGCGACGCATCGGCATCGTCGCCGTCCAGCGACCACATCATCGCGCCACCCAGCCCGGCGGCGCGGATGTACGCCGTCTTCTGCAGGATCTGCGCCGGGTCGTCGTACGTCCAGAACGTGGTGCCGTCGAACAGCCACGAGTGGCCGGCATGCACGTCGCGGTACAGCCGGTAGCCCTTGGCCGGCAGCGTCTCGAGCACCTTGAAGTCCTCGGTGCCGGCCGCGAACGTGCCCGCCGCCGGACCGGTGGCCTTCTGGAACAGGCCGTTACCGCCGCCGGTTACGCCGGTCCACCCCTGGCCGTAGTAGGGGATGCCGACGACGAGCTCACCTCGTGGCGCACCGCGCGAGATCCACGCGTTGATGGCGTTCTCGATAGAGAAGTCGGGGTTGTCCGGCGCGCCCGCCGGCACCCGCAGCGCCGACTGCTGGTTGGTACGCAGCTCCCACGAGCCATGGAAGTCGTAGCCCTGCACCGTACCGAAGTCGAGGTATTTGAAGATCTTGCCGGCCTCGAAGCCGGCGTCCATCTTCGCCGGCGCGGCCGGCAGGAACGCGGTCAGGTCGTAGTGCTTGCGGGTCTGCCGGCCGAGCGCGTCCAGCTGCCGGCGGAACTCCGCGGCCAGCAACGTGAAGTTGTGCTTGTCCTCGGGGCGGATGACGTTGCCGGCGTTGCCCTCCGAGCCCGGCCACTCCCAGTCGAGGTCGACGCCGTCGAAGATGCCGGCCGCGACGCCCGCGGCCAGGCCGGGCAGGTTGCCCTTGAGCCACAGGTCGACGCAGGAGCTGACCAGCTTCTTGCGGGACGCGTCGGTCAGTGCCGCGTCGGAGAAGTGCGCCGAACCCGTCCAGCCGCCCAGCGAGATGAGCACGCGCAGGTTCGGGTTGGCCTGCTTGAGCTCGGCGAGCTGGTTGAGGTTGCCGGCCAGCGGCTGGCCGTCCACGTCGCCGACGCCGTCGACGCTGAGGTCGGCCGGGAAATGCACGCCCCAGTCCGCCCAGGAGTCGGCGGACGCGCAGACGCCGTCCGCGGTGACCGGACCGAACGCATAGTTGACGTGGGTGAGGCGGGCGGCGGCCCCGGAGTTCTGGACCTTGCTGAGCTGGAAGCCGCGGCCGTAGATGCCCCACTGCGTGAAGTACGCGACCTTGACGTACGGCTTGCGGCTCTGGTGTGCCTGCGCTGCCGCGGGCGCGGCCGTGACGGTCACGAGCAGTGTGGCCGCGACGGCGATGAAACGGCGGGAGAATCCGCGCATGAGCCCTCCAAGGGGCGACGTAAGCTGTCGAAAGGAACAGTGAAGAAAGTTTCCTAATCGAGGAAGCTAAACGCCCGGCCGGCGCCGGTCAAGGCGCAAAAGGGACGCGCATCACGACTCATCGAGATGCCGGGACATGGCCTGCAGCAGGCGTTCGCGCGCGTCGATCTCCTTGAGGCGGGCGTCGGTCGCCTGCCGCCGCCACATGTCCCGCGGGCTGTGCAGATCGCGGGTGCTTTCGGGCGTCGTCCCGTCCTTCGCGGAGCGCCGGGCGACGGAATAGCGCAGTTTGTCGAAGCGGTCCAGCCACTTGTCGAAGGCTTCCCGTACCGCCGCCGGGGCGAACAGGCCGACGAGTACGCGCGCCCGGACGAGTTCCTCGGGAACGTCCGGCATGGTTCCGCCCTCCTCCGGGGCGGCCGCGCTGAGCCGGATCACGATGGTCGCGATCTCCAGGTAGGACTCCTCGAGGCGGCGCTCACGGCGGTCCCGGTCGGCCTGCTCGTGCCGCAGTTCCTCGAGCCGCCGGGCCTGCTCGCCGGCCGTGTCCGCCAGCGCCTGGGCGTGCCGGTTGCCCTCGCGCGCAAGCTCGGCGGTCTGCCGCCGGCTGCCGACCGCCGTGGCCCAGCCGAACGCCACGCCGGCCACACCCACCAGGCCGCTGCCGACCGGGCTGATCCAGTCCCACGCCACGGCGGCGGAGCCTATCGCAGATGGGCGGTCTCGTTCACGGAGCGGACGGCGACGCCGCCATCGGGCCACAGGTCCATCGTGGAGATACCGGCCGTGTCCAGGTAGAGCCGGTGCAGGAAGGCATCGTTCGCGGCGAGCGCATCGCGCAGGATCAGCTTGATCGGCGACACATGCGAGACCACCACGACAACCTCCGACGGGTACGCGCGCAGCACCGTACCCATCGCGGCCTGGGCCCGCTTAGCCACCGCCTCGAAGGACTCCCCGCCCGGCGGCGCCACGCGGGTCGAGCCCAACCACGCCGCCATCGCCTCCGGCCAGCGCTCCTGCGCCTCGGCGAAGGTCAGGCCCTCCCATTCGCCGAAATCGCACTCGGTCAGGTCGGGCATGACCGTCACGTCGACGCCGCCCAGCTCGGCGGCGATGAGCTCGGCGGTGCGCGTACATCGGGACAGGGGTGACGTGACGACGGCCGCGACGTCGCGCGCGATGCCGGCCACCCGCCCGGCCGCGGCCATGGCCTGCGCCTCCCCCTGATCGGAGAGCGGAACGTCGCCGCGACCGGAGTATCGGCCCTGCGCGGTCAGCGCGGTCTCGCCGTGCCGCACCAGGATGATCCGGGTGGCGTTCTCGAGCGACGGTGGCGCCCAGGACGGGGCCGGCTTCCGGTCCGGAGTCGGCTCCGGCTCGATGAGGTCGCGGACCGGCTTGCCGGCGGCCTCGTCCATCGCGCGGTTCGCGAGGGCGTCCGCCACCCGGTTGCGCTCGCGCGGGACCCATTCGAACGTCACGGCCGCGAACCGGCCGACCAGGGTGGCCGCTTCGGCGGCGAGCGGGCGCAGGCCGGGGTTCTTGATCTGCCAGCGGCCGGACATCTGCTCGATCACCAGGCGGGAGTCCATCCGCACGTCGACCTGGGTGGCACCGAGCTCGAGCGCGGCGCGCAGGCCGGCGATCAGGCCCGAGTATTCGGCCACGTTGTTCGTGGTGATGCCCAGCGACGCGTACCGCTCCAGCAGGATCTCCCCGGTGGCGGCCTCGCGGACCACCGCGCCGTACCCGGCGGGTCCGGGGTTCCCGCGCGACCCGCCGTCGGCTTCGACGATGACCTTGAGGTCAGCGGACTCGGTCATCGCGGCGCGCTCACAGTCCGCTTTCCGCCGTGCGGACCATGATGCGGCGGCACTCCTCGCAGCGCACGACCTCGTCGGCGGGGGCGGACCTGACCCGGGCCAGGTCGGTGCCGTAGAGCTCGATCCGGCAGCCGCCGCAGCGGCCGGCCTGCACCAACGCCGCCCCCAGCCCAGTCTCGGTACGGATCTTGTCGTACAAGGCGAGCAGGTCGGCCGGCAGGTCGGCGGCGAGCGGCGCACGCGCGCTCGACCGGAACTCCTGCGCCTTGGCGATCTCCGCGTACGCGTCGTCGCGGCGGCGCTCAGCCGCCGCGCGCCGCTCCCGGGCCTCGGCCAGCCGCTTCTCCACGCCGTTCAGCGCCTGCTCCGCGGTCTCCCGCTCCTCCATCAGCTCCAACTCGGCATCCTCGAGTTCGGACTGCCGCCGGTTGAGCGTGGCCAGCTCGTGCTGCAGGCCCTCGATCTCGCGCAGCGCGCCGCCCGCGTCGAGCCGGGCCTGGTCGCGGTCCTTGCGGGTCCGGACCTGGTCGATGTCCTTCTCGAAGCGGGAGATGTCGCGGTCCAGGTCGTCGACCGCGACCTGAGCGCGGACCCGCTCGTCCTCCAGCGCGGACAGCTCCCGTGCGATGGCGTCGATCTGCGCCAGCTCGGGCAGCGTCTTGCGGCGATGTGTCAGCTGAGCCAGGGCGGTGTCGATGGCCTGCAGGTCGAGCAGGCGGCGCTGAGCTTCCGGGGAGGCCTTCACTTCAATAGCTCCTTCAAGGGGCTGACGGCGTGCACGGTCCAGGGGTCCGTGTCGAGATCGGAAACGATCGCCTCGACCGGGAACTGCCCGCGCAGCCATTCGGCGACGTCATCGAGCCACGGGCGCTCGCTCGCCCAGTGGGCGACGTCGATCAGCGCCGGGCCGCCGGCCGCGACGTGTTCGCTGGCGGGATGGTGCCGCAGGTCGGCGCAGACGTACGCGTCCACCCCGGCGGAGGTGGCGTGTGGCAGGAACTGGTCGCCGGCACCGCCGCAGACCGCCACGGTCCGGACCATGCGCTCCGGGTCGCCGGCCGCGCGTACCCCGCCGGACGTGGGCGGCAGCTTCCGGGCGCAGTAACCGACGAACTCGTCGAGCACCATGGGCGCGGCAAGCACGCCGATCCGGCCGATCCCGCGACCGCCGCCCTCCCCCGCCCCTTCGGCCGGTACGAGTGGACGCAGATTCAGCAGGTCGAGGCGGGCGGCCAGCGCATCCGAGACGCCCGGGTTGGCGACGTCGGCGTTGGTGTGGGCCGCGTACAGCGCGACGTCCGCGCGGATCAGCCGGTGGATGATGCGGCCCTTGTACGTGTCCGGCGCAACCGACGACACCGGCTTCAGCAGCAGCGGATGGTGCGCCACGATCAGGTTCGCCCCGACGGCCAGGGCCTGATCGACCGTCTCGGGTACGCAGTCGACGACGCACAGCACCTTCGCGACCGTGCAGTCGAAGTCACCGAGGACGAGGCCGACGCGGTCCCACTCCTCGGCCCAGCTCCGGGGATAGCGGCGGTCGAGGGCGTCGACGACGTCGCGCACGGCGGGCAGCGCCGATCCGGTGCGGGAAGAGTCGGTCACGGACGCCAACTCTACCGATGACGAGAGAGCTCCCGGCCGGCCGGCGCGCTAGCGGACGATCCGCGGCCGGGCTGGATCCATCGTGTCCACCACGATCTGGGCGCGGTCGCGGGGCCGCACCTCGGCCAGGTAACGTTCCTCGCCGGGCAGGTACTTGGTGCGGTAGCGCCGCTCGGCCTCGGCCGCCGAGCCCATCCAGTGCCGGTCGCGGTCGACGCCGCGACGCACCGACTCGTCGAGCCCGACGTCGAGGTAGATCCGCAGGTCCCAGTGCTCGTCCAGCTCCGGCCGCTGGAGGAAGACGCCGTCGGCCAGCAAGATCGCGTCGTCCGGCGCGGTCTCCTCCGGGTCTCGCGGGTTGGCCCGGTAGCGCCGGCCGCCGCTGGGTCCCAGCGGGATCAGCAGCTGGGCGCGGATCGCCGGGTAGTCCCACGTGTCGAGGTAGTAGCTCTCGGGCGAGTCGTACGGGTACGCGTCCCGGTCCTCGACCATCCTCATGAAATAGTCGAGCTCGGCCCGGATGACCGTCCGCGGGGTTCGGTTGCGCAGTTCGCCGGCGAGCGCGTTCGCCAGCGTGGTCTTGCCGGCCGCGGACCGGCCGTCGACGGCCACGCGCAGCGGATGATCCGTGGCCGCCGCCAGGATGCGGCGGGCGAGTGCGGCCACCGTCATCGGCGCGTGGAACGTGCGCGTACGTGCATCCGCTCGCCTTGCGGGCCGAAGATGCTGAGCATCTCGACGGCGTCGGTGGTCGCGCGGCCGAACCAATGCGGCACCCGGGTGTCGAACTCGGCCGCCTCCCCGGCCGGCAGGACGAGGTCGTGTTCGCCAAGGACGAGGCGCAGGCGGCCAGCGAGCACGTACAGCCACTCGTAGCCCTCGTGGGTCTTTGGGGTCGGCTCCGCGACCGGCCCGGCCGGGATGAGGTGCTTGAACGCCTGCAGGCCGCCGGCCTGGCGGGACAGCGGCAGGATGGTCTGGCCGTTCCGGCTGATCGGACGCGCGTAGACCCGCGGATCGCCGGTCGGCGGCGCGCCGACCAGGTCGTCGAGGGGCACCCGGTACGCCCGGGCCAGCGGCAGCAGCAGCTCGAGCGTCGCCCGGCGCCGCCCGGATTCCAGCCGGGACAGCGTGCTTACCGAGATTCCGGTGGCCGCGGACAGGTCGGCCAGTGTGCCGCCCTGCTCGTGGCGCAGCGCCCGCAGCCGCGGGCCGACGCCGGCCAGGACGTCGTTGTTTGCCGTCATGGCAATGAAGTTTGCCACCAGCTCCGAACCGTCGTCACCGTGTTCGCATGACATACGACGTAATCGTGATAGGTGGCGGTCCCGCCGGGCTGAGCGGCGCCGTGGCGCTGGCCCGGGCGCTGCGTTCGGTCCTCGTGGTGGACGCGGGACAACCCCGCAACGCCCCCGCCAGCGGCATCCACAACTACCTCACCCGCGACGGGATGACGCCGGCGGACTTCGCGACGGCCGGACGCGCGGAGGTGCGCCGCTTCGGCGGCGAGGTGATCGAGGATCGGGTGATGTCGGCACAGCGAGGAGACCTCTTCGAGGTCACGCTCGCCGGCGGCTCCGTCCGGCGGGCGCGCCGGCTACTCGTCACCACGGGGGTCTCCGACGAGCTGCCGGACATTCCCGGCCTGCGGGAACGCTGGGGCCGCACCGTGCTGCACTGCCCGTACTGTCACGGCTACGAGGTGCGTGGCAAAGCGATCGGGATCATCGGGGCGTCGCCGATGTCCGTGCACCAGGCGCTGCTCTGGCGGCAATGGAGCCAGGAGGTGACGCTGTTCCGGCACACTGCTCCCGAGCCCGGCGAGGAGCAGGCCCGGCAGCTGGCCGGGCGCGGCGTGACTGTCGTGAACCAGAAGGTCATCGAGGTCGGCGACGACGGCGTACGACTTGCCGACGGCACGGTCGTGGCCCGGGACGCGCTCGTGGTGGCGACCCGCGCGCAGGCTCATGCCGTACCGGGACTCGGGCTGACCATCGAGGAGCACCCGATTGGCATCGGGACGTTCCTGCCGGCCGAGGATCCGACCGGCCGGACCGCGGTGCCCGGGGTGTGGGTGGCCGGCAACGTCGCCGACCCGATGGCCCAGGTGATCACGTCGGCCGGGGCGGGTCTCGGCGCCGGCGCGGCCATCAATGTGGACCTGGTCGCCGAGGACGCCGCGCACGCCGTGGCGCTTTACCGGCCGGCCAGCACCGGATAGGCGGCGACCGTACGCTCGGCCAGCTCCGGCCCGGCGTGGATCAGCACCGGGTGGCCAGCTCGGTGATCGGTTCCATCGAACGGATGCCGCGGCTCATCGTCGCGGCGACGGCCGATCCGCCGACCGCCGCCGCGAACGCCAGGACCGCCGCCGGACTGCCCCACGCCGCGATCAACACGCCCGCGATCAGCGGCGCCGCCGCCGACACCGAGGTGGCGACCACGATGACGACGCTCACCACGCGGCCCTGCAGCCGGTCCGGGGTGATCGCGGCCTGGTGGCCGAAGAGCGCCGCGTTGGACGCGGGACCGAGAAACACCGCGATCGCCACCGGCGCGGCGGCCGCCACGCTCGACGTCAGCAGCGCGCTGATCGCCATGAATCCCGCCGCCGACCAGCAGATGCCGCGGATGAGTACCGGCAGTGGCAGCCGGCGCTGCAGCCTGGGCGCGGCCAGCGCGCCGAGCAGGCCGCCAACCGCGACGACCGTCTCGACCATGCCGATGAACGCCGGCGGGACGCCGTGCCGCTGCAGGGTCACGATGATGGTGAAGATGATGCCGTTGATCGCCAGGTTCAGCGGCGCGGCGATCAGCAGGATCGCCCGCAGGAACGGGTTGCCGAACACGAACCGCAGACCCTCGACGAGCGCCGCCGCGTGCCCGGCCGGTTTCCCCGCACGCGGCTCTTGCAGCGGCCCCCGGACCATGGCGACACCGGCGAACGAGCCCAGAAACGTCAGCGCGTCGCCGAAGAACGGCAACGATCGGCCGAGCCCGAACAGCAGACCACCGATCGGCGGTCCGGCCAGCGACGTGGCGTACGCGCGCGCCTCGTTGCGGGCGACCGCCGTCGGCAGCTGACCGCGCGCGACGATGTTCCGCAGGGACGAATGCTCCGCCGTACCGAAGAACGCGTTGCAGGCCGAACCGACCACGGTGACGGCGATAACGGCCGCGAGCGACGACTTGCCGTCCAGGATGATGACGCCGAGCGCGAGGTAGGCGACCAGCCGGACCGCGTCGCAGACCAGCATGATCCGGCGCCGGTCGACGCGGTCGACCAGTACGCCGGCCGGCAGACGGCACAACACGGTCACCACCAGGCCGATCGTGCCGACGAGGCCGGCCTGCACCGGCGAGCTGGTCAGGGCCAGCACCAGCAACGGTACGGCGAGAGCCGAGATGGCCGTGCCCAGGTCCGAAAGGGACTGGCTGACCCACAGCAGGTTGAAGTCCCGGTTGCGCCAGAGAGTCGCCGGCGCCTCCGTCATGACTCGACTGTCGCCGCGCCCCGGTCCTGGGGTCAAGACGCCCGGTGACCGCCGCTAGTACCGTCGACGGCATGCACGAGATCACGACGCACGATGAGCTGCGGGAATTGCTCGGCACGCCGCTGCCCCGGGTGGCCGGCAAGGTCCGGCCGGTGCTCCACGACCTCGACAAGCAGTGGCTGGCCGCGTCGCCGTTCTGCCTGGTCGCGACGGCCGGGGCGGACGGCACCTGCGACGTATCCCCCAAGGGTGACCCGCCGGGCTTCGCGCTCGTCCTCGACGACGCCACGATCGCCATTCCGGAACGGCCCGGCAACCGCCGCGCGGACGGGTTCCACAACATCATCGACAACCCGCACGTCGGCCTGATCTTCTTGCTGCCGGGCCGCGGCGACACCCTGCGGATCAACGGCAGAGCATCTCTGGTACGGGACGCCGACTTCTTCGACCGCATGCGGGTGAAAGGCCATCGGCCGGTGCTGGCCCTGCTCGTGGCGATCGAGGAAGTCTTCTACCACTGCTCGAAGGCGTTCCTGCGGTCGGCGCTGTGGAAGCCGGACACATGGCAGCCATCCGCGGCCGCGTCGCGCCCCGAGATCGCCAAGGCGCTCGAGCGTCCCGACGACGACATGGCGGTCCTCGAGCGGTACTACGGCCCGGCCTACGAGGACACCATCTACGGATAGTGTCGCGTCGTGGACGTTCTCGCCGCGATCGCGGACGAGCGGCGGCGGGTCGCCGACCTGATCGACTCGCTCAGCCCATCCCAGCTGGACATGCCCAGCCTCTGCGCGGGCTGGACGGTCAAGCAGGTCGCTGGGCACCTGCTCGCCGCGATCGAGACGCCGCCGACCCTGCTGCTGCCGCTGATCCTGCGCAGCGGTTTCCGCCTCCACCGGGCGAGCGCGCGCCTGGCCGTCCTGGTGGCGACGCGCCCGGCCGCCGACATCGCCGCCGCGCTGCGGGAGAACGCGGACAACCCGTTCCGGCCACCGGTCGTCGGCTACGCCGGACAGCTCACCGACCTGCAGGTGCACGGCCAGGACATGCGCCGCCCGCTGGGCCTGCCGCATGGCCTGCAGCTCGGACGCCTGCGGGTGTCGCTGGACTTCCTGGTCGGCGGCCGGGCCATCGGCTTCGCACCGAGGCGCAGGCTCGCCGGCCTCCGCTTCGAGGCGACCGACCTGGACTGGTCGTGGGGTTCCGGCCCGGTGCTGGCCGGTCCGGCGGAGGCACTGGCGATGGCCATGACCGGCCGCGCGGTCGCTTTGGCCGAGTTGGACGGCCCGGGTGTGGCGATCCTCCGCAACCGCCTCAGGGCCTGACCGATGTACTGGATCGGTGGCTCACCCTGCGCCGGGAAGAGTTCGATCGCTGCGCTGCTCGCGGCACGCCACGGCCTCGTGCACTTCGAGTGCGATGCCGGGGCCGACCGGCGGCTGGCGAAGATGGCGCGGTCACGACCGCCCGCCTTCGCCGAATTGACCGAGCTCGGGACGTGTGAGCGCCTGGCCCGGCCGCCGCGGTGGCAGGCCTTGCGGGAGGTGGGCTTCTACCGCGAGCAGTTCGACTTCCTGCTCGAGGAGATTCCCTCCGCACCGCGCGTCCTGGTCGAGGGTGCCGACCTGCTGCCTGAACTCCTGCGTCGCATCGATGTCCCGATGGAGCGCGCGATCTGGGTCGTGCCGACACCGGATTTCCAGCTGAGCCATTACCGCCGGCGGGAGTGGGTGGCCCCGTACCTGAAGGACTGCGCGCACCCGGCGCGGGCGTTCGCGAACTGGATGCGACGCGACATCCTGTTCGCCGAACACGTGCGGCAGCGGGCCGCCGAGCTCGGCGGTACGGTCATCGTCGTGGATGGCTCCCGTTCCGTGAAGGAGATCGCCGGCATGGTCGGCGACCACTTCCGTCTGCCGCCCGCCTGACCTTTGCGATGGGGCAGCTTTCCGCGGCCGACGTGCCCTTCGCCCGGCAGGTGTCCACGCAGCGGTGTGTCTTGCGGTCAGGCGACCCAGGCTGGGCCGCTCGGTGGTTGTCCCTCCGCGACGGCGTGCAGAATCGGGATGTCTTCCTCAGGCAGCGGAGCAGCCCCCGCGCCGGCGATCGGCCGGGGCCGGCGTGGCTGGTTCCGACCTGAACTGCCGCCGCGGCCCGGGTAGATGAGCAGGCCGTTCACGGGATCGGGCACCGCGTCGAGGGCCGCCCGAACGGCCGGCAGATCCCGGAACACCTGCCAGCGCTCGTCGCTCGCGAAAGCGATCTCCAACAGCACGCCCCACGAGTGGGTGTGCCAGTGCCAGTCATAGGCTCCGTTGGTGATCGCAGCCTCGGTCAGCGCACCGACCTGCGCGTCCTTCCAGCCGCGTGCGGAGCCGGTCGGCCCGTCCAGGACCTCGATCGACCACCAGTACAGCTCCATGACCAGACACTAGACCGGACCCGCCACCGCCGGGATATCCTGTCCGCCGTCGCCGCCGCCTTCCTGGGAGTATCCGGCTGGATCACGCTTTTGGGACAGGTCAAAGCTCGAATCGTTGCTGTTGCTCGGGGGGCACCAGGTCTAGGTACACGGGGTGTCGTTCGATGAAGTCGCGCACGAACGGGCACACCGGCAGCACGGACCGCCCCTCGGCGCCGACCGCGTCCAGGGCCTTGCGGACCAGCACCAGGCCCAAGCCCTGTCCGGCCCGGCGCAGATCGGTCGTCAGCTCGGTGAAGGACACGATCTCGCCGGTGCGCTCGTAATCCAGAAAGCCCACCACTTCGCCCTGAACGTGTAGCTCGAAGCGGCTGGCTTCCGAGTTGTCCACGACGTTGGTATCCATCGGTCTCGCCGCTCCCGATCGCTCCTCTATCGCGGTTGGTTATCACGGCCCGGGCGGTGTTACAGCTCATGCGCTCCGACGAAGGCCTCGTCGACCCTCAGACTTCCACTCCGGCGGCACGGCGACCAGAACCACCGCCTAGCTGGATTGGCTGTTCAAGACCGCCCGTCAGCGACGACCGTTCCGGCGTCGACGGGCGACCACTCCCGCGACGACGACAAGGATGGGAAGAACAAGTCCCCACAGCAGCCAGCCGTGCATGGGCACCTCCGCCAGATCGTGGTCAGCGCTGACCCGACACGCGGGTCTCGCGGTCGGCACAGCCAGGTGTATAGGCGTCTGTCCTGCCGCTCAGCCTCCACCGCCGGTCCAAGCGGTGGCTCATCCCGGCGGAATGAAGAGGCGCGCTGGCGGCCACCAGAACCGGTAAGACCGTCGCGGGAATGAGTCTGCTGCCTCACGCTGGGGCGGTGACAGAGCCTCCTCGGGAATCAGGAAGGTCAACCCCATTCGGCGTGGAACGCGATCCCGTCCGGATCGTCGCGTTCAGCGACGGGGTCATCGCGATCGCCGTCACTCTGCTTGTCCTGGAGATTCGGCCGCCGGAAGACACCCAGCACCTGCTGCACGGCCTCACCACGCTCTGGCCGTCGTACCTGGCGTATGTCGTCACCTTCATGCTGATGATCGGGCAGATATGGGCGAACCATCACGTCATGTTCGACCACATCCGTCGTGCCGACCGGGTGGTGCTGTTCCTGAACACCGTGTTGCTGATGGACATCGCGTTCCTGCCGTTCGCCGCCGCAGTCCTGGCCCAGGCTTTCCGCCACGGACACGGACAGCGCACCGCGTCGTCTTCCACGGGATCGCGTTCGAACTGGCAGCGATTCTGTTCAACATCATCTGGTGGTACGCCTGCCATGATCGTCGGTTGCTGGCGGCCACGATCGATGCTGCCGGTGTGAAGGCCATCG